>UQYA01000031.1 GCA_900545165.1 uncultured Collinsella sp.
CGGTGCGCCCCGGCATCTTTAAGGCGCCCGAGTTTGACTACAGCCGTTCTGGCACGATTACCCAGGTATTCCTTGCGGATGATGCTAAGGCTCGTGTCGAGATCTCGATTCCCGCCGAGGAGTGGGGGCAGCAGGCATCAATTGCCGATGCCGAGCGCCTGGTCGTGGTGGGTCGCGGCATTGGTTCCAAGAAAAACCTGCCGCTGATGCGAAGACTCGCCGAGGCTCTGGGGGCCGAGCTTGGCTGCACGCGACCTGTCGTGGAGGCCGGCTGGTTGGAGTATCGCCATCAGATTGGCCAGACAGGCGTATCGGTTTCGCCCAAGCTTCTCGTGAGTATCGGTGTTTCGGGCGCCATCCAGCATCTTGCCGGCATCGGTGGGGCGGAGTGCATTATCGCCATCAACGAGGACCCGGATGCCCCCATCTTTGGTGCTGCCCAGTACAGGGTTGTCGGCGATGCCGTCGAGGTCGTCGAGGAGCTGCTGGCCCAGCTTGAGCGCTAGGCGCGCGCCAGCCAGTAGCGCATCTCGTCCTTTAGGCGCTCCCAGGTCGCTTGCGTGGCGAGATCGGTAAAGGGGCGCGTAATGCCAAAGGGCGCGTCGAGCAGGCGGTAGATATCGCCCTGCTCGCGCGCCAGCGCGCGGCTCGCTGGATAGACGAGCTCAAACATAAAGCAGATGAGCCCCACCAGGTAGTCTGCGGGCTCGTCGCGTTCATCGCGTGCGACGCAGCGGCGCTCGTCAAAGGCAGCGAGAGCCGGTGTCGAGAACCGGCTGGCGAGAAATGCGTCCTCATCAACCTTGAGGATGGTGTCGACGGTGCTGTCGGCGATGGTGCGCATAATGTCGATCTTGTCGCCATCGCGCACGATATCGCAGAAGCGCCGCGTGCGCTCGTCAAGTTGTGCCGGCAGGCGAAAGTCGCTGTGATAGGCGATGCTCGCGCGGATGAGCTCATCTTCTGCCGGGTCATCGATAAAGTCGCGGATGCTCGTTACGGCGGGCGCATCGGCGGGGTTCTCGCCAAAGAGGACCCCGACGCCCAACGCTGCGTGGCTCATACTCTCGGCGTCCTTAAAGGTGTCCCAGCGCCGCAACTGTTCAAAGCGTCCCATATCGTGTAACAGGCCGCAGAGCCAGGCCAGGTCAATATCCTCTGTCGACCAGCCCTGCTCGCGCGCCACGGCATCGCATGCCTCGGCAACGTGGTACGTATGCTCGATTTTGAGCGCGATACGTGGATTGGCGGCATCGTAAGCATCGGTATAGCGTTTGAAGGCCGCGGTCGCCCGGCCCCGATCGATAGCTGTCATAATGACTTCCTAAAATGCTGTGTCTTTCGATCCGGTGGCAATTGTAGGTGAACTCGGTTGCCACCGGGCGATGATTCTGCCGCGTCGTTGAATGCGGCTCGGAAATCTTGTCGGGACGAGGAACGCTATGGTGCTCAAAATCGTTAAAACCGTCTGGCCGGTGATGCTTACCTATGTTGCGATAGGCGCGCCGTGCGGAATGATTATGGCGCAGACGGGAATGGAGCCCTGGATGGTTTTTGCTCTGAGCAGCACGTTTGTGACGGGTAGCGGCCAGTTTATGGTCTGCAATCTGTGGCTGGCAGGTGTGCCTGCGGCATCGATTGTCGCAAGTGTGGCCGCAATCTCCTCGCGCTTTGCACTTTATTCGGCATCAATCGCGCCCCATCTGAGGGGTGCCTCGAAGCGTCAGACGCTGGCCGTTGCCGCGACGCTTACCGAGGAGGCATATGGCATCTCGCTTGCCAAGTTGGTTGAAGGGGAGGATTGGGGCCCGCGCGAGTCCTTTGCGCTCAACGCGATCCTCATCGCGACATGGGGCGTTTCGTGCACGATGGGCGCCGTTGTAGGCGCCGTTGTCGATGTCCCCACCGCTATTGCTGGCTTTGTCTGCACCTCGCTCTTTATCTGCCTGCTCTTTTCGCAGCGACTGTCGCGCGGCAATGTCGTGGCTGCCGTTATGGCTGCGGTGTCTGTCGCCATATGCAAGTTCTTGGGGTGGACGAATATCGCCGTGCCGGCAAGCGTGCTCGTCGGTGTTGCCGCGGCGCTTGCGTGCGATGCTTTCGCCGAAGGAAGGGGCGCTCGCGATGCCCGTTAATGAGTTTTTGGTCCTGTGGCTGTCGTCATGGGCGGCTATCGCGTTTTTCCGCATTGCCCCGGCGTTTGCCTTGCGCGGGAGAACGCTGTCGCCCCGCGGTACCGAGGCCTTGGGTTATATTCCGCCCGCCGCCTTTGCGGCGCTGGTCGCTAACGATTTGATAAGCCCTGGCGCTTTCGACGCCGGCTTGTGGCAGGGCTTGATTCCCTGGATTGCGGCTGCCGGTGTCGTGGCGGTGGCAATCAAGACAAAGTCGATGTTGTGGTGCTGCGTCTCGGGCATCGTGTTCTATATCGTTTTGAGCCTTGTATAAAAGCAAGGGCGCGTTTAGCGTCCCGGCCCAACGAATCGAATTTCTCATCGAGCTGGTCTGCTTCTTCTGGTACCATGGCCAAACTTTACTGTAGCAAAGCGTGACGTGGGCTTTTGTTCTGCGTCAGCGGAAATGGGGGTTTCATGGCACAGGAAGCGACCGCCAACGAGCAAAAGAAATTCAAGGTTCCGCGCATCCCGGGCGACATCATGATCTATCCGATGATCGTCGGTCTTTTGCTCAACACCTTCTGCCCGCAGGTTTTTGAGATCGGCGGCTTCTTTACGGCTGCCTGCCGCGGTGGCTCCAATACCATCGTCGCCGCGATCCTGCTGTTTGTGGGCGCCGGCATCAGCTTCAAGTCCACGCCGGGCGCCATCAAGACCGGCATCGTCGTGCTGATTCCCAAGCTGGTCGTCGCAGCGGCTCTCGGCCTGGGTGTGGCATATTTCTTTAACGATAACTTCCTGGGTCTGAGCTCCGTGTCTATCATCGGCGGCATTACGTTTTGCAACATGGCGCTCTATACGGGCATCATGGGCGAGTTCGGCGATGAGTCCGAGCAGGGCGCCGTCGGTATCCTGTTCTTTACGGCCGGCCCCGCCGTCACGATGATCATCCTTGGTGTTTCGGGTCTTGCCAACATCCCTGTCGGTACTATCATCGGCTCCATTTTGCCGCTCGTTATCGGCATGGTTCTGGGCAACCTGTTCCCGTTTATCAAGAACCTGCTAGTTCCCGGTGCCAACCCTGCGATTGCCGTCATCGGATTTCAGCTTGGCGCGTCCATGAGCCTGTCGAGCTTTATCACCGGTGGTATTTCCGGCATCTTGCTGGGCCTTGTCACGCTGTTTGTCGTCGGTCCCATCACCTTTGCGTTCGAGCGCCTGTGCGGTGGTAACGGCAAGGCTGCCGTGGCTTGTTCCACCATCGCCGGCACGGCTATGACCACGCCGGTTGCTCTCGCCGAGGTCGCGCCGCGCTACGCCGAGCTTGCGCCCACCGCGTACGCCCAGATCGCCACTGCCGTTATCATCACGGCAATCATGGCTCCGATTCTGACCGGCTGGGTCGACAAGAAGTTCTGCCAGGGCAAGGAGGACCTGTCGCCTGCCGGTGTCGAGGCCATCGAGGAGGCCGTCGCGACCGACATCGACGGCGAGTAACGGCCGTTACCGATAATTGATTCCGGCGTGCAATTCGCGCCGTCCGAGCGCCCGAACAGAAACTGTTTTGCAGTGATGTTCGGGCGCTTTGCTATGATTCCCTTTACCCCTGCGGAGTAAAGGGGTGTTTATTGCCCTGATTCGAATTGGGCGATTCTGACCATTCGGATATTGAAGGGATGGCGTCTAGTGGTTAAGGCACTCAAGATTGAGATATTCCTGCTATGCATGATTGTTCTTATCGGGCTTGCCGCGCGAAGTCGTCGCTCCTTGTTCTCGAGCACCCTGCAGCTATTGTTTAGCATGCTTGGCTACACCTCTGCCGCGTACATATTATTCGATATGATCTGGACGCTTTCGGATGGTGCGGACGGCACGTTGGGTATTGCTGCCAACTGGATTTCCAACGCGGTTTCGTTTTCGCTCTTTGCCATCGCGTGTCTCATTTGGTTTATCTATTCCGAGACGATGCAGGGCTCTCGCCTTGTGACCTCGCGCTATAGGGTGGTGCTTGTAACGTTGCCTACGGCTCTGGTGGTCGTGCTGGCTTTTACCAGTTACTGGACGCACGCCTTGTTCTATATCGATTCGCAGGGCGTGTATCGTCGCGGCTTTGCCTATATGATCCAGCCCATTGTCAGCTACTGTTACGTTATACATGCGTCCCTGCATGCGTTTGTGCAATCTCGCAGGGTCGAGAGCCTGCAGACGAAGGCTATCTATCGAACCTTGGCATTTTTCGCCATTCCGGCCCTGGTGGGCGGTACCTTTCAGATCGTATGCTCGGTGCCTGGCCTTTGTGTCGGCGTAATGATTAGCATGTTGCTGCTCTATATCATCTGCCAGGAGCAGCTCATCTCGACCGACCCGTTGACTGGACTTAACAATCGCAACCGTTTTGAGACCTATATGCTGTCGCTCTTCTCAAATGTGGATCAGGCCGAAGATGTGTATCTGCTCATGATGGACGCCGACGGCTTTAAGCAGATTAACGATCAGTATGGACATGTGGAGGGCGACCATGCTCTTCAGGTTGTTGCGACGGCGCTCAAGGATGTCTGCTCGGCGTCTGGTGGCTTTATCGCGCGTTATGGTGGCGATGAGTTCGTGGTGCTCCAAAAGGCAGCGGCGGAACAGGACATCATAGACCTGTGTTCGGCGATTGACGACGAGCTCGCTCGTGCCGAGGTACCGTATGCATTGCGGATGTCCATCGGTTACGCGCGGGTCGGCGATAGTGTTGATACCTGGCAAGACTTACTTCGCGCTGCCGATGCGGAGCTCTATCGCGTCAAGGCCGAGAAAAAGAAAGCCGGCGCCCAGATACGCTAGAAAAAAGGGCGCACGACCGTTGCGATGGTCGTGCGCCCTTTTTGCGTTTGCGGGGGCCACCGGCCATAACGCCCAGGCGCGGTGCGGCAAGACGAGCGTCTGCCGCTGCGGCTCGGTACGAAATCAACGAGAATCAGTGTGCTCCATTGAGCTAAAGTGTGCGAACGCCCTCTCTAAAAAGGTGAGCTCGCTAGGCTTTTTTGGGTTTGTTGACGATGATGATGCCGCCGCAGACCAACAGCAGGGCAACGATGACGGTAATGGGGCTCGTGCCAGCGCCCTCGCCGAGCAGCAGCGCGCTCAGCAGCACACCAAAGACGGGGTTCATAAACCCAAAGACCGAGACGCGGCTGACGGGGTTGACGGCAAGCAGGCGCGACCACAGCGAGTAGGCGACCGCGGAGATAAGCGCCATGTAGATGATGAGCGCGATGGCGGGGGCAATCGCCGTGGGGGAGAGCGCGCCACCCATCAAAAAGCCGATGGCGGTGAGGACCAGGCCGCCGACCAAGAACTGCCACCCGGCAAGCAAGACGCCGTCGTGCTCACGCGAGAAGATACCGATCAGGCAGGTCGAAAGGGCACCCGCGACGGTGGAGGCTAGGATAAAACCCTCGCCGTCGAGCGTAAAGCCAAAGGTGCCATCCGCGCCCGAAAGGTTGACGAGCGCGACACCGGCAAAGCCCAGTACGCAGCCGAGCACTTTGGCCGCATCGAGCTTTTCGGTGCGAAACGCTAGGGCGGCAAAGAGGATGGCTAGGAAGTTGGCGCTGGCCTCGATGATGGAGCTCGACATGGCGCTGGCGCGCGAGAGGCCCAGATAGAAAAAGAAGTACTGCCCGATGGTCTGAAAGAGCGACAAGATAAAGATGGGCTTGATGTCGCGCGCTTGCGGTATGAGGGGGCGGCGTTGGGCCGCGCTCATCCCAACGATAACCAGGGCGCCGGCAAGCGTAAAGCGTAAACCTGCAAAGAGCAGCTGCGAAGCGGTATCGTGCGCCGGGATACCAAAGAGTGCGTAGCCGATCTTGATGCAGGGGAAAGCCGACCCCCAGAGCGCGCAACAAACAAGACAGCCCAGGATGAGTCCGGGCAGGGTGGCGAGATACGGCTTGCGGCTTTCCATGATGTCCTTCCTGTATGCGCGAAGCAAAAAAGAACCCGCCACCGGATGTGTCGGTGGCGGGTGTTGTTACCCGAAGGGATTGTACCCGATGGGAAAGGTTTAAGCGAAGTAGGCCACGCCGCTCTCGAAGATCGGCATGAACTTATCGCCGGGGACATGCTCGGGCACGTTGCGGTACAGGTTGTCGCCGCGACGCTCGGCATGGCCCATCTTGCCCAGGACGCGGCCATCGGGGCTCGTGATGCCCTCGATGGCGAGTGCGGAGCCGTTGGGGTTGACGGAGAGATCCATGCTGGGCTTGCCGTTCTCGCCCACGTACTGCGTGGCGACCTGGCCGCTGGCGATCAGCTGGGCGAGCATTTCGTCGTTGGCGACAAAGCGGCCCTCGCCGTGGCTGATGGCGACGGTGTAGGGGTCGTCCAGGCTGCACTGCGACAGCCACGGGGACAAGTTGGACGAGATGCGGGTGCGCACCAGACGGCTCTGGTGGCGACCGATGGTGTTGAACGTCAACGTGGGCGCATCGGGCGTGGCGTCGACGATGTCGCCGTAGGGCACCAGGCCGAGCTTGATCAGGGCCTGGAAGCCGTTGCAGATGCCCAGCATCAGGCCATCGCGGGCCTTGAGCAGGTCGCGGACTGCCTCGGTGACCTCGGGAGCGCGGAAGAACGCCGTGATGAACTTGGCAGAGCCGTCGGGCTCGTCGCCGCCCGAGAAGCCGCCGGGGATCATGACGATCTGGCTTGCACGGATGCGGCGGGCAAGCTCGTGGGTGCTCTCGGCGACGGCCTCGGGCGTGAGGTTGTTGATCACGAATGTGTCGGCCTCGGCACCGGCGGCACGGAAGACGCGGGCGCTATCGTACTCGCAGTTGTTACCGGGGAACACGGGGATAATCACGCGCGGACGGGCGATCTTGGCACCGCTGTACACATGGATGTCCTTGGCACGGAAGTCGATGGTCTCGACCTCGGGGGTCTTGCCGGCGCTGCGGTAGGCAAAGACGCCCTCGATGCCGCTTTCCCAGGCCTCCTGGAGCTCGGCGAGCTCAATGACCTCGGAGCCGGTGTCGATGACATAGCCCTCGACAGTGGTGCCCAGGGGCTCGACGACAACGCCGTCGGCGACCTCGGGCAGCTCGGCATCCTCGGCGAGCTCGACGATAAAGCTGCCATAGAGCGGGGTGAAGAGGCTCTCCACGTCCACATCCTCAGCAAGCTCGATACCGATTTGGTTGCCGACGCACATCTTAAAGAGGCTCTCGGCGCCGCAGCCGTAGCCGGGCGTGGAGACGGCCAGGGCGTCGCCGGTGGCGGTGAGCGCCTCGACGGCGTCAAATGCGGCGAGCAGCTGCTGGGCATTGGGACGGTAGTCCTCGCCATAGGTGGCGGGGGCGATACGGACGACGCGATGCGTGAGACCCTTGAACTCGGGGGAGACGGCGCGGGCCGCCTTGCCCACGGCGACAGCGAAGCTGATCAGGGTCGGCGGAACGTTGAGCTCGCCGGCCTCGTCCTCAAACGAGCCGCTCATGGAATCCTTGCCGCCGATGGCGCCGGCACCCAGGTCGACCTGAGCCATGAGGGCGCCCAGGACGGCCGCCATGGGCTTGCCCCAACGCTCGGCCTCGGTGCGCAGGCGCTCAAAGTACTCCTGGAAGGAGAGGTAGGCGCGCTTGTGCTCAAAGCCGGCGGCAACGAGCTTGGCAATGGACTCGACCACGGACAGGTAGGCGCCCGCAAACTGATCGGCCTCCATCAGATAGGGGTTGAAGCCCCATGCCATGGCGCTCGCCGTGGTGGTCTCGCCGTCCACGGGGAACTTGGCGACCATGGCAGAGCTCGGGGTGAGCTGCGTCTTGCCGCCAAAGGGCATGAGCACGGTCGCGGCACCGATGGTGGAGTCAAAGCGCTCGGAAAGGCCCTTGTTGGAGGCGACGTTGAGGTCGGTGACAAGCGAGGTCATGCGCTCGGCAAGCGTGGTGCCGGCCCAGCTGGGCTGCCACACGCTGCGGGCGCAGACGTGGGCGACCTGGTGCTTGGGTGCACCGTTGGAGTTGAGGAACTCGCGGGACAGATCGACGATGGCGACGCCGTTCCATGCCATGCGCATGCGCGGCTCGGCGGTAACCTCGGCGATGACGGTTGCCTCCAGGTTCTCCTCGGCGGCGTAGCCCATGAACTCCTCGACGTCACCGTCGGCGACGGCGCAGGCCATGCGCTCCTGGGACTCGGAAATGGCGAGCTCGGTGCCGTCCAGGCCGTCGTACTTCTTGGTTACGGTATCAAGGTCGACATACAGGCCGTCGGCAAGCTCGCCCACGGCGACCGAGACGCCGCCGGCGCCAAAGTCGTTGCAGCGCTTGATCAGACGGCAGGCATCGCCGCGGCGGAACAGACGCTGCAGCTTGCGCTCGACCGGGGCGTTGCCCTTCTGGACCTCGGCACCCGAGGTCTCAATGGACTCGGTGTTCTGGGTCTTGGAGGAGCCGGTGGCGCCACCGATGCCGTCACGGCCGGTGCGGCCGCCCAGCAGGATGATCTTGTCGGTGGGGGCGGGGCACTCGCGACGAACGTGGTTTGCCGGGGTAGCGCCCACGACGGCGCCAACCTCCATGCGCTTGGCCACGTAACCGGGGTGATAGAGTTCGTTGACCTGGCCGGTGGCAAGGCCGATCTGGTTGCCATAGCTGGAGTAGCCGGCGGCAGCGGTGGTTACGAGCTTGCGCTGCGGCAACTTGCCCTCGAGCGTCTCGGAAACCGGGACGGTGGGGTCGCCGGCGCCGGTGACACGCATGGCCTGGTACACGTAGCTGCGGCCCGAGAGCGGGTCGCGGATGGCGCCGCCCACGCAGGTGGCGGCACCGCCGAAGGGCTCGATCTCGGTCGGGTGGTTGTGAGTCTCGTTCTTAAAGAGGAACAGCCAGTCCTGGTCCTCGCCATCGACATCGACCTTCACCTTGACGGTGCAGGCGTTGATCTCCTCGGATTCGTCGACATCGGTCATGACGCCGGTCTTTTTGAGGTACTTGGCGCCGATGGTGCCCATGTCCATGAGGCAGACGGGCTTGGCGTCGCGACCGAGCTCGTGGCGCATCTCCATGTAGCGGTCGAAGGCCTGCTGCACCACGGCGTCGTCGATCGTCACGTCGTCCAGGACGGTGCCGAAGGTGGTGTGGCGGCAGTGATCGGACCAGTAGGTGTCGATCACGCGGATCTCGGTGATGGTGGGGTCGCGGTTCTCATCGCGGAAGTACTGCTGGCAGAAGGCGATGTCCGCCTCGTCCATGGCAAGGCCGCGATCGGCGATAAAGGCGGCAAGGCCGGCTTCGTCGAGCTCGCGGAAGCCGTCGAGCACCTCGACGGGCTGGGGCTCGGGGGTCTCCATGTACAGCGTCTCGGGCAGGTCGAGCGAGGCGATGCGCGCCTCGACGGGGTTCACCACGTAGTGCTTGATGGCCTCGATGGCGGCCTCGTCCAGAGCGCCCGAGATCATATAGACCTTGGCGGAGCGCACGGCGGGGCGCTCGCCCTGGCTGATGAGCTGCACGCACTCGCTGGCGGAGTCGGCGCGCTGGTCAAACTGGCCAGGCAGGAATTCGACGGCAAAGACGGCGCCATCGCTTGCGGGGAGCTCGTCGTAGGTCACATCGACCTGGGGCTCGCTAAAGACGGTCGGCACGCAGGAGCGGAAAAGCTCCTCGTCGATGCCCTCGACGTCGTAGCGGTTGATGATCCTCGGGGCCTCGATGCCCTTGATGCCGAGAATCTCGGTCAGCTCGCCCTTGAGCTGCTGAGCCTCGACGTCGAACCCGGGTTTCTTCTCCACGTAGATACGAGAGACCATTGGTTCCTGCCTTCCTGATCGGTTGGGCGTACGGTACGGTATGCGGCAGCGGTCGGTTTACGGGGCAAGCCTCGCGGTCGCCTTGAGCCACATGTTTGTAAACGTCACTATGATACGACAGCTCGCGGCGCGTTGAGGACGGCGAGGGTGCTACAGTGAAGCGCAAACAAGAGAAAGGCATCACATGGCATTTGTTTCGCTCGCCATCATCGCACTCGTGGCCTTTGCAAGCCCCTTCATCGCCTCGGCGATTCCTGGAAAACCCGTTCCCGAAACGGTCTTTTTGCTCGTGTTCGGCGCGGTGCTGGGACCTCATATGCTCGGCGTCATCCATGTAGATGCCGAGGTCTCGCTTGTGTCCGAGCTCGGTCTGGCCTTTTTGTTCCTGCTTGCCGGCTTTGAGATCGATCCCAAGAACATCACGGGCGTCGAGGGGCGCTACGGTATGGCGACGTGGGTCGTCACGTTTGGCATCGCCTGGCTTGCCGTGCGCTTTACCCCGTGGTTCTCGGTCAGTCATTTCGACGGTATTGCCGTGACGCTTGCCCTCACTTCTACGGCGCTCGGCACGCTCGTGCCCATCATGCGTGAGCGCTCGCTCACCGGCACGCGTGTGGGCGACTCGATTCTCGCGTATGGCACTTGGGGCGAGCTCGGTCCCGTGCTCGCCATGTCGGTGCTGCTGTCTGCTCGCACCGGCATCCAAACGCTCGTAATCCTTGGCTTGTTTGCGGTGGTTTGCGTGTTGCTGGCCGTGGTCCCAAGCCGCTCCAAGCGCGTCGGCAGCCGCTTCTTTTCGTTTGTCGAGGAGCGCGCCGACACCACGTCGCAGACCTTCGTGCGCCTGACGGTGCTCATCCTGGTCACGCTCGTGGCGTTCTCGGCCATCTTTGACCTCGACATCGTGTTGGGTTCTTTTGCCGCCGGCTTTGTCCTGCGCTATATCATCCCCGAGGGCAACCATACGCTCGAGACCAAGCTCGACGGCCTGGCCTACGGCTTTTTGATTCCGGTGTTCTTTACCGTATCGGGCGCAAAGATCGACCTGACGGCCGTGGTGTCGCGCCCGGGCTTGCTCGCGGGTTTTATCGTGGCGTTGCTGATTATTCGTGCCGTGCCCATTCTCATCTCTATGGGCATTTGTCCCGCGACGCGCGATGTGTCGGCGTATGGCCGCATTACCGTGGCCCTGTACTGCACCACGGCGCTACCGATCATCGTTGCCGTTACGAGCGTTGCCGTCAACGCGGGCGCGCTGTCGCAAGATATTGCGTCGGTCATGGTTGCCGCCGGTGCCATCACGGTGTTCTTGATGCCATTGCTTGCTCAGCTCTTCTACCGCGTGGTCGACGCCGCACCGGTCGCCGCCGTGGCAGAGGTTGCCGAGCATCCATCCGATGCGTTCGACATCCTGCGCGCCCATCACGATTTGGCGAGCCTGCTCGCACGCGAGCACGAGCTGCTGACCTCGCATGGTCACGGTCGCGTATTCGAGGGCCTGCCTACGCTCGATACGATTGCCGAGCGTCTTTCCGCCGAGGCGGCGAGCGGCCATATCGATGCCCGTATTGTGGACGCGGCACATCTTCTTGCCGATAAGACCTATGGAGACGAGGTCGACCCGTCCGAGCTGACTCCGCGCGAGCGCCGCCGCCTGGAGCGCGCCAAGCTCGCCGTGCGCGAATACCGCCGCCGCATGCTGGAACTCTATGCGCGCGATGAAGCCCAGGACGACGATGGCAGGTAGCAAGGAATGTCGGGATACGGGTTCCGTCCAAATAATTGAAGGCGCGCTGCCTGCGGTTGATGCAGACAGCGCGCCTTTTGCGTTGGGCCTCGTTGAGGTTCGAAGCCGTGGTTCGCGACCTTTAGGAGCGGGCAGCTCCGTCGACAGGGAGCATGGCGCCCGTGACATAGAAGAACATATCGCTCGCTACGAAAACATATATGCCGTATAGCGAAGAGCGAATTAGTTGGCCATGACGCCTTCGGTCCAGGCATCGACGTCCTCGATGCGCAGGACGTTGGCGACCTCGGCCACGCAGTCGACGCTGGCAAGCTCGGCGGCGGCAGCTTGGACGTCCTTCTCGAGCGCGCGGTGCGTCAGGAAGATGACCGAGCAGGCATCGCTGACGCCCGACTTGCCGTCCTCGACCTGGTTGATGAGCGAGATCGAGATGTTGTGCTTGGCAAAGATGTCGACCGTCTCGGACAGGGCGCCCACGCGGTCGGCAACCTTCAGGCGCACATAGTACTTGGTCTGGAGCTCGTCCATGGGCTTAAAGGCGAGGTTGTGACCATAGGGCTCAATCTCGGGCAGCGGAGCCACGCCGCGGCTGATCTGCTCGGAGAGCGACAGGATATCGCCCACGACGGCGCTCGCGGTGGGGAAGGAGCCTGCGCCGGCACCGTAGAACATGGTCTCGCCCACGGCGTCGCCTACCACGTAGACAGCGTTCATGGCGCCGTTGACCTTGGCAAGCATGTGATCGGTGGGGATCAGCGTGGGGTGCACGCGAACGTCGACGCCGGCGTCGGTGTTGCGGGCGATGCCGAGCAGCTTAATGGTGTAGCCGAGCTCGCGGGCCTGGGCGATGTCCTCGGCGCCGATGGTGCGAATACCCTGCTGGTACACATCATCGGTGGTCACGCGGGTGCCAAAGCCGATGGAGGCGAGGATGGCCGTCTTGCTGGCGGCGTCGAAGCCGTCGACGTCGGCGGACGGGTCGGCCTCGGCGTAGCCCTTGGCCTGGGCGTCGGCGAGCACGTCGGCGTAATCGGCGCCCTCGGCGTCCATGCGCGACAGGATGTAGTTGGTGGTGCCGTTGAGAATGCCGGCGATGGTCAGGATCTTGTTGCCCACCAAGTCGTGCTCGAGCGTGCTCACGATGGGGATGCCGCCGCCGCAGCTGGCCTCGCACTTAATCTGCACGCCGCATGCGCGCGCCTTCTCGGCGAGCGTCTCGACATGACGGCCCAGCAGGGCCTTGTTGGCAGAGACGACGTGCTTGCCGTTCTCGAAGGCGGTGGTAAAGATCTCGGTCGCGGGGTGCTCGCCGCCGATCAGCTCGACGACGATGTCGACGGCGGGGTCGGTGACGACGTCGTGCCAGTCGCTCGTAAAGGCCTCACGCTCAATACCGGCTGCCTCGGCCTGCTCCCAAGCAAGCGCGCAGGCGCGGGTCAGCTTAAGGTCGATGCCGTAGGCTGCCAGGTACTCATCGTGGTGGCTCTTGATCAGACGGGCCACGCCGCCGCCGACGGTTCCCAGACCGATGAGGCCGACGTTCACGGTGCGCAGGGGTTCGCTCATAGATAGCTCCTTCGTGCATCTTATGGATGGATTAACCGCTTAAAGGTTGAGTGCATTCTAGCGTGAACCGAGGGCGCGTGCTCGCCAGGCAACAGGAGTCGCACAAAACGGCACCCCCGAAACGCTGCGGAAACATTGGAAACACGCTCGCTACAAACGAAACTCCGTAACAAACTGTCAACGTTTGCGCCATAAGGTTTGCCCCGTACCGCAAGACGGCCGCACCGCGGCCAGCGAAAAAAAGGGGGACACCATGTTCAACATCAACAGCGCGCTCAGCCGTAGGAACTTTCTCGCCGGCGCCGCGGCGCTCGGCACCGCCGCCGCACTCGCTGGTTGCTCGTCGGGTGGCTCGGATGGCGGCTCCGCCGATGACGGCAAGACCTTCAAGATCGGTGTCATCGGCCCTCTGACCGGCGCCGCGGCAACCTATGGTGTTTCGGCCGAGAAGGGTGCCAAGCTCGCCGCCAAGGATTTCTCGACCAAGGATCTCAAGCTCTCGCTTAAGTCCGAGGACGATGTCGCCGACGGTGAGAAGGCCATCAACGCCTTCAATACCCTGTGCGACTGGGGCATGCAGGCACTCGTCGGCCCCGTCACGACTGGTGCCGCCGTCGCCGTCTCGGGCGAGATCGCTGACGATATGCTCATGGTCACGCCTTCGGCCTCGTCGCTCGACGTCACCAAGGATAAGACCACGGTCTTTCAGGTTTGCTTCACCGATCCCACCATGGGCGCCAGCGCCGCGAAGTTCTTGGCCGAGAAGTACGCGGATGCCAAGATCGCCCTGTTCTACAACTCCGGCGATACGTATAGCTCGGGCGTTGCCGACGCTTTTGCCGAGCAGGCCAAGGCGTCCAAGCTCGACATCGTCGATACCGAGACCTTTAAGGACGATTCCTCCACGAGCTTTACCAACCAGCTCACCAAGGCCAAGGAGGCCGGCGCCACGCTTATCTTTGCCCCGATCTACTACACGCCGGCGTCCGTTTTGCTCAAGAACGCCAAGGACATGGGCTACGACATGACGCTCATGGGTACCGACGGCATGGACGGCCTGCTCTCTGTGGAGGGCTTCGATACCTCTCTTGCCGAGGGCGTACTGCTCATGACCCCGTTTTCGGCTGACGATGAGAAGAATGCCGACTTCGTCAAGGCCTATAAGGATGCCTACGACGAGACGCCCAACCAGTTTGCCGCCGACGCTTACGATTGCGTCCACGCCATCGCCGAGGCTATCGATAGGGCGGGGATTGACATTTCGGCCGACGGTGCCGACATTGCCGGCGACCTTGCCAAGGCCATGCGCAAGATCAAGATCGAGGGCCTGACAGGCGAGCTGACGTGGAATGACGAGGGCCAGGTCGAAAAGCCCGCCACAGCCTATGTGATCCAGGACGGCAAGTACATCGCCGCCTAAGTGCGCATAAAGCGCGACCGGTGAGGCCGTTTTATTCAGGGCAGGGACGCCTGTAACAGAACGGAAACATTACTTTCACACAATAAAGTGGCATTACTGCATAAAGTAATAGAAATACGCAGAACTATGGATAAATGAACAAAACAAAAGAAAAGTTGAAATAATCGCCACTTTTCTCAACTAAAGCGTCTACTATTTTGCGAACGCCGAACACGGCGAAGGATGGCCTGTCGGGCAACTGAAACCCGACGATAAATGAGAGGAGAGCCGCATGTCGAGCCTCACCGGTAAGTCATTGAACCCTGTTATGAATCGCAGGAGCGTTATCGCGAGCGCAGCAGGTCTGGGGGCGATGTCCATTCTAGCTGGTTGCTCCTCCAACGGCGGCGACAGCGGTTCCGCTTCGAGCGACGCTTCGTTTAAGATCGGCACCATCGGCCCGCTGACCGGTGCCAACGCGTCCTACGGCAAGTCCGTTACCCAGGGTGTCGAGCTTGGCTGCAAGGATTTCTCGACCAAGGATCTGCCGCTTGCCAGCAAGGCCGAGGATGACCAGGCCGATGGCGAGAAGGCCGTCAACGCCTTCAACACCCTGCTCGACTGGGGCATGCAGGCCCTCGTCGGTCCGACCACCACGGGTGCGTCGGTTGCCGTTGCCGCAGAGTGTGGTAACGACCCCAAGACGTTCATGATCACCCCGTCCGCGTCCTCCGAGGACGTCACCGACGGCAAGGATTGCGTCTTCCAGGTTTGCTTCACCGACCCCAACCAGGGTGTCAACGCTGCCAAGTTCCTGGCCCAGAAGTATCCGGACGAGAAGTTCGTGCTGTTCTATAACTCCGGCGACGCCTATTCTTCGGGCATCGCAGATTCCTTTAAGGCCCAGGCCGCTGAGTCCAAGCTCGAGATTGTTGACGAGGAGACCTTTAAGGACGACTCCGCCACGAGCTTTACCAACCAGCTGACTAAGGCCAAGCAGGCCGGCGCCACCATGATCTTTGCGCCGATCTACTACACGCCGGCGTCCGTCCTGCTCAAGAACGCCAAGGACATGGGCTACGACGTCAAGATGATGGGCTGCGACGGCATGGACGGCATCCTGGGCGTTGAGGGCTTCGATACCTCTCTTGCCGAGGGTCTGCTGCTCATGACCCCGTTCTCCGCCGACGACGAGAAGAACGCCGACTTCGTTAACGCTTACAAGGATAAGTACGGCGATACCCCCGACCAGTTTGCCGCCGACGCCTACGACGGCGTGCACGCGGTGGCCGAGGCCGTCAAGGAGGCCGGTCTTGGTGTCGACGCCGATCCGACCGAGGTCGCCGAGAAGCTGTCCAAGGCTATGCTCAAGATTACCGTTGACGGTCTGACCGGCAAGCTCACCTGGAACGATAAGGGCCAGGTTCAGAAGGAGCCCACGGCGTACGTCATCACCGATGGCAAGTACGTACAGGCCTAATAAGCCGCCTCACATAGAGCGGTTTTGATCCCAAGCAGGGGAGGTTTTGGCCTTCCCTGCTTGCTTGGTATCTAGGGACAGTGTAACGTCCCTGTTTCATACATTAACTGGAAACCTATTCGAAAGGGGGATGTGGAACATGACGGTCTTTATCCAATACCTGGTCAACGGCCTGTCCATGGGCAGCGTCTACGCCATCATCGCGTTGGGCTACACCATGGTCTACGGTATCGCCAAGATGCTCAACTTCGCTCACGGCGACGTCATCATGGTCGGTGCCTATGTCTCGTTCTGCGCCACGTCGTATCTCGGCCTCCCGGGCTGGGCATCTGTAGTTCTCTCTTGTGTGGCCTGCACGGTTCTCGGTGTTCTCATCGAGGGTCTGGCCTATAAGCCGCTGCGTCAGGCGGGTCCGCTGGCCGTTCTGATCACGGCTATCGGCGTGTCCTACTTCCTGCAGAATGCCGCACAGCTTCTGTGGGGCGCCACGCCCAAGAACTTTACTTCGCTCGTCGCCTTCCCGGTGCCGGAGTTCTTGGCAAGGTTCAACGTGAGCGCCGTCTCGCTCGTCACCATCGTCGCCTGCCTGGTTATCATGGCCGGCCTGATGTTCTTTACAGGCAAGACCAAGATGGGCAAAGCCATGCGCGCCGTGTCCGAGGACAAGGCCGCCGCTCAGCTCATGGGCATCAACGTCAACCGTACCATCTCGATGACGTTCGCCATCGGCTCTGCCCTTGCCGCCATCGCCGGCGTGCTGCTGTGCTCCTACTCGCCGGTGCTGCAGCCTACGACAGGCGCCATGCCTGGCATCAAGGCCTTCGACGCCGCCGTCTTCGGTGGCATCGGCTCCATCCCCGGCGCCTTTGTCGGCGGCATTCTCATCGGCATCATCGAAGCGATGGCGCAGGCCTACATTTCCACGAGCCTTGCCAACTCCATCGTCTTTGGTGTTTTGATCATCGTCCTGCTCGTCAAGCCTGCCGGCCTCTTGGGCAAGTACGTCCCCGAGAAGGTGTAGGTGAGCGCTATGAAGTTTCTTAAAGACAAGCAGACGCGTCACGACTTTGTCACGTACGCCATGTGCCTTGTGGCGTTCGCCATCGTGTTCTTTATGCAGTCTAACCACATGATTCCGCGCATGATCGCCGGTCAGCTGGTTCCCATCACGGCCTATATTGTCATGGCCATTTCCCTCAACCTTGTCGTCGGCATCGCGGGCGACTTGTCGCTGGGCCACGCGGGCTTTATGAGCGTCGGCGCCTATACGGGCATCGTTACCGCTGTCGCGCTGGAGAGCGCCGTTCCGTCCGACCCGATGCGCCTGATCATCAGCATTGTGGTCGGCGCCATCGCTGCCGCCATCCTGGGCTTCTTGATCGGTATCCCGGTCCTGCGCCTGAGCGGCGACTATCTGGCCATCGTGACCCTGGCTTTTGGCGAGATCATCAAAGAGATCGTCACTTGCCTTATCGTGGGTGTCGACTCGCGCGGCCTGCACGTGATCTTTAACATCACGGGCAACTCTACGATCGACGACCTGCACCTGCTCGAGGACGGCACCGCCATCATCAAGGGCGCCCAGGGCGCCTCGGGCGTGTCGACGTACTCGACCTTCCTCGCCGGTGCCATCCTGGTCATGGTCGCGCTCGTGATCGTGCTCAACCTGGTTCGCAGCCGTACCGGCCGTGCCATTATGGCCGTGCGCGATAACAAGATTGCAGCCGAGTCCGTAGGCATCTCCGTCACTGAGTACCGCATGATCGCCTTCGTGGTTTCTGCTGCCCTCGCCGGTGCTGCCGGAGCCCTCTTCGGCGGTAACTTCTCGCAGCTCTCCGCCACCAAGTTCGACTTCAACACGTCCATTCTCATCCTGGTGTTCGTGGTCCTGGGCGGTCTGGGCAATATGCGCGGCTCCGTCATCGCGGCGGCGCTGCTCACGGTGCTTCCCGAGCTGCTCCGTCAGTTCTCGGACTACCGCATGCTCATTTACGCTATCGTGCTGATCCTGGTCATGATCTTTACCAACAACCCGCAGCTCAAGGCGTTCTTCGCACGCATTAAGGATCGCTTTGCTTCCAAGAAGGAGGTGGCAGCCGATGCCCAGTAAATTTGAGTTCAAGAAGGGCAAGATGGTCCCGTATCCTTCTGGCGCCATCGTTCCCGATCGTGACCTGGGCGAGCGCCCTGCACTCGAGTGCATCCACCTGGGCATTGAGTTCGGTGGCCTTAAGGCAGTCGACGACTTTAGCCTGACTATCGGCAAGACCGAGATCGCCGGTCTGATCGGCCCCAACGGTGCCGGTAAGACCACGGTCTTCAACCTGCTCACCAAGGTGTATCAGCCCACGCACGGCACCATCCTGCTCGACGGAGAGGATACCTCGGGCAAGTCGGTCTATCAGGTCAACCGCATGGGTATTGCCCGTACATTCCAGAACATTCGCCTGTTCAACACCATGACGGTGGAGGACAACGTCAAGGTCGGTCTGCACAACCAGGAGCGCTATTCCGGTTTTGAGGGCGTGCTGCGCCTGCCGACGTATTGGAAGCACGAGAAGGCTGCTCACGAGCGCGCCATGGAGCTGCTGTCCATCTTTGATATGAAGCATCTGGCAAACGAGCAGGCTGGCTCGCTGCCTTACGGCGCCCAGCGTCGTCTGGAGATCGTCCGCGCGCTTGCCACCAACCCCAAGCTGCTGCTGCTCGACGAGCCTGCCGCCGGCATGAACCCGTCCGAGACCGCGGAACTCATGGAGAACATCGTTAAGATTCGCGACACCTTCGGCATTGCCATCATGCTTATCGAGCACGACATGTCGCTCGTCATGAATATTTGCGAGGGTATCTGCGTGCTCAACTTTGGTAAGGTCATCGCCAAGGGCACGGCCGAGGAAATCCAGAACAACGACGCCGTTATCGAGGCATATCTGGGCAAGCAGGATAAGGGGGAGAACTAAATGGCAGAGCCGATGCTTTCCGTCTACAACATCAACGTCTGGTACGGCGCCATCCACGCCATCAAGGACATCTCCTTTAACGTTAACGAGGGCGAGATCGTGGCCTTGATTGGTGCCAACGGTGCCGGCAAGTCCACAACGCTCAAGACCGTCTCGGGCCTGCTGCGCTCCAAGACCGGCTCCATCAAGTTTATG
>UQYA01000032.1 GCA_900545165.1 uncultured Collinsella sp.
ATGTCATGCGGACTCCAAACCGGACCTGATGGTCCAACTTTTTGTCCGCAGTCCCAACCTACCAAAATTAACCTGTCCCTTTTTGACAGGTCGGAAGCTAGAGGCGGTAGGGGGCGCCGCTGCGGATGATGGATTCACGCACCAGGACGTCCATGGCGTCGAGGGTGATCTCGGGCATCTCTCGGTACTTCTGCAGCACCGATAGCTCGGTGCAGGCCAGAATGACGCGGTCGCAGCCGCTACGGGCGAACTCCCACATCACGCGGTCGAACTTATCCATATCGGGCTCGCGTCCGGCCTTCACATCATCGTAGATAAGCGACATCACATCGTTCTGACGTTTCTCGCTGGGATAGACAACCTCAACACCCGCAGCCTTACATTCGCGACCGTAGACGCCCGCGCCCACGGTTCCGTCGGTGCCCATGATGCCAATCTTGTGCACCGGCTCGGCCGGCATACTCAGGTTGGGATCGAACTCGCACTCCCCCATCACCGCACCGGCCAGAGCATAGCGCACCGACTCACGCGGCATGTGGATAATCGGCACTGTGGTAAACGACTGGATCTGGTCGTAGAAGTAGTGCGACGTGTTGCAGGGAATGGCAATGTGCGCACAGCCCAGCGACTCGAGTGCCTGGGCACACTCTTTCATGGTCGCCAGCAGCTTGGCATGCTCGCCGGTCTTAATGGCCAGCGTGCGGTCGGGCATGGTCGACTTGGAGAGCACCACCATGTCGATATGTTCCTGATCGCAGGCAGCAGCCGTATGACGCACCACCTGGTCGTAGTAATACGACGTGGCCTCGGCGCCCATGCCGCCGATAACTCCCAGCTTTTCCATCGCCGCCTCCTTGGTGACGCTTGCGCAATTGCGCGTATCATACCCGCGCCCGCCCGATGCAAACCGGACGGGCGCCGCACTCATCTACTTGTAATACGTCTTGAACAGCTTAAAGTGGCGCAGCTTGGTGTGCCACATGCGCAGCCAGCGGTTAAAGACAAAGTCGCCCTTCATAAACGAAGGGTCGGCGCCCTTACCTTCCTTGTCCAGGCGATGCACCTTAGCGCGCAGCTCGGGATCCTTGACGTACTTGTCGACGACGCCCATGGGGACGACCATCCACAGGGCCTCGTCCTGCGCCGTCACAAACTCCGGCTCAAACGGGCGGTTGAACACATACTCGTCCACCACATACTTGGCAACGTTAAAGCCGCTGTTGGTAACGTAGTAGTTGCTGCGACCCTGGCGCGTGTTGAAATCGAAGAACTTAAACGAGCCGTCGCGCTCGTCGTACTTAACGTCAAAGTTGGAATAGCCCACAAAGTGAAGGTCCTCGAGCAGCTTGCGCACGCCGCCCATGAGTTCGTCGTTAGGCTCGGTAATGATACAGGCATGGTTGCCGACACCGTGGGGCTGATGCTCCTCGAGCAGCACATGGCCCAGGCACATCATGCGGACCTTACCGTTGCGGTCGGAATAGCTGGTGAGCACGCGCATGTACTCGTCGTTGCCGGGCACGCGATCCTGCAAGATCAGATCGTCGGTGTAGCCGCTGGCATACGAATCGCGAATGACCTGTTCCAGCTCGGCGCGGTCGGCAATCTCATAGGCCTTCTTCTGGCCCTCGAACTCATGCTGCCACCACATGATGCCGTCAGAAGGCTTCAGAATCATCGGGTAAGGAAAATCGATCTGGTCGAGCACTTCGGCAGGCGCCTCACCCTGGGCATTAAGCATCGCCTTGGTAAAGGTAAACGTGTGTGGATAGGGCACGCCATGCTTCTCGCACAGCTCGTAGAAGATCTCCTTCTTCTGGCACTGCTCGAGCATGCTGTAGGGCGCGTAGGGAGCGACGATGTTATCCGCCAGCTCATGAGCATCCTTGGCTTGAGCCACGAGAGCGACATAGTTGTCGCCGCAGCCCACAAGGACAATAGTCTTGTCGGCATGCGCTTGGGCAATGCCGTTGACGGTTTTGAGCATCACGGGCATGGTGTCGATATCCACGTTGGGCGTGTAGTCGATAATCTGGCTGCGGTACGCGGGACCCGTCTGATACTTGCCAAAGACCAGACTCTTGACCTGGTACTCCTCGTAGAAGGCGCGCGCCACCGAATAGGCGTTGATGTCGCCACCAAGCAGCACGGGAATGAACTCGCGCTCTGTAAATTGCAATGCCATGGAAACTTCCTATCATGAACTGCCCACACAACGGGCGGTCTTTGCGCAACTGATTTATTCTAGCGTGCCAAGCCGCCGGCGCCCAAAGCTCCACCGTATCTATGGCAATCGACGTAATCGTCCAGCACGAAGGCCAGCACGAAGACGGCGCTCACCATTGTATGACAGCGGGCAATGAACCTACCATTGTTGTAGGATTCAGTGTATTGACATCCTCGAGCGAAAGGCGCGCACGTGCCCCAAGACCATCCGACCGATAATCCCATCCTCAATGCCGCGAGGCGCGAGCTGGCGAAACGTGCGAAAGCGACCGCTCCCCTGTGCACGGCAAACGACGCCTACAACGGACCCGCCCGCATCGTCTCGGTCAACACGTCGGCACACAAGGGCACGCGCAAGTCGCCCGTCGCCGACGGGCACGACACCGTTATAGAGCAATTTGGCCTCGCCTCCGACGCACACGCCGGGCATTGGCACCGCCAGGTCTCTTTTTTAGCCGCGGAGTCCATCCAGACGGCGGAGGCACGCGGGCTCGATGTGCACGAGGGCGACTTTGGCGAGAACTTCACAACCCAGGGCCTCAACCTGCTCTCGCTCCCCCTGGGAACGCAGCTCAAGCTTGGAAGCGACGTGATCGTCGAAATCAGTCAGATCGGCAAGGTCTGCCACACACGCTGTGCCATCTACTATCTTGCCGGCGACTGCATCTTTCCCCACGAGGGCGTTTTTGGCGTGGTACTAAAGGGTGGAGAGGTCTACGCCGGCGATGATATCCAGGTAATCAAACTCGGCGACGGCACCTGTTCGTTCACCCCTGCCGAGGCCATCGAGGAGATTGAGCAGGCTCGCCAGAAGGGCACGCTGTAGTTATAAAACCCCACGTTGAGATGGCTTTTACAACCCAAAACTCCTCTCAAACAGGGCTCTGTAACGTTAAAGTTGAACTCTATGGTTTCTCAACAATTCATCATAACTGCAGGTCAAAGCCAAAGCCTCAAGTTCAACTTGACCCTTTGGGACCTTTAAGGTTCAAGTTGAGGTCGAAAGCAGTAGTAGAATACCGTTCGAACCATAACCTACGATTGATTGCAGAGGGACTGGATGCAGCATTCGAATCATCGCACCGCAGCGCTCATTGCGTCGAAGCCGGCTCGTATCATCACGAGCGCCGCGCTCGCCGTTGCGCTGACGGCCACGCCGATGCTCTCCCCCGTTGCGGCGTATGCCGCCTCGCAGGCAACGCAGGACCAGCTTTCCGCAGCCCAGCAGAAGATCGAAGCCGCCACGAGCGCCTACAACGGCGCCCGCACCAAACTCGATGACCTGCAAAAGCAGATTGACTCCAATGAGGCAAGCATCGAGGAAATCGAGGCCAAGCTTCCCGAGCAGCAGGCCAAGGCAAGTTCCGCCATGCGCGATCTGTACAAGTATCAGAAGGGCACCAATCCCATCGTGAGCTTCCTGGTCAACGCGCAGAGCCTGGGTGAGTTCATCACGACCTGCAAATACACCAACCAGATCACGAGCTCGAGCGTCGACGAGATCGAAGAGCTCAATAACATGCAAACCGAACTCGAGCAGAACAAGGCTGAGCTCCAGCAGGCCAAGTCTCAGCTTGAGGCAGAGCAGAAAAACGCCGAGGATGCGCTGGCGCAGGCCCAGCAGCTCCGCAGCGAGGCACAGGCAAAAGCCGAGCAGGAAAATGCCGCCGAGCTTGCCAAGCTTGAGGCCGATAAGGCCGCTGCCGCCGAGAAGCTCTCGGGCGAGGGCGTAAGCGGCAGCAATTCCAGCAGCCAGGCCACCAACACCAACACCACCATCGACACCACGGTGAACAACGCCAATACCGGTAGCTCCGATTACGATTCGTTCATTAATGAGTGGACGAGCCGCATTGACAATTATCTCGCCGGCTCCCCCATGGCAGGCCAGGGGTATAACTTTGCCGTCGCCGCTTGGAATACCGGTGTCGACCCCCGTTGGTCCCCCGCCATCGCCTGCATCGAGAGCACCAAGGGTGCTTATTGCGCCAATTCTTACAACGCCTGGGGCTGGAGTGCACGTGGCGGCGGTTGGCGCAGCTTTGGCAGCTGGAGCGAGGGCATCTCCGCTCACGTTGCCTATCTGGGCGCCAACTACGGCTCCACCCTTACCCCGGCAGCGGCCAAAAAGTACTGCCCGCCCACGTGGCAGGACTGGTACAACAAAGTCGCCGCCCAGATGAACCGCATCTAAGTGCAACTGCAAAGGGCCCCAATGGGGCCCTTTTTCTTTTAGGTAGCGGAGGTATCGACGACGCCGGTCGCATTGGCAACCGCGACTATGACGATCATGCATAGGAGCAGCACACCCAATGCCTTGAGCCAGAGTTTCGCGAGTTTCTTGCCGCGATAGCTGTCGAGCAATGCGAATCGCCGACGAAGACGGCGCTTATCGAGCAGCGCAAAATGCATAAGCACCATAAGGCCATCGACAAAGAAAAAATACTCGATTATGAGAAGCCACGTCGGGTAGCTTTGGTTTGCTCCGGTGGGATGAAAGACGGCAAAGTGACTTCCGGCAAAGAACACAAGCAGCGAGAAGAAGACGAGCGTATTCCAAATGCGCCCCAGAGACTCCGGAACGCGAGAGAGCAGACCGCATGCAGTGGAGGCGGCAGGCCTAGGAAGCCCTGTGGGGTTCTGGAGCCCTTGGGGCGTCAACACCGTCTCCGAGGCCGGAGTACGGACAAGCACAGGCGCAGGAGGCCGCACGGGGCGACTTAGATCGTATGCCGCGCGCGTCGCCCGTCCCAACGCTTCCGCGCTCGCAAAACGCTTGGCCGGGTCGAGCGCCATCGACATGCAGACGGCATCGGTAAGTGGAGTGGGAATGCCGCATGCCTCACATTGCTCGCGCATGTCGAGCCCTGGTTTAGGGTCGACTCCCGTCAAGCAAAAGAACAACAGGGCCCCAAGTGCGTAGACATCGCTGCGCACACTCGTCTGCCCAAACCCATACTGCTCGGGCGGCGCATAGGGTCGCGTGCCAAACTTGACGGTGTCAGCATCGGCGCCATCGCGCCATACGCGCGCGATCCCCAGGTCGATAATCACCAGCGATGAAAATGTCAGGCCGTCATCAGGCGTATAGTTGGCACCTGTCACGATGATATTCGACGGCTTGAGGTCGCGATGGATCACCGGCGCCGACGTCTCCCCCACCATTGCAAAACCGGCATGGAGCTCGCCCACGGCATCGCATAGGGCAGGATGCAATTCACGCGCATAATCGGGGGTGGCTCCCAGACGGTCCACCAGCGCCCCGAGTGTCTCCCCTTCGATGTATTCCATAACCACGTAGAGCTCGTCGCCCACACGACGACAATCGACGATTCTGGGCAGGTGCTCAAAACGCCTGCCTGCCCGCTGAGCGGCAAACAGACGCTCGTATGCCCCGCCGATTTGAGCCGAAGCATCGATGCGTTTACGAACAAAGGGACCGAGCGAACCACCGCCGGTTCCTTCAAAGTACACGAGCTCGGTTGTTTCAACGGACGAGCGCTTAAGTACACGCTCCACGCGATAGCTGTCGTCGCGATCGAGCGACGCCAGGTGCTCGGCAAGCGCTGCGGTCAGCTCGTCATCGGAATATGTTGGGCTCTGAGTATCCATAGCCTCCATCATAGCGCAGGGCGCAGACACCCCATGGCATCTGCGCCCCGTTCGTTTGCATCGTTGTTCGGCAGCTCCGCCGGCTCAGATATCAGCCGCTAACTCACCGTCTCCTCGCCAAAGCGATACAGCTCCTCGTTGACCTTTTGGAGGCTGCACCCGCGATCGATGCAAAAGATGATAATCGCATCGCGGCGGTCCTTGCAGTTAAGGACGCTTACCCCGGCAGCCGTCAGCGCACGGTTGGTCTCTTTGAGCGTCAGCGCCATCGCAAAGGCAATCTGCAGCACCTTATTGCGGCTCGGATGCCGCGCACCGGTAAAGATCTGATAGCCAAAGGTCTCATTGAGATCGGCCATACGAACCACGCGCGAGCGCTCCAAGCCCTTTTCCTGTAGTAGCTGCTTCAGGTAGTCCGAAAGCGACGGGGCGGCAAAGTCGTGCTCTTTGATATAGCCATCGATGTTCGGCGCGTCGAGAAGCTCATTGAGCAACTCCTCGGTCAGCTTTTTATCGGGCATACGACTTCACCTCCCCCAGTGCATACAACATGCTAGAAACCGCTTACGTCCGAACGCTCCCAGCTAGCAACCTGGTCGGGAGACACCGTACCCAGCGCCTCGAACTTCCAAGAGCCGCCCGCCTTCAGATGATTGGTGTTTGCAAGAGCCGTTCCAACCTGGTTGCCATCGGCATCATACAGAACATATTCGATCTGAATGTAGCTCTTTTCCTTGTCCGTGTTATTGGTCAGCGTGCCCGTGATCTTATAGGCAAACTGATTGGAGGTGTCTTCAGCCTCGTCAGCAATGGTATACGGTTCTTGCGGTTCTTTTTGCTCCTCAGCCTGCTGTGTCGCCTCGGCAGGCTTTGCCGAATCGCTCGCAGACGAATCGGTTGAATTGCCACCCATAGAGCCCACGGCACCGACAATAAACAGCACCACGATGACGCCTAGGACAATCTTGCCGATCGGCTTCTTTCCCTCTTTTGCCATTATTCATCCTTCCTACGATCCGGCTACCGTGCCGGTACACAGCACATCGTAGGAAGGATTGAACTTGAATTCATTAGCTGAGAGCTAAGGCTGCGGTAAACGACCAATGCAGTTATCCAAACGCCGAGCAAACGCACTGCGCGCGACCGTCTGCTGGCAGTGCATCAACCCACCGTGACGGATTCCCCGGTAAAGGCACTGATCATCAACAGGACAAAGAAAACAAGGTAGCTGGCACTCAGCAGGTACGCAATGATCAGAAAGACGACCCAGCCGACATTGGTTTTACCGTCGGCACGGCGTTGCTCGCGATTGCGGCAGAGCCAAATCGTCACGCCGATGGCAGTGATAAACAGCACGAGCGCCGCCGCGGCAAGCCCGGCAAGCGCAAACATCACGCCAACGCTCACAGCAATAACCGGAAGCAGCAGCAAACCGCACCCGCATCCACCCGGACTATATACGGCAGACTGTCGGCGTCGCCTCATCGCCGCGCCACCCCCATCATCTTTGAGCACTACAGTGCGATGGCCTGCTGAACAGGAACGATCTTGTCGAGTTCCGGTTCGATCCGCCTTTTCTCGGCCTCAAGGTCAAACGCCACCTGAGCGCGCAGCCAATAACCATCCGTCAGGCCAAAATAACGGCAAAGACGGAGGTCGGTGTCGGCCGTCACGCGACGTTTTCCCAAGACAATCTGCCCGATACGCTGAGCCGGAATCCCAGTCTCCTTAGCAAGGCGATATTGAGAAATGCCCATGGGAACAAGAAACTCCTCTTTGAGAAGCTCACCAGGAGTCACCGGCGACAGCAAATCGGCCGAAGCCTCATCACTTGTGATAATCGACGATTTCGACATTCCAAGCCATCTCCTGTCTCCACTCAAAACAGACCCGATAGCGCTCGTTAACACGGATGCTATATTGACCGGCACGATCGCCCTTCAAAGCTTCCAGGCGGTTGCCCGGTGGAACGCGAAGATCATCAAGTGAAGCACAAACCTGCAGTTGGCGAATCTTCCTCAACGCAACACGCTCAAAGGGCACGAACCTCCTGACCCGCACACCCATGGCAAAGCGTTCGGTATCCTCATCTTTATACGATGCAATCATAGTATCGCCTTACGTTAGTAACGTCAAACGTTTCTATAGACTTACATCTCTATTATATCGTACGTTTGTTCGTGTTTTCTAGAACAAATAGTCCTTCACGCCTTAGTCAAGCAAAAGCAATCGTTTATAGACATCGAGGCCTTTGAGTAGGATTTCCTCGTCGAAGAGCATGCTATCGGTATGCAGAGCGCTTGTGGCATAGGCGGGGCAGCCATCAGCGTCGCTCGGATTGTCTTGTCCCTCTGGCACGCCCGTGCCCAGCAA
The DNA here is from genome assembly GCA_900545165.1 of uncultured Collinsella sp. Lineage (GTDB taxonomy): Bacteria > Actinomycetota > Coriobacteriia > Coriobacteriales > Coriobacteriaceae > Collinsella. The sequence goes on from UQYA01000032.1 coordinate 8,212, forward strand.
GAAGAACACGCCCGGCAGATGGCGTTGATAGAACGCGAAATCCTCGGCGATCAGCAGCGGCTCGTCCACAAGTTGCAGCTCGGACAAGGCAAGCGCAATGCAGGCAAACAGCTCGGGGTCGTTATCGACTGGCGGATAGCCCTCGGCAAAGTCGAGATCGTACGTACAGCCTGTTGCGGCACAGGCATCGTCCAGCACGCGGCGCACGCCTTCGCGCGCCCGGTCGAACATGTCGTCCGTAAACACACGCAGGCTGCCGGCAACATGGGCCTCCCCCGCCACCGCATTGCAGACGGTACCGGCCTGCAGCAGACCAAACTTGCCGATACAGGGCTCGTCGGTGCCCAGCTCGTCCATCAGTTCGCGCTCGGCAACCAAGAACTTGGCAGCCGCCAGCGCCGCATCGTGCGACTCCTCGACCGGAACGCCATAGGTCTTAGCGATATGGATGCTCGTCCCGTGAATATGAATGTGTGTCTCACTCGAACGCGCCAGCAACGGACCGGAGCAGCTCGCCAACGTGCCGGCGGGCAGATCGGGCCACACGTGGAAGCCGAAGATGCGATCCACCCCGTAGCGCTCGAACACGCCGCTCTCGCACACCGTCTTGGCACCACCAGTCGTCTCCTCGGCCGGCTGAAACACAAAGAGAACGTTGCGCCTAATGGCGCCCGGCTGCTCGCGAATCATACGGTCGACATACGTCGCGGCGGCAAGTGCCATGGCCATGTGTCCGTCATGTCCGCAAGCGTGCATCTTGCCGGGATGGATCGAGGCAAAGGCCGCTCCCGTCGCCTCCGCGATGGGCAGCGCATCCATATCGGCGCGAATCGCCGTGGCACGCGCGGCACCAACGCCAGCGTCGAAGAAAGCGCAGACGCAGCTGGGACACGGATGGGTCACCTCGCAAGCGAGCGGCGCCAACACGCCCTCGATATAGGCAATAGTCTGCGGAAGATCGAAATCGAGCTCCGGAATGCGATGGAGATCGCGGCGATAGCGACGGAGTTCTTGGAGCTCGGTCATAGAGAATCCCTTCGTGAGGCACATCTGTTGCAACTTATTGTGATACAGGATTGTGGCACACATGTTTCCAGCATATTGCTGCATTTTTTAAACGTTATATACGAATACTCTTGTTTGGTAAAGTGCAACGTGATAGGGTCTTTACCACTTGATAGAGGCGCGGGCACGAAGAGCCACGGGCGAGTCGGCAGACTTTGACCCCGTGGGGAGGCGAAACCCGCCGAACTGGGTTTTTCGGGCACGAACAACCTGGTGGGCCTGTGGGAAACACCCACAGGACTGTCTGCAGCAATGCGGGAGCGCTATCCGGACATTGGGTCCACGCTATGCGGATTCGATGCGCAGATGGCGCCGTCTGGATAGCGAGGTTTACGGGACATGGCATTGACCCCCAACGAGGCATATGCGGCCAAGCAGCCGTTCGTGGACAAGGAGACACTCGAGCATATCGTCGAGCAGTTCCCCACGCCGTTTCATCTATACGACGAGGCGGGCATCCGCCGCAACATGCAAGAAGTACGCGACGCCTTTGCATGGAACCCGGGCTTTAAGGAATACTTTGCCGTCAAGGCCAATCCCAACCCGGCGCTCATCTCCATTCTCAACGAATACGGCTGCGGCTGCGATTGCTCGAGCTATACCGAGCTCATGATCGCCCGCTCACTGGGTATCACGGGACACGACATCATGTTCTCGTCCAACGACACACCGGCTGCCGACTTTGAGCTCGCCGACAAGCTGGGTGCCATCGTCAATTTTGACGACATCAGCCACATCGAGTTCTTTGAGCGCGTTGCGGGGCCCATCCCCAAGACGGTCAGCTGCCGCTTTAATCCAGGCGGTCTGTTCCAGCTCTCCAACGGCATCATGGACAACCCGGGCGACTCCAAATATGGCATGACCACCGAGCAGCTCTTTGAGGCCTTCCGCATGCTCAAGGCCAAGGGCGCCGAGAATTTTGGCATCCATGCCTTCCTTGCCAGTAACACCGTCACTAACGACTACTATCCCAAGCTCGCACGCATCCTCTTTAAACTTGCCGTGCGCCTGGAGCGCGAGACCGGCGCACATGTCGCCTTTATCAATCTGTCCGGCGGTGTGGGTATCCCCTACCTGCCCGAGCAGCAGGCTAACGACATTCACGCCATCGGTGAGGGCGTACACGCAGCCTACGACGAGATTCTGGTCCCCGCCGGCATGGACGATGTGGCGATCTGCACCGAGATGGGTCGCTTTATGATGGGCCCCTACGGATGCCTGGTCACCAAGGCCATCCACGAGAAGCAGATCTACAAGGACTATATCGGCGTGGACGCCAGTGCCGTCGATCTGATTCGTCCTGCCATGTATGGCGCTTACCACCACATTACGGTGATGGGCCAGCCGGGTGGCGACGACAAGACCACAGCGCCCGTCACGGACACCTACGACATCACGGGCAATCTGTGCGAGAACAACGACAAGTTCGCCATCGATCGCGAGCTGCCGCATATCGACATGGGCGACCTGCTTGTGATCCACGATACCGGCGCGCATGGCTACTCCATGGGCTACAACTACAATGGACGCCTGCGCTCCGCTGAGGTCCTGTTGCGCCCCGATGGCTCGGCCGACCTCATCCGCCGCGCCGAGCGCCCGGGCGATTACTTTGCCACGCTCGACGTGCTGCCGAGCGGCCGAGAGCTGCTGGCCAAGTCGCGCGCCGAAAGTGCCCGCCGTCGCGCCCAAGACGAGCGCCTGGCAGTCGCCGCCCAATGGAACAAACGCATCCAGATCGCGGACGCGAAGGAGAAGAACATGGACATCCGCAATCTCGAGGGCTCAATCGTCGCCCTCGTCACGCCGTTTAAAAAGGATGGCAGTGTCGACTTTGACGCACTCGAGCGCCTTATCGATTTCCACCTGCAAAACGGCACCGACGCCATCCTCACCCTGGGCACCACCGGCGAGAGCGCCACGATGACCGACGACGAGGACAACTCCGTCGTCGCCGCCGTGGTCAAGCATGTTGCAGGACGCGTCCCCGTCATTGCCGGCTCGGGCTCCAACTCCACGCAGACCATGCTCACCAAGTCGCTTACTTACCAGGGCCTGGGCGCCGACGGTCTGCTGCTCATCACCCCCTACTACAACAAGTCCAATGAAGAGGGTATCTATCAGCACTTTAAGACCGTCGCCGATGCCGTGGACATCCCCTGCATCCTGTACAACATCCCCGGCCGCTGCGGCTGCGGTATCAGCGAGCGCAACGTAGAGCGCCTGGCCGCGCACCCCAACATCATGGGTATTAAGGAGGCCTCGGGCAACGTCGCCTACGCGGCCAAGATCGCCCACCTGCTGTCAGACGACTTCCGCATGTACTCGGGCGAGGACGCGCTTACCGTACCGCTCATGAGCCTGGGTGCTTCGGGCACCATCAGCGTGTGGGCCGATGTGCAGCCGCAGCTCGTACATGACATGTGCCGCGCTTATCTGGACGGCGACGTAGCGCGCGCCCGCGATATACAGATTGCCGGCCAGCCGCTCATCAATGCCCTCTTTAGTGAGGTCAACCCCATCCCCGTCAAAGAGGCGCTCGCCCAGATGGGTATGATCGAGGCAAACTACCGCATGCCGCTGTGCCCCATGGCAGACGACACGCGCTCTGCACTTACCGATGCTCTGAAGGGGGCTGGTCTGCTTGATTAAGACCGTCATTATGGGAACGGGCCGCATGGGCTCGCTCATCCGCACCACCGCCGAGGGCGTTGTCGACGCCGCCGGTCAACCCGTTTTTGATATCGTGGCCCAGATTGGCTTCGATTTGAGCAAGCTCGAGAACGCACCGGCTGCCGATGTGATTATCGACTTCTCGAACGTCGCGACCTTCGACGCCGTCGTCGCCTATGTCGAGCGCACGGGCGCGGCATTGGTCTCAGGCACCACAGGCTACACCCCCGAGCAGATGGACCGCCTGCGTGAGCTGGGCCAGAACACCCGCGTTATGCACTCGGGCAATTACTCCATCGGTATCGCAGCCCTGCGCCATCTGGTAGCGCAGGCTACACGCGAGCTGCCCGGCTTTGACTGCGAAATCGTCGAGACGCACCACAACCAAAAGGTCGATGCCCCCAGCGGTACCGCCAAGCTGCTGCTCGACGCCGTAGTCGAGGCCGAGCCCGAGGCAGGCTACCACCCCGTCTATGGCCGCGAGGGCATGTGCGGCGCGCGTGACCCCAAGGAGATCGGTATGCACTCGCTGCGCGGCGGCACCGTCGCCGGCGTGCACGAGGTAAGCTTTTTCGGCCAGGACGAGGAGGTCACGCTCACCCACCGCGCCACGAGTCGTCAGATCTTTGTCAACGGCGCCTTGGCAGCCGCGCAGAAGCTCGTCACCCGCGAACCCGGCTTCTATACGTTCGACCAGGTCATGTTTGTCTAACCAGGTGTCAACCGAATCCGCCCAAAGGAGAGATAGCAAATGAGTAACGCAGCCGAGATGGATGCACAGGAGATTATCAACTACATCGCCACCGCGCCCAAAAAGACGCCCGTCAAGTTGTACGTGCGCGAGAAGCCGGGCATGAAGGTTGCTTGGGGCGACGCACATGTCTACGGCGGTCGTCGCGGCAAGACCGTCTTTGGCGACTGGGATGAGCTTAAGGCCATCCTGGACGCCAACGCCGATTCCATCGATTACTACGACGTGGAGAACGATTGCCGCAACTCCGCCGTGCCCATGCTCGACCTTAAGGGCATCAACGCCCGCATCGAGCCGGGCGCGATCATCCGCGACCGCGTCGAGATTGGCGACCGTGCCGTCATCATGATGGGCGCCATCATCAACATCGGCTCCGTTATCGGCGAGGGTTCCATGATCGATATGGGCGCCGTGCTAGGCGGCCGCGCCACCGTGGGCAAGAACTGCCACATCGGCGCTGGAACCGTGTTGGCAGGCGTCGTTGAGCCCGCAAGCGCCACGCCCGTCATCATCGAAGACGACGTCATGATCGGCGCCAACGCCGTGGTCCTGGAGGGCGTACGCGTGGGCAAGGGCGCTGTTGTTGCCGCCGGCGCCGTGTGCGTCGAGGACGTCCCCGCCGGTGCCGTCGTGGCCGGTGTCCCCGCCCGCGTCATCAAGATGCGCGACGAGAAGACCGACAGCAAGACCGGCCTGGAAGAGGGCTTACGTCAACTGTAGGGTTACGCGGTTTTGACAAACCGCGTAACTAGCCGACGCTGCAAACGCCCCAGAGCGGCAATCTGACGTTCAATCGTCGGGCATGACCAAAAGGTCAATGCCCTCCTCTTTCACGTCACCTTGCTCGCTCTGGGTCGTTTTCGCTGACGTATGCTCAACCTGCAACGTAATTCAGCCCCAAGCAACAAAGGCCGAAACCCCATCCAGGGCTCCGGCCTTTGCTTTCCCGCTGTAGGCGTAACACAACTTATCGATTCTCGATGCTGCCGATGTTTTTGAGCTCGATGGAGATGAGGCCGTTGGGCTCGTTGACGAACTCAATGTACTCGGAGTTGGAACCCATCTCGGCCGGGAAGCTGATCTCGATGCCCGTGTCGGTACGAATCTTATGATTGCGTACGGCCGCGCGCTCGACCTGCTTGCGCTCCACGGGAACGCGCTCGGGCACCTTCTCCTCGGTCAGCGCCGCGCGCACGCTCTCCTTGATGACCGGCTCGTCCTCAAAGACCTCATCGACGATATCCCAAGGCGGCAGCTCCTCGTCATCCTCGACCTTCTCGGCAACAGCAGCCTTAACCTTGGCGAGCGCTACGGCCGTATTGGCACCGTGCTCCTCGGCGACTTCCTCGACCACACGCGTCACGGTGTCGATGACCTCCTTGCCCGATACGCCCGTGTCGCACTGCAGCAGGCCATCGGGGATAAGCATACGGTCCTCGCCGGCGATCTTGCGTTTCTTGTCCACATAGCCGATCTCCATGGTGCTTGCACGCACGATTGCATAGCTCGGCACCTTTTGCGAGGGATTCGGCAGAATGGCGTAGTGGCGCGCAATGTCGTTGCGCACCTCGCCCTCTTCGCGACCTACCTCGTGCATAAAAGCCTGCTTGGAGCCCAGCAGCATCACGGCAAACCAGCGGGCATCCTCATCGTCATCAAAGTCCGCCACAAGCACGTCAGTGGACTCGGCTTTCTCGGCCTTGGTAAGTTCGGAAGAGATGAACTCCGCAATCTGCTGAGACAGGTCCACGAACTCACGCTCACCAAAGAAATAGCCCTTGAGCTCGCCGCCGAATGCGGAGTTCTCGACAAACGTGGCGCGTTTATTGTCGGCCGAGGTGCGTGCGCGGCGCAGATGCGTGGTCACGAAGTTGCGCACGGTACGGCTCTCGATATCGAGCTCTCGCTGGCTCATGACGTTGACGGCAGAGTCAAAGTCCAGGATATGCAGAATCGCGTGATTGATTTTCATATACGGCATTCCGTTCTAGATTGATTTCGGCACGAATCAGTATAGCGGTCGAGCCCGCCCCAGGCGCTTCGAAGATTGGCGCATCGGGGACAGGTTGCTTTGTATCAATGGCTAGCGCAGGAGCTCGGACTGCCAAGCCTCGAGCTGTTCTGCCAAACTCTTGCCGGCAGCGGGCACGTCGATCTGGGGTCGTTTGGGCAACAGTGCGCATTTAAGGATTGCCACGATGGTCTGCGAGACAAAGCGTCGCGTATCCTTGTCAAAGCCTTGCGCAGCCTGGAGCATCACGGGCAGGCTCTCGCGCAGATTCCCAGCGATATCCGCAAACCGCTCAGCACCCGTAGCCTCAAACACGGAGAACAACGCATCTACAAAACGCTCGCGCTCGCTAGGCGACACTGCAAGCAGCATCTCGCGAATGGAACCATCAACGTATCGAGCACCGGCGGACAGGCGCTCACAGTACACGAAGTCGTGACCATCAACCACCCAGCTAAAGGGATTGTGCTGCAGCAGGCTGAACTCGGTGCTCTCAACGATGGCATAGTCCTCCTGTGTCTCGAGCATCATGCCAAAGATCGACGACCGAGGTAGCGTCTTGTCGATTCGACCGGAAAGATCGGCAAAGGCGTTGCCGTTCAGAAACTCCTCGACGAAGCCCGGACCATCATGGGAATACGCCCGTTCGATTCGCTCACGGGCGACATCGGAGCACATCGCCGCACCGTACACCGCAAGGTTTCCACCCTTGGAATGACCTCCGCACAAAAGCGGCCCGTCAATCGCATCCGCCGCCTCGTCCACATAACGCGCCGCGGATTCCTGAGCCGGCACAGGACACCGGAACGCCATGTTAAAGTCCTCTTTCCAGCCCACAATCGTGCTGTCAGTCCCCCGGAAGGAAAGATAACTAAACCCCGCCGGAAACCGGAACGTCATGGCTGCAAACTGCTCCGTCGCCACCACATCGCTCACAGCACGATAGCCGCAAACGTGCACGCCACGGTAGCGAGGACTTGCTGCCACGGCCTCCAACAAGGCCCTGCTCCCCTCCGGGTCCCACAAGTCGTCAATCATGTCCCGGTAGCACTCGGCACGCAGCAGCTCGCGTACGTCTAGGCCCTGCCAGTTCGTCAGCTCCGCCATATCACCCGGCAAACGCAAATAGGACAACCACGCAAAGACGAGGCTATCCACCGCGCAGAACGGCCGCTCCTCAAACGGATCAAACGCCGTCTGGGCATAGGTCAAAAAATTAGGCGAATCCGACATGGCCCTCCCATCAACTATGGTGCATTGGGATGGTGCATTGGGGTCAGGTTACTTTGCACCAAAAAGGCGCCCGGACCGTGTGGGCCCGGACGCCTTCATTGTAGCTTTTCGCTCTAGCGAGCTTGATTTAGCAGGAGAAATCGACGCTGTCGATGATGTCCTTGAGGGCCTTGGCGGAGACGGTGAGCTCATGCTGCTCGTCATCGTTCAGCGGCACGGGGACGCGGCAGACAACGCCGTCGCGGCCAACGACGGTCGGCATGGAAATGGCAAGATCGGACAGGCCATACTCGCCCACCATGAGCGAGGAGACAGGCAGAACGGTCTGCTCATCGCGCATAACGGCGGTGCAGATGCGCTTGACGGCCATGGCGACGCCATAGTAGGTGGCGTGCTTCTTCTCGATGATGGTGTAGGCGGAGTTCTTGACGTCCTCGGCGATGCGCTTCTCGGCAGCCTCATGCTCCAGGTGGCCGTGAAGCTCACAGAAGGTGTTCAGCGGAACACCGGCAACCTGAGCGCTGGACCAAGCGACAAACTCGGAGTCGCCGTGCTCGCCCATGACATAGGCCTGGACATCGCGCGGGTCAACCTCGACGTGGGCACCAAGCATCTGCTGCAGGCGACCGGTGTCGAGCACGGTGCCGGAACCGATGACGTGGCCCTCGGGCAGGCCGGACATCTTGATGGCGGCGTAGGTCAGAACATCGACCGGGTTGGAGACGATGAGCAGAATGCCGTCGAAGCCGGACTTCTTAATCTCGGGGATAATGGACTTAAAGATGCTGACGTTCTTGTTGACCAGGTCCAGGCGGGTCTCACCGGGCTTCTGGGCAGCGCCAGCAGTGACGACGATCATGGCGGCGTCGGCGACATCGGAATAATCGCCGGCGTAGATCTTCATCGGCTCGGCAAACGTCATGCCGTGCGCGATATCCAGGGCCTCACCCTCGGCGCGGTTCTTGTCCACGTCGATGAGGACCATCTCGGAGAACAGACCGCTCTGCATCAGTGCGAACGCCGAAGACGAACCGACGAAACCGCACCCGACAATAGCGACCTTCTTCTCGTTAACCATTAGAAACTCCCATCTCTCTCCACAAACAAGCCGCCCGGGAACGACCCGAGCGGCTTGCCGTGATCCCAATACATCCAATCGGGACTTTGATTATGCTCCTATTCGCAGCCAAAAATCGACCGTTTACCGAAATTGTTTACAGAATTCGTAAAATAACTGCACGAAATCGGTTTCGAGCTATTGACGAGCCGAAATAGCTTTCTAATACAGGCCCGCCTCGCGAATGGCCTCGACAGCCAAAGCGATCTGGTCGGGCGGCAAGACCAGCGCCATGCGCACGTGCCCCTCACCCGAAGGACCAAAGCTCGCGCCCGGCGTCACCACAACGCCGGCCTTCTCCATGAGCTCCTCGCAAAACGCCATGGAATCGGTGCGGCCACCGGGAAGCTTGGCCCACACAAACATAGAGCCATGCGCGTTGGGGCGCTCCCAGCCCAGGCCCTCAAGACCGTCGCACAGGGCATCGCGGCGCTCCTGGTACTTCAGACGCTGCGCCTCGACCTCATCGCGCGGACCGTTCAGGCAGGCGATGGCGGCCTTCTGGATCGGGAAGAACATGCCAAAGTCGATCTGGCCGCGCAGCTTGGCAAAGGCCGAGACCACATCCTCGCGACCGACCAAAAAGCCGATGCGGGCACCGGTGACGTTAAACGACTTGGAGAGCGAGAAGAACTCCACGCCCACCTCAAGCGCACCGGGATACTGCAAGAAGCTGCCGCCCGGCTCGCCGTCGAACACGATGTCGGAGTATGCGTTGTCGTGAACGATCAACAGATCATGTTCGCGGGCAAAGGCGATAATCTCCTCGTAGACCTCGGGCGTGCCCACCGAGCCGACCGGGTTCGCAGGCAGCGACACGATCATATACTTGGCACGATCGGCGACCTCGGGGTCGATGCCCGCCACATAGGGCAGGTAATTGTGCTCGGCAACCAGCGGATAGTATTCGAGCTTGGCATCGGCGATCTTGGCACCCGCCTCGAAGACCGGGTAGCACGGATCGGGAACCAAAATAGTATCGCCCGGATCGAGCAGGGCCAGGCCCAAATGGCCCACACCCTCCTGCGTGCCGTTGCACGACTGCACCATGGACGGCGTAATGCCGGAGACACCAAAGCGACGCTCGTAGTAATCGCACACGGACTGCTTGAGTTCGGGCAGGTCGCGCAGGGCATACTTCCACATCTCGGGATCTTGGGCTGCCTGCGTGAGCGCCTCGACCACGTGGTCGTACGGCTTAAAGTCGGGCGTGCCCACGCTCATGTTGTAAATGGTCTTGCCCTGAGCCTTCAGCGCGAGAAGCTTGTTGTTGAGCGAGGCGAAGACCTCCGCGCCAAAGCGGTCGAGACGCTGCGATGCCTGCATGGTGCCACCTTTCGATATAAAAAAGCGGCGCTCCGACAAGAGCGCCGCGCGATACGGGCCATCAGATTGCAAAAGTGTAACGCTTGCAACCCCCGTATTGGTTCAATTTAGCCAACCTTAGTCAACTGGATTGAGCGCGTCGATCTGCGCAAGCCACAGACGCGAGCTGGCGTCACTTGGCATGCGCCAATCGCCGCGCGGGCTGAGCGTCACCGAGCCCACCTTGGGGCCATCGGGCAGGCAGCTGCGCTTAAACTGCTGGGCAAAGAAGCGACGGTAGAACGTACGTAGCCACGTGTGGACGGTCTTGGCGTCGTAGACGCCCTCGAAGCTCTTGAGCGCCATGCGATAGATCTTGCCCGGCTCAAAGCCAAAACGCAACAGGTAGTAGAGGAAGTAGTCGTGCAGCTCGTACGGGCCCACCAAATCCTCGGTCTTCTGCGCAATCTCACCGTCGCCCGTGGGCGGCAGAAGCTCGGGGGACACCGGCGTATCGAGGATATCGAGCAAAACCTCGGCAATGCGCCCGCCAAAGACATCGGCGGCA
>UQYA01000033.1 GCA_900545165.1 uncultured Collinsella sp.
GCTCAGGAGTCTCGTGGGCTCGGAGATGTGTATAAGAGACAGATCGTCAAGAGCGCCACCAAGACCGGCCACGTCGTGACCGTCGAGGAGCATTCTGTAATCGGTGGCCTGGGCAGCGCCGTTGCCGACGTCCTGTGCGAGCAGTGCCCGACGCCCCTCAAGAAGATCGGCGTCAACGACACCTTTGGCGAGTCCGGCCCGGGTGCCGAGCTCTTGCACAAGTATGGCCTGGACGCCGCCAACATCGTGGCGACCACCAAGGAGTTCTTGGCATAAGGCAAGGCGGATCTCAAGGACTGCTTCGCCAGAACTATGGAAACCCGGCAGGGGCGCTCTCTTGGAGAGCGCCCCTGTTTCAGTTGCGGTGAAATAGGGACTGATTAGACCTTTTAACTGGTAAAACAGTCCCTATTTCACCGCAACTCATGAAGACGCCCCTCAAGCACGGTCCCATCAGGAAAAAGGGCATATATCGACAAAGCGCAATTCAGACCCTTCCAGCTTTGTATATGCAGCACCTCAAGATAAACGCGGCGACCCCTTAGTTATCGCAGGCCGGGCACAAGGTTACTCTCCAAATCTTTCCGCAGGACGGAGGAGCCCCCGCCGCGCGAAGCGCGCAGCGGGGGCTCCGACATGTCCGAGGACGATTTGGAGAGTAACCCTGTGTCCGGCCGACGGGATCCCTAACCACGCCATGCTTCTTATGTGCAGCAAAGCTAATGCTGCTAAAATACAAAGCGCTCATGTAGTTTAAACGCACGACGATAAGGAGCACCAGTGGGTAACCACTTCCGTACCTCCGGTGCGGGCGATGATGCCCCCAAGACGCAGGCAGGCGTCCAGGGCAGTCGTTTCGCCACTCCGGATTCAGAGGGCCAGCCTGTTGCTCAGGCCCCCGCTCAGCCGGCAGATCAGGCACAGCCGGCATCCGATCCCTTTGCCTACAATCCAACCAGCGATGTCGCGCTTTCCGGCACGGCGGGTTTTGAGCCCGTTCAGGCCGTGACCGCTCGCGTGGAGCAGCCTCAGGCTGGTGCCGCCACGCCGCAGCCTACCATGGCCGGCATTCCCGACCCCTTGGCCCCTGCGACGCCGGCTCCTCAGCCTGCGCAGTCCGGTCTCTTTGCCGCTATTCCCGACCCCACGCAGCCTGCTGCCCCGGTGGTCGAGAGCGATCAGGCAGCCGAGGTCGCAAGCCTCGATAACGCGCTCAACAACCCCGATTTTACGTCGGTGTTTGCGCCCATCGATCCGCAGGCCAGCCGCAAGAAGATGGCCAAGCAGGCCGGTGTCGAGCCCGTCATCCTTATGGAGCATGTCACCAAGATCTATCCGGCACAGCCCAACAAGCCTGCACTCGACGACATCAACATCGAGATCTATCCGGGCGAGTTCGTCTTCCTGGTCGGTCACTCCGGCTCGGGTAAGACCACGCTGCTGTCGACGCTCAACCGCGACGTCAAGCCGACGAGCGGCCGCATCCTGGTTGCCGGCCAGGACCTCATGAAGATCAAGAACCGCAAGGTTCCGTTCCTGCGCCGCCAGATTGGCGCCGTGTTCCAGGACTTTAAGCTTCTGCCGCAAAAGACCGCCTACGAAAACGTGGCGTTTGCCCTGCAGTGCATCGGCAAGCCCAAGGGCGTCATTCGCAGCCAGGTGCCCGAGGTGCTGCGTCTGGTCGGCCTGGCCGATCAGATGGACTCGCTGCCCGACCAGCTTTCCGGTGGCGAGCAGCAGCGCGTTGCCGTCGCCCGCGCTATGGTCAACCGTCCGCCGCTGCTGATCTGCGACGAGCCGACGGGCAACCTCGACCCGGCGATCTCGCTGGGCATCATGAAGCTGCTCGAGCGTATTAACCGCACCGGCACCACCGTGATCGTCGCCACGCACGACCGCGAGATGGTCGATAGCATGCACCGTCGCGTGATCGCCCTCGAGGGCGGCCACGTTATCCGCGACCAGGAGAGGGGAGGTTACGGCAACTATGGCACCAACTAACGTGGGCTACTCCTTCAAAGAGGCAATCAGCCACTTCTTCCGTAACTGGACTACCTCGCTCGGCGCCGTCATCACGATCTTCCTTTCGCTGTTTATCATCGGCCTGTTCATCATGGGCTCCGCGATGCTGAACTCCGTGATCGGCACCGTCGAGGATCAGGTTGTCATCAACGCGTTCATTAGCGATGGCGCCGATCAGGCCGATGTTCAGGCTTTTGAGGCCGAGCTTAAGACGTGGAATAACGTCAAGTCCGTGACCTATAAGGACAAGGACGACGCGCTGGCCGAGTATACGAGCAAGATGTCGGGCAACGCCGACGCCACCATGAGCGCGCTCGATGGCCAGAACCCGCTGCCGGCTTCGTTTGCAATTGAGATGGACGATCCGTCCAAGGTCGAGAGCACGGCAGAGAAGCTCAAGAAGGATGCCGATTTCCAGAAGATCGCGGATGACGGCGACGTCAACGCGAGCGTGCTGTACGGCCAGGAGGAAGTGAGCCGCCTGTTCCAGGTGACCAACTACATCCGCATCGCCGCCGTGGTGCTCGTTGGCCTTCTGACCTTTATCGCATTCATCTTCATCAACAACACGATTCGCCTGTCCATCACGGCGCGTCGTCGTGAGATTGCGATTATGCGTCTGGTCGGCGCCAGCAACGGCTTCATTCGCGGCCCGTTTATCACCGAGGGCGTGCTGCAGGCCATTTTGGGCTCGCTGCTTTCCATCGGCGTTCTGGAGCTGCTGCGCAATCTGATGATTCCGCGTCTGCAGGAGAGCATCGGCTGGATGTCGTTTGCCCTGCCGATGCAGTACTACCTGGTGACCTATGCTGCGCTGATTCTGGTCGGCGTGATTATCGGTCTCTTTGGTTCTGCCATCGCCATGCGCCGCTACCTGCGCGTGTAGGCATGCCTGGAATTCATCCCTTCCAACGGGTCGTCTCTTATGGGGCGGCCCGTTTTTTGATCCCTAGGGGACGGGGGAAACGGATCATCGTGGCGCTGGTCTATCTATGTGATCCGTTTTCCCCCGTCCCCTAGGGATGATTTGGGTAGACTCTTGGGATGTAAGCGGCAATCGATAGTTAGGAGGCGCCATGGGGCGCAATAACAAGCATAAGCGTGGAGCTCGCAATAAGCGCGGGCCGGTGCGCAGCGAACGCCGTCCGAGCCTGACCGGGCGCGTGCAGCTCCATGAGCACAGTGCCTATGTCATAACCGAGAATGGCGACTACAAGGTCATGGGTCGCGGTAAGCGCGAGATCATGGATGGCGATACCGTTGCCGTGAGCATTAAGAACAGCCCGCACGGTGAGCGTCGCGCCGTGATCGAAGGCGTGGTTGAGCGCGCAGCCATAAGCGTGGTGGGCACGTACCAGACCGCCGGTCCGCTCGGTGTGATCGAGCCGCTCGATTCGCGTCTGAAGGCCGACTTCTTCATTCTGCCCGAGGATACCTCGGCGGATCGTCTGGGCGTCCACCCGGGTGATGCCGTTGTCGCGCGCATTTTGACCTACCCGACGCGCCTGGAATCGGGTACCGTGACGATCGAACGCCGCATCGGCGGAGATGACGCGCCCGATTTGGGCGTTCAATATGTGATGGCGCGTTACGGCTATACCGATAGCTATCCCGAGGCCGCGCTGGACGAGGCCGAGGGGCTTTCGCTCGATGTGTCCGCGGCGCTTAAGGACCAGCTCCGCCGCGATCTGCGCGACCGCTTTGTCATCACGATCGACCCAGTCGACGCGCGCGACTTTGACGATGCCATTTCGTTGGAGCGCACGCCCGAGGGTGGCTACAAGCTGGGTGTGCATATCGCCGACGTTTCACACTATGTGGCTTGGGACGGGCATATCGATCTTGAGGCTCGTCATCGTACGACATCGGTGTATCTGGCCGATCGCGTGCTTCCCATGCTGCCCGAACGCCTGTCCTGTGACCTGTGCTCGCTTCGCCCTGACGAGGACCGCCTGGCGTTTACCGTCGATATCGAGCTCGATGCGCAGGGTCGCGTGCGGCATTATGATCCGTACCCCAGCGTGATTCGCTCGCGTGTGCGTATGGACTATGACGGCGCCGAGGCGCTGCTGGTGCGTGCCAGCGCGGTTGAGTATTCGGTGCTGGAGGGTGCGGCCGAGGATGTTGCGGCTGCTGAGGCCTCGCGCGAGGAAGCGCTTGAGCGCGGTCTTGCGTGCGAGGAGGCCGCCCGCGGCTACAACGTCGACCTCGGCGATTTCCTTGTCGCCGCCAACGAACTCGCCGAACTTCGCCGTCGTATTCGTCGCGCCCGCGGCTCAGTCGATTTTGACACAGCCGAGATTCGCGCTCTATTGGATGAGGACGGAGTGCCCGTGCAGATTGTGGCGCGTGAGCGTTCGTGTGCCACGTCGCTTATCGAGGAAGCCATGCTGCTCGCCAACGAGTGCGTTGCAGAGTGGCTGGCAGACCGTGATATCGAGGCCTGCTATCGCGTGCATGAGGATCCGAGCCCCGATAGCCTGCACGGTGCCGCCGTTGCGCTGGCGCAGCTAGGCATCATCGACGATCGCCGTGCTGCCGGTATTGCCCTGGGGAGCCCCGATGAGCTGCAGGCTGCAGTCGATGCTGCCGCCGGTACGGCCAACGCACCGCTCGTCAACACGCTGCTTCTGCGCAGCATGCAGCGCGCGCTGTACAAGCCGCGCAACGAGGGCCACTTTGCGCTCGCCGCGCCGTGCTACTGTCACTTTACGAGTCCCATCCGCCGCTACCCCGATCTGGTGGTGCACCGCGTGCTCAAACTGCAGTTGGCCTATGAGCAGCTCGGCGGCAAGGACGCCTTGGTCCGTACGCCGCGGCTGATCGGCAAGGGGCGCGAGTCGCTGCCGCGCATTCTGCCGCAGATCTGCCGCGCATGTAGCGATGCCGAGCGCGCGGCAGATGCCGCCAGCCATGCGACGCAAAAGATCAAGATTGCCCAGTACTATGAGGACCGTCTGGGCGAGCGCTATGCCGGAACCGTCTCGTGGGTTAGCAGCATGGGCCTCTTTGTGCGCTTGGACCTAACGCAGGTCGAAGGCTTGGTTTCGATCAAGAGCCTGGGCAACGAGTGGTTCGAGTTTGACGAGGACGCGCTTACGCTGACGGGCGCCGACACGGGGACTCGCTATGAACTGGGTCAGCGCGTGATTGTCGAGGTCTCGCGCGTCAATACCACGCGTGGGCACTTGGACTTTAAGCTTATCCATTAGCCAAATCCCGACTCATGGTGGGGGAGCGGAGGGCGGCCTTTCGGGACCGCCCTTCGCATTTGAATCGTGACTACCTTGCCGTCTGCTCGGCCGCCCGCTTACCTGCTATTTGAGAGGTAAAACCTACCAAAATAAACCTGTCCCTTTTGGCAGGTTTACAAGAAAGCGGGGATGAGATGGCGACGGTGTACGGTTATGCGCGGGTGAGTTCGCGCGATCAGAACCTGAATCGGCAGCTGGATGCGCTGGGCGCCTATGGCGTGGGCTCGGCGAATATTTATGCCGACCATGCGAGCGGCAAGGACTTCGATCGACCGCGTTATCGCGAGCTGCTGCACGTCCTGGGAGACGGGGACGTGCTGGTGGTGCTTTCTATCGACCGACTTGGCCGTAATTACTCCGAGATTCTTGAGGAATGGCGACGCATTACCAAGGAGCTCGGGGTTGCCATTGTGGTGTTGGACATGCCATTGCTTGACACGCGCGCTAGGGCCAGCGGCGCGCCGGATGTGACCAACGTCCTGATTGCCGATATTGTGCTGCAACTGCTGAGCTACGTGGCGCAGGTGGAGCGCGAGAATATCCATCGGCGCCAAGCGGAGGGAATTGCAGCGGCGCGGGCTCGAGGGGTCCGTTTCGGTCGACCTCGCAAGCCGTGCCCTCCTCAGTTTGAGCTGGTGCGCGATAGCTATGAGGCAGGCGATATTACCCGCAGCCAAGCAGCAAAGTGCCTGGGCGTGTGCGTGGGGACGTTCGATCGCTGGATGCGCGAGGCGGGGTAGGGGTTTGCGTCGCTTTGTCGCTTCCTGTTGCGATTCAAATTTTGATACGGTGACGATGTCATTTGGGGCTACACTCGCTGATATTCAAAAAAGGAGGTTGGCCCTTGGCGCGCGTAAAACAAATAATCGGATGGACCGCGGTCGTTCTGTTCGCTGCAACGCTGGCGGGCATCTGGGTGCTGACGGAGCAAAACGCGGTGCAGACGTCGTTGCTGAGCGAGTCCACCGCGCGTGTGGTGGAGGGTCAGGCTACGGGCGTTCAGGCTGCCGATGCCACGGGTGAAGCCCAGACGGAGAACGGAATGACCGGGGGCGCCGATTCGGCTGCCTCGAATGTCCGGTCTGGCCGACTTGCTTCCATTCGCATGTGGGTGGGCACGAACGTCCGTCGCGTTGCCCATACCGTAGAGTTTTTCTTCGTCGGATTGTTCGCCTCGGTGGTCGTGGTCTGCTTTTCCAGGCGTCCGTGGAGCGTATGCTCCCGTTGCGTGCCCGTATTGCTCTTTTGCGCCGCCTGCTCCGTTGGCGATCAGGTACATAAGATCTTTGTTCCCGGCAGGCATTTCGACGTTATCGATTTAGGATTCGATGCTGCGGGCTATGTCACCGCCATGCTGTTGGTATTGCTGGCAGCGGCGTTGGTACGCCATGCGACTCGGCCGATCGGCGCCCATGCGAGGCGCTAGCCGGTAGCAAACCCGTTTCTGATAATGCGACCTCGTTGAATTATTTTGTGTCGCGCGTATTTCCGAGCGGTCGGATTTGAGGGGCGAGCGGTAGAACGCTCGCCCTTTGTGCGCCACGATGCGGCACAATGTACCGCAAAAGCTGTTTGTATCCGGTACGAATCGTTCGTTGGTCTTTAATTCTTCTCAACGGAGGTGTTTGAGATGGCAAACGGATTGCTTTTGCGGCTTCGCGAGCGTGAGCTCAGCGCGAGCCCGGCGGAACGCAATGTCATCGTATATGTAAGCGCTCATCCGCACGAGGTGGTCGGGCTGTCCGTCCGCGGTCTTGCCGATGTCACGTTCTCCTCGCCCTCGAGCATTTTGCGCTTTTGCAAGCGTTTGGGTTTTGCGGGCTACAAGGAGTTCCAGCGCGAACTGATTGCCGAGCTGGCGCTCTTAGGTGACAAGAAAGACATAGCCCTCGAGGACATCTCCATGGATGACAGCGTCGAACGTATCGTGGGGAAGGTGATGAAAAGCAACGTGCGCACAATCGAGGCGACGGCGCGAACGCTCGATTACACCGTCTTGGAGCGATGCGCGGCCCGTCTTAAGCGGGCACGCGCGGTCAATCTGTTCGGTATTGGTGCCTCTCGTTTGGTCGCGCACGACCTGGCGCAAAAGCTCATGCGTGTCGACAAAGAGTGCCATCTGTACGACGACTGGCATGATCAGCTCTTATGTGCCAAGAACATGCATGAGGGCGATATGGCAATCGCCTTTAGCTACTCGGGCTTGACGCAAGAGGTGCTGGACTGCACCGCCGAGGCTCAACGTCACAACTGTCCCGTTGTGGCCGTTACCAAAGTAGATGGATCATCCAAGCTTGCCACCATGGCCGATGCCGTGCTCGGCGTCGCTGCGAGTGAACCCTTGGTCCGCAGCGGTGCCATGGCTTCGCGTATGGCCCAGCTTATGGTTGTCGATGCCCTGTACGCTGCTTACGTTGCCAGCGACTACGAACGGGCGACGCATGTCATAAAGCAAAACTACATCGAGAAACAGGAAAGATGAGGTGAATGAAATGCTCGATTTAACAAAATTCACGACCGAACAGCGTAATCAAAGGTCAATGGACCTCGATACGATGACATCGCTGCAAATCGTCACGACGATGAACGATGAGGATCTTCGTGCCGTCCAGTCGGTCACGAAAGTGTTGCCCCAGGTTGCCATGGCAATCGACTGGGCTGCTGAGACACTCGAGCGCGGCGGGCGCGTCTTTTACATGGGCGCAGGCACCAGCGGTCGTCTGGGCGTACTCGACGCTTCGGAGTGTCCGCCCACGTTTGGCGTGTCACCCGATCTGATTGTCGGGCTCATTGCCGGAGGCGAGACGGCGTTTATCAAGGCTGTCGAAGGTGCCGAAGACAGCGAGGAGCTTGGCGCGAGCGACCTGCGGGAGCGTGGACTCTCGGACAAGGATCTTGTCGTTGGCCTGGCGGCAAGCGGCCGTACTCCTTATGTGGTGGGCGGCCTTGCGTACGCCAAGGCAACTGGGTGCAAGACCATTGCAATTGCCTGCAACCAAGGGTCGAAGATCGGGGAGAGCGCAGATCTTGCCATTGAGCCCGTGCCCGGTCCCGAGGTGCTGACCGGCTCAACGAGGCTCAAGGCGGGAACGGTTCAAAAGCTCATTCTCAACATGATTTCGACCGGTGCCATGGTCAAGATCGGCAAGGTATACCAAAACCTGATGGTCGATGTGCAGCAGACGAACGAGAAGTTGGTGGTGCGCGGCCAGAACATCGTGATGGAGGCGACCGGCTGCACGCGCGAGCGCGCCGTTCAGGCGCTTGCAGATGCCGGCGGCCACGTAAAAACCGCTATTGTCTCGGTGCTGTTGGACTGCGATGCCGAGCAGGCTGCGGTAGCTCTTGAGCGGGCGCGAGGCCATGTCCGTACTGCGGTGAGTGGCCATGAGAAGAGCAATGCCGATGTCCAATAGGTGCACGGCGTGAGCTGATATGACATCTAGACGAGATACCCAATACAAGGAGGAGTTATGACGAACAAAGAGCTGGCTCAAAAGCTGCTGGACCTTTTGGGCGGTAAAGACAACGTGCTCGCAAACGCGGCGTGCATGACGCGCCTGCGCGTGACCGTCAAAGACACGGGCAACGTCGACACGGAGGGTATTAAGGCGCTCGACGGCGTGATGGGCCTGGTCGAGGACGACACGATGCAGATCGTGCTGGGTCCGGGCAAGGTGAATAAGGTGCTCGAGGAGTTCTCCAAGCTCACCGGCCTTGCGAAAGGCGTTGCCGACGAGAGCGTGGTTGACGCTGCGGCCACAAACAAGGCCGCGCAGAAAGCCAAGTACGAGTCCAAGCCGGTTCAGGTCTTCCTCAAGAAGATTTCCAATGTCTTCGTCGCCCTGCTTCCCGGCATCATTGCGGCTGGCCTCATCAACGGTATCTGCAACGTCATTAACGTCTCGACGGCAGGCGCGCTTGCAGGCGAGTGGTGGTACCAGGGCATTCGTTCCATGGGCTGGGCCCTGTTTGCCTATCTGCCCATCTTGGTGGGCTATAACGCGGCACGTGAGTTTGGTGGCTCCGCTGCGCTGGGCGGCATCGCCGGCATGATGTGTATCGCCAACAGTGCCATGCCCCTGCTTGCGCCTGGCGCGGCTGATCCTGCCACTGCCATTCTGCTGCCGCTCACCAATGCGCAGTACAACCCCGCGGCGGGCGGCATGATCGCGGCTCTCATCGCTGGTGCATTTTTTGCCTGGATGGAGCGTCAGATTCGCAAGGTTATGCCCAACGCACTCGACACGTTCTTGTCCCCGCTGCTGGTGCTCATCATCGGCGCCTTTGCTCTGATGCTCGTCATCCAGCCGGTTGGCGCATGGCTGACGACTGCCATCTTTAGCGTTTTGACCTTTATCTTCGAGAAACTGGGCGTCCTGGGCGGCTATATCCTGTCGGCAGGCTTCTTGCCGCTGGTGTCCGTCGGCCTGCATCAGGCGCTCACGCCGATCCACGCTATGCTCAACGATCCCGACGGCGCTACCAAGGGTATCAATTACCTGCTTCCCATCCTTATGATGGCTGGCGGCGGCCAGGTCGGTGCCGGTTTGGCGCTGTACTTTAAGACCAAGAACGCCAAGCTCAAGAAGTACGTCGCAGAGTCCATTCCCGTTGGAATCCTGGGTGTGGGCGAGCCTCTGATGTATGCTGTTACGCTGCCGCTCGTTCGTCCGTTTGTGACGGCCTGCCTGGGTGCCGGATTTGGCGGCGCGCTCGCGGCGCTGCTTCACATCGGCACGGTTTCTCAGGGCGTTTCCGGTCTGTTTGGCCTACTGATCGTTGTTCCTGGCCAGCAGCTCGGCTACGTTGCCGCTATGCTGCTTGCCTATGCCGCCGGCTTTGTCCTGACGTGGTTCTTTGGCGTCGACGAGCAGAAAATCAACGAGTTCTTTGGCGAGTAGTTTGATATCGCGAGCCGTGTTGCTCGGGGCTCGCGGTGCGCGGCAGATTTCTTGATGCTATGGTTGTGCCGGCGGGGCTAACTGCTCCGCCGGCCTTTTTTAAAGGAGCGTTGAAGCGTGAAAACGGGTATTTCGATTTATCTTTCCAGCCCTCTGCAGGATATTGAGCGGACGATTGAGCGTGGTGCCGCGGCGGGTGCGCGCTATGCGTTCACCTCGCTGCATATTCCCGAGGATGGGGGAGCGGCGTATGCCGATAAGGTCCGTCATGTGCTGTCGCTGCTTTCCGCCCGCGGCATTGCGCTCATTGCCGATGTGGGGCCGCGTACGTGCGATTTACTCGGGCTTGAGCGTATCGAGGACCTGCGCGATCTGGGGTTGGAATACCTTCGTTTGGACTATGGCTTTAGCGCCCAGCGGGTCGCGGAGCTGTCCGGTGTATTTCGCATTGTGGTCAATGCATCGACGGTGAGTTCTGATGAAATCGCATCGTGGCGTGAAGCCGGCGCCGATGTGACTCGTTTTGCCGCCTGCCACAATTTTTACCCCAAGCCTTATACCGGTTTAGCTCTGGAGGACATTGCTCGGGTGAATCTTCGTCTTGCGGCGCTTGGATTCGAAATCATGGCTTTTGTGCCGGGTGATGCTAACGTTCGCGGGCCGGTATTCGAGGGACTGCCGACGGTCGAGGCGCAGCGCGGTCGCGCGTCAAAGGTTGCTCTCAATATGCTTGAGCTTGCACATGGCGCCGATTGCGACATTGTGTTGGTCGGCGACCCCGATCTATCCGATGCGGGCTGGGCGCAGTTTGCTCAAGTTTCCGCCGGATACGTGGACCTGCAATGCGAGCTTGAGCCCGGTTATGCCTATGCGCGCGGGCAGATTCATCACGACCGGCCCGACTCGAGCGTCCTCATCTTTAGGTCTCAGGAGTCACGTACGACGCATAAGCCGGATTCCGTGCCGACGGATGCCGGAGCCGGCCTGCCGCGAAAGGCGGGGTCGATCGCTGTGAGCAATAGCGGATATGGGCGCTACGAAGGCGAGCTTGAGATTGCGCGGGTCGATCTTCCCGGTGACGAGCGCATGAACGTTGCGGGCCATATCACGCCCGAGGCAATGGAGCTGCTGCCGTTCATCAAACGCGGATTCGGGGTACGGTTCGTTTAGCGTGTGACCCGTGGGCTACAATTGGCCCATCATACGAAGGCGCCTCGTGTGGCGTGTGCCTGCGTTGGCCGATCTATATTCGGAGGATTCCCATGACCGTACTGTTTGTTGAATATCCCAAGTGCTCGACCTGTAAGAAGGCCAAGGCATGGCTGGACGAACATGGGGTAGAGTATATCGACCGCGATATCGTTTTGGACAATCCCACGGCCGATGAACTTGCGACCTGGATTGCTCGTTCGGGGCTGCCGGTGCGGCGCTTCTTTAATTCGTCGGGCATGAAATATCGAGAGCTGGGCCTGAAGGCGCGTCTGGATGCGGGCATGACGGATCGGGAGTGCTACGAGCTGCTGGCGACCGACGGCATGCTGGTCAAGCGTCCGCTGCTGGTGGGCGACGACTTTGCGATTCCCGGCTTTAGGGAATCGGCTTGGGCCGAGGCGTTGCTGTAGCGGCTGCGGAAAGTGCGACCCGGAATTCGCTTCCAGAATGGGATGCACTTTCCCAAAGTGGCCGGTTGCGGAAAGCACGTCCCATTCTGAGCTTCGATTGCGGGACACGGTTTCCGGTTGAGGGCTCGACGGGAAAGTGGGGACCAGTTTGAGCTTGAGATCTGGGACGCACTTTCCGCCGGCGGGCCTGCCTCAGTCAGTCCGCCAGCTGCGCCCATTCGTGCGGATCGTAGACCTTTACGTGCTTGTTGGGCTTGCCGCTCCAGTACTCCTCGTCCATAAAGGGCAGATATGCCTGAACGCCAGGGCAGATAAAGGGAATCCGCTGCTGTTGCAGTCGCTCACGCTGGCGCTGCTCCAGGTGTGCCTCGGATATGACGGTCGGCATACCGGACAACTCGACGAGGCTTGCCTGGATTCGCTTAAGGTCGGGGAGTCCCGCGTGCCATGACATCCGCATGATCAAAAAGGATGCACGGCGGTATTTTGCCTGCACCACAGTAATGGCGGGGCGCAGTGTGGGATGGATTTTGTCCCGTTCGGGCCAAAGGTCGGCAGTGATCTCAAGGCCCAGGGTCTCCCATAGGTAATCAAGCTCTTCGTCCATGGCGCCTCGATATCTACGCGATCATTGATACTTCGATTGTGTTGCCTGGTGCTATCGTTTTCGCGGTAGAATCTGCCAACGGTTGACGGCTACCGCTCGCGGCGTTTTGCCCTTCGTGTACAGCGGTCGGCTTCACAGGTCCTTCACGGGTTGGACTAAATTAGGCCAATTTGACTGAATTTCAAAAAAGTCAAAATTGGGGCTTGCGTCACGGCGAGACTTCCCGTATATTTCTTTCTTGCGCAAAGGCACAGCCGAGCGCAGCGATGCAGTCATTGGGATGTCGTCTAATGGCAGGACAGCGGATTCTGGTTCCGTCAATGGGGGTTCGACTCCCTCCATCCCAGCCATTGCATTTGCTACATATGGCCCGTTCGTCTAGCGGTTTAGGACGCCGCCCTCTCAAGGCGGAGATCACCAGTTCGAATCTGGTACGGGCTACCAAAATTGAACGCCCGGGCCTCGTAAGAGACCCGGGTTTTGTGTATTGACCGTATATACGGCGCCTGCCGTGTTTCGCTCAGATCGAGGAGTAGCCATGGATCTGCCCATCAGCTTGCAAGACATCACGTATGCCGAGAACTATCTGGCGCAGGGCGACCTGGCTACGGCGACGCCGCTGCTGGAGCGTCTGGTGGAGCTCGCCGAGGAGTATATCGACGCTGAGAGCAAGACGGAGGAGAAGCGCCAATACTTTAGCTTCGATAGCAAGTTTGAGCGCTTGGCCTATCGCCGCGTGGAGAAGGATCCGCGCGAGCTCGTGCAGGTCGAGGTGCCGTTTGACCGCCTGTACTCTGATATGGCGTTTGCCTACATTCGCCAGCAGGATTATGTGAGCGCTCGTAATGCCCTGATGCAGGCTGTGCGTTGGGACCCCATGAACTGCAACTATCGCTTGGATTTGGCCGAGCTGTTCCGCGCACTCGAGGACAAGCAGGAATGGGCATCGCTCTCGTTCTCGGTGCTGGAGCGTGCAAGCGATGGCAAGTGCGCCGCCCGCGCTTACGCCAATCTGGGTCAGTACTTCTTGGAGCCCGAGACCGAGAACGTTTCGGCTGCCGTGGGCTGCGCGCGTCTGGCGCTGCGCCTGGCGCCCAACGATGCGCATACGACGCGCCTGCTCAACAAGATCCATACCACCTATCCGGATGCCGCTGATGAGAGCGACGACCACGTGATGGGTGAATTGGCCCTGCAAGGCGTGCCGACCTCGCCTTCGGCCGAGATTGCCATCTGCCTGATTATGTGTGCGACCGATGCTGCAAGCGACGGCGACAAGCAGGAGGCGACGCGCCTGACGGTGCGTGCTCGCGACTTGGTGGGCGAGGAGGCCTGCGCGGCGATTATTAAACTGGTGCGCGAGAGCGATGCCGAGCTCAATGCCGAGCGCAAGGCAAAGCGCGAGACTGCGGGCTCAAACGCCGATGGAGCCAAGGAGGCCGGCGATGCCCAGTAAGCGCGAGCGCAAACTCATTTCCAAGAATCGCTCGGCACATCACGAGTACTTTATCGATGAGACGTTTGAGTGCGGTATTGAGCTGAGTGGCACCGAGGTCAAGTCGATTCGCGAGCGCGCCTGCCAGATCACCGATACCTTCGCGCTGATCCGCGGCGGGGAGTGCTGGCTCGTCGGCCTGCATATCCACCCTTATAGCCATGGTGGCGTGTGGAATCGCGATCCCGACCGTCGGCGTCGTCTGCTGCTGCACCGCAAGGAGATCGACTTTCTTGACGGCAAACTTCGCAACCGTGGTTATGCGCTGGTTCCGTTGGAACTCTACTTTAATACCGACGGCCGCGTAAAGCTGCTGCTGGGTCTGGGTTGCGGCAAGAAGCTCTACGACAAGCGCGAGGACATGGCCAAGCGTGATGTCCAACGCGAGATCGACCGCGCCCTTAAGGAACGCAACCGCTAGGCACTCTGTATAAGTTGCGGTGGAATACGGACTGTTTTGCCTGTTTGAGGGGCTATTCAGTCCCTATTTCACCGCAACTGCGGGCGTCTCATCTTTCTTACTGTTCTGACACATATGTCTTAAAGGCGGCGTCCGTTATGGGTGCCGCCTTTTTTGTGGGTACATACATTCATGAGGTTCCAACCCGAGCTAGGGGAGTGATCGTTATGGACAAAACTGCGTTCTTTACCATGCCGAGCGGTCTGTACGTGGTGAGCGCTGCGGCAGACGGGTTGCGCGCCGGCTGCGTCATCAACACTGCGGTGCAGGTGACGTCCATGCCGCCGCGTATTTCGGTTGCCGTGAACAAGGACAATGTCACCTCGGGCGTCATCGCATCGGCCAAAGCGTTCGCGCTGACCGTGATCGATCAGACGGCCGACATGCTCTACATCGGTAACTTTGGGTTCCGCACCAGCAGCGATTATGACAAGTTTGCCAAATACGAGACCCGCGAGACGGCTCTGGGCATGCCCTATGTGCCCGAGCATGCGGCGGCCCTGTTTAGCTGCCGTTTGATCGACACTGTGGATGTGGGCACGCATCTGCTGTTTATTGGCGAGGTCGAGGATGCCGAGCGCCTGAGCGACGAGACGCCGCTGACGTACGACTACTATCACAAGGTGCTAAAGGGCAAGACGCCGCCCAAAGCCTCGTCGTATCAAGGCTAGAAATGTTCTAAAAATACTTGCATTATGTTATTGAGAATATATACTAATAAGTAAGTACACCAGCAGTCACGTTCGAGAGGAGAACATCATGGCTGAGGAGAAGAAGACGTATAAGTTCGTGTGCACCGTTTGCGGTTACGAGGTTGAGGTCGACACGCCCGAGCTGCCCGAGGATTACGTGTGCCCGGTGTGCGGCGTCGGCCCCGATGAGTTTGAGCTTGTCGAGGAGTAGCTCGTAGACACACGGCGATTAGCCATACAGAGCTCTGTCCAAGGGCCCCGGTCGAATTCTCGGCCGGGGCCCTTTTGATTTATCTGACGGTTTAAAACGGTCTCACGTGTTACAGATTAAGACGTTATATCTGGACAGTCACGCCATCCCAATTACATCCCCGTTAGCAGCACGATGTCGAGAATCGTCACGATGACGCCGATCCCTACGAGCAGCGCGTTGAGCGGGCGCGAGTTGGCGTATTTGCCCATGACGCGGGGCGAACTGGTGAGTCGTATGAGCACAAAGACCGTAATCGGCAGCTGAAGCGACAGCAGCGCCTGACTCCAAATGAGACCCTCAAAAGGATTCGGGACGACCAGGCACGCCGCCACTGCGCCGACGAAACAGGTCGCCACCCCGATTGAGGAATGTCGGTCGTGGATGTCGTATTCCTCATCGAACATGCCCGCGGTGATGGTGCCCGCTGCCATGCCCGCCGTCACACTGCTCGATAGGCCCGCGAACAGCAGCGCCACTGCAAAGATGGTCGAGCTTGCCGGGCCCAGAATGGGGGAGAGCGTGGCCGCTGCGACGGCGAGGTCGTCTACGACAATGCCGTGCGCAAAGAAGGTCGTTGCGGCCAGGATGACCATGGCCGAGTTGATTGCCCAGCCCACACCCATCGAAAAGAGCGTGTCGAAGAGCTCGTAGCGCAGACGTTCTTCGATAACCTGCTCGCCTTGGCCTTCGAAGTGCATGGATTGGATGACCTCGGAGTGCAGGAAGAGGTTGTGGGGCATAACGACCGCGCCTAGGACACTCACGATAATCGCGGCCGAGCCGGTGGGCATACGGGGTGTGATCCAGCTTGCGGCGGCTTGCGGCCAGTCGACGTTGACTAGTGCAAGCTCGGCCAAAAACGAGAGTCCTACCACGCCCACGAAGGCGATGATCCAGCGTTCGGCACGCTTGTAGGAACTCGTCATGAGCATCGCCATCGATACTGCCGCCACGATGACGCAGCCCGCACGTACGGGCAGCCCAAAGAGCATTTGAAGGGCAATCGCGCCACCCAAGACTTCGGCCATGGCGGTGGCGATGGTCGCGAGATAGGCACTGGCGAGCACCGTGCGTCCAACGAAGCGGGGGAGGTAACGTGTCGTGGCCTCGGCAAGACAGGCGCCCGTGGCGATGCCAAGGTGCGCCGCGTTGTGCTGCAAGACGATCAGCATAATCGTGGACAGCGTGACGATCCACAGCAGCGCGTAGCCAAACTGCGAGCCCGCGGCCATATTGGAGGCCCAGTTGCCCGGGTCGATAAAGCCGACGGTCACGAGCAGCCCGGGGCCGATATGCCGCGCAATGTCTAGGCCTCCGTGACCACCGGTGCGCCGGGAACCAAAGTGTTGTTTGAGATGGTTGAGCATGGTGCACTCCTGCGTGCCGTTTGTTTGACGCCGTAAAGGGTACCCGTTTTAGGCTTAAAGGTTAACCGAGACTAACAAAATTGTTGTATTTGAATAGGATGGGGAAAGGAGTTGCCGAAATGTCTTGATCTGTAACAACTAGGGATGGAAATTGGACCTAGGTGTTACAGATCGAGACAGGAAGAAATGGTCCTATGGAAAATCTCGATCTGTAACAGTTAGCTGCAAAAACCGGCCCTTCGTGTTACAGATCGAGACAAACCAAAACTGTCCTGCAGAAAATCTCAATCTGTAACAGTTAGTCGTCGAAATTGGGTCTTCCTGTTACAGATTGAGATGTTTGAAGCGGTGAGCTTATGGGCCGAACCTGTGGTCCTTGTCGTCGCCCTTGAGCTCGGCGGCACCCACTCGCAGGTCGCGCGTTACGCGATTGTTTCGAAACGGGCGGGAAACACAACGGGCCGGCGATGCTCCTAGTATGCCTATTCAACTGACTGTCTAAATATCTAGGGGAGGATCGCGATGCAGGCAGATTCCGCTCAGCAGCAGGGCCTTTATCGCCCCGAATTCGACCACGATGCATGTGGCATCGGCGCGCTTGCCGATATCAACGGCGAGCGCCATCACCAGATCCTGGACGATGCGCTGTCCATTCTGGTTAACTTGGAACACCGCGGCGGCACCGGACTCGAGAAGAACACCGGCGACGGCGCTGGCATCCTGTTCCAGGTTCCGCATCACTTTTTCCGTAAAGAGGCTCAAAAGTGCGGCCAGATTCTGCCGGCAGAGGGCGACTATGGCGTGGCCATGCTGTTCTTCCCGCAGGACGACAAGGGCGTAGAGGATGCCCGCCGCGTGTTTGAGGAGGGCTGCGCCGAGGCTGGCGTGCCGCTGCTCTTTTGGCGCGAGGTGCCGGTCGACCCGCACGACCTGGGCGAGACGGCCCGCGCCTGCATGCCTACCATCCTGCAGGCCTTTCTGGGTCGCCCCGACGACACGCCGGCGGGCGACGCCTTCGAGCGCCGTCTGTATGTGTGCCGCCGCACCATCGAGAAGAAGGCCGACGCCGAGTTTGCCCTGCGCGACAAGATCTTCTACGTGTGCTCCATGAGCTCGCGCACCATCGTGTACAAGGGCATGCTGGTCGCCACACAGATGCGTCGCTTCTTCATCGACCTCAACGACGCCGCCGTCAAGACAGCCGTGGCGCTCGTCCACTCGCGCTACTCCACCAACACCACGCCCAGCTGGGAGCGCGCGCACCCCAACCGCTTTATCATCCACAACGGCGAGATCAACACTCTCAAGGGCAACGTCAACTGGATCCGCGCCCGCGAACCCAACCTGTACAGCCCCGTGTTGCAGCATGATCTTGAGCGCGTGATGCCCATCATCAACCGCGAGGGCTCCGATTCCGCGATTCTGGACAATGTGCTTGAGTTCCTGGTCATGAACGGTCGCCCGCTTACGCGTGCCGCGTCCATGCTGCTGCCCGAGCCGTGGGACCACAACGACAGTCTGAGCGAGGAGCGCCGCGCCTACGACGCATACCAGTCCATGCTTATGGAGCCGTGGGACGGCCCGGCGGCCATCGCCTTTACCGACGGTCGCACGTTGGGTGCCGCCCTCGACCGTAACGGCCTGCGTCCCGCCCGCTACTATGTGACGCGCGACGGTCGCTTTATGCTGGCAAGCGAGGTGGGCACCATCGAGGTGAGTCCCGAGAACATCCTGACGAGCGGCTGTCTGGGGCCGGGCCAGATGCTCGAGGTCGATTTTGCCCGCGGCCGCGTGATCTACAACGATGAGCTGCGCGCTCGCTATGCCAAGGAAAAACGTACCGCGACTGGATTGCCGAGGAGACGCTGACCGTCGACGCGCTCGATGAGCCCGTTGCGGCAACGCCCGCCGAGGACGCCGAGGTGCCCGCCGCCGTGCGTATGGCCAAGCTCGGCTACCACTGGGATGACGTCGACGAGGTCGTGCGTCCCATGGCCCAGCAGGGCAAGGCCCCGCTCGCCTCGATGGGCATCGACGCGCCGCTGGCCTGCCTGTCCAAGAAGACGCGCTCGTTCTTCGATTACTTCTACCAGCTGTTCGCCCAGGTCACGAACCCGCCGATCGATGCCCTTCGCGAGCATATGGTCACCTCGACCACGCTCTACCTGGGCAACCACGGCAACCTGCTCGA
>UQYA01000034.1 GCA_900545165.1 uncultured Collinsella sp.
GGGAAGCACCCATGACGTTGATGACATCGAAGGGGTTGACCTGGTCGGCGACGAGCGAGGTGGCGACGATGTGCACCTCGTTGCGGAAGCCGTCCGGGAAGCTCGGGCGAATCGGACGGTCGATCATGCGAGCGGTGAGCGTGGCCTTCTCGCTGGGACGGCCCTCACGCTTGAGGTAGCCACCCGGGATGCGGCCGGCGGCGTACATCTTCTCGTTGAAGTCGACGGTCAGCGGGAAGAAGTCGTAGTTCTTACGCTCCTTGGAGACGACCACGGTGTCGAGCATCGTGGTGTCGCCCTGCTTGACCAGACAGGCGCCGGTGGCCTGCTTGGCAAGCTCGCCGGACTCAAAGGTGTAGGTCTTGCCGTACAGCTCAAAGGTCTTGGATACGAGTGTCATTGTTCTCCTTTACCCCACAGGCCCCTTGCCTGCGGGCTTCTCATGTGACGTGGGCCCCCTGCCCCCGCCACGCTTCAGAGCGTGATTGTTCACGCCCTTACACAAAAAGAGCGCCCCGCTGCGCAGGACGCTCTTAGCATGTACAAATCCTTACTGGATGTTGTCGCGGATGCCCAGAGCCTTGATGAGCTCACGGTACTCGACGATGTCGTTCTTCTTGATGTAGGAGAGAAGACGACGACGACGGCCGACGAGCATGAGCAGGCCACGACGGGTGTGGAAGTCCTTCTGGTGGGACTTCATGTGCTCGGTCAGCTCCTTGATGCGCTCGGTCAGGATGGCGACCTGAACCTTGGGGTTGCCGGTGTCGACCGGGGTGTTACCGAACTGGGCAGTCAGCTCCGCCTTGCGCTCTTTGGAAACAGTCATTGTTTCACCTTTCGTTTTACGTCGCCCTCGGGCGACTCGATTCGCCTCGGACTGGGAAGCCGCCGGTGGAGCGAGCAACCAAGGTCGAGGTACCAACAGGTCGGTATGTTACCACAAGCAACCCGCGCCTGCGCATCATCACCGACCCAACATGAATTCCATCGCACGGAGGCGCTGATCGGTGTGCGTCGCAGCCCAAACATGCGAAAGCCCCAACAAAAATGCAGCGGTATGGGGATCGATCCTCTCGACCATGAGCGCATCGAAAGTCATGGACATGAGGGCGCGCAGCCACGCAACCTCACCGGTCGACACCAGTTCGGCACCCGGAACGCTCGACGCGCACGACCCGCACAGAAGACCGCCCGCCCGGGGCGAAAAATACGACAGCATGGGGTCTCCGCACAGCACGCAGGCCGAGAAATCGGGTCGGTAACCAACGTGCGACAGCAGTTTAAAGACAAAAGCCGCCACAAGCAGATCCATATGCGCCGTGTCGAGCCCGCTGCCCACCAGGGCAAGCGCTCGCTGTGTTATGGCAAAGGTAAACGGGTCCTCGGCGTCCTCGAACGAGCACACACGCGCAACCTCGGCGATCGCGCTTGCGGCGCAGGTCGTCTCGTAATCGGGCGCTGCGCCGAGCGGCGCCTCCATAAGCTCAGCCTGGGAAACCACGTCGAGCGACCGTCCATGCGCGAGCAGCATATCGACGGTGCAGAACAGCTCGCAGCGCGCAGCCAGGCGCCCACCGGGTTTGCGGGCGCCCTTTGCCACGGCACGAACCTGCCGACCCCGCTCGTCAAGCATCGTCAGGATCAGGTCCGTCTCTTTGAGCTTGGTCTTGTCGAGGACGAGCACCTTCGTGCGATATGTCCGGGAGCCTGCCATGCGAGCCGCGCGTCCTTAGTCCTCGGCGTTGTAGCCAAAGCGGCGAATCTGGGCCTCGTCGTCACGCCAGCCGGCCTTGACCTTCACGTCCAGCTCCAAAAAGACCTGCGTGCCAAAAATGCGCTCAAGATCGCGACGGGCGTCGATACCGATATGCTTAATCATCTCGCCGCCCTTGCCGATGATGATGCCCTTCTGCCCCTCGCGCTCGACGTAAATCGTGGCGTGCACGCGCAGGACCTTCTTAGTCTGCTCGAGCGCATCGCAGATGACGCCCACGGAGTGCGGGATCTCATCACGGGTGCGGCGCAAGACCTTCTCGCGCACAAACTCGGCAACGAGTGTCTCGTCGGAAGCGTCGGTACCCATGTCCTCGGGGAACCAACGCGGACCCTCGGGCAAAAAGTGCGCAACGGTCTCGATGAAGGCGTCGACGTTGAAGTTTTTGACCGACGACGTCACGATCTCGTCGTCATATTCCATGAGCTCGTGGGCGGCCTTAAGCTGCTCCATAACCTGTGCGGGGTCGGCCTCATCGGCCTTGGTGAGCACCAGGACCTTCTTAGAACGGGCGCTCTTGACGCGCTCGGCAACCCAGGCGTCTCCCCTGCCGATCGGCTTGGTGGCATCAATCAAAAACGCGACGACATCGACATCGTTCAGCTCGAACAGCGCGCTCTTGTTGAGCTCGGACCCCAGGCCGTCCTTGGGCTTGTGAATACCCGGAGTATCGACAAAAACCAGCTGGTAGCCGGGGCGATTGACGACGGCGCGCATGCGACGGCGGGTCGTCTGGGCCACCGGCGAGGTGATGGCGACCTTTTTGCCATAGCAGGCGTTGAGCAGCGTGGACTTGCCGGCGTTGGGGCGGCCGACCAGGGCCACGAAGCCGCTGCGGAAACCGGGCTCAACGTCTCCAAAGCCCGCGAGGCTGTCGTCCTCGTCGCACAGGGCGTCGAGCTCCTCGTCGCTCATGCCCTCAAACGGGTCAAACTCCTCGACATCCTCATAAGCCTCTGTCGCTTCGACATCCACCGCATCCAGGGACTCGTCGTCCAGAGTTTCATCGATAGGCTGCATAGTGTCGGACATGGAAATCCCTTTCTAAATAAAGTCGAGCGCGTGGGCAAATACCAGCAATCCCACAATCGCAGCGGTAATGGAAAGTACGTAAACGGAGGCGGCGGCGATATCCTTGGCGCGCTTTGCCAGCGGATGGAGCTCCTGGGTCGCCAGGTCGACGATCGCCTCCATGGCGGTGTTGCACAGCTCGCCGTGAATCACCAGGCCACAGCAGATGATAACCGTGGCCCATTCGGCAATGTCGAGCCCCACGATGCAGCCGGCAATGACGGTACAAACGCCCGCCACGAGCATGACCTTAATGTTGCGCTCGGTTTTAACGGCGGTGACAAAGCCCTCCATGGCGTAGGAGAACGACTTTAAGAAGGACGGATGGTCCTTGTTCGAACCGGGAATCATAGGAGGCTCCTAGTCGTGGGCGTGGTTGGTGATGGGGCCGACGTGGACCAGCTTGGGGTCCTCGCCGCGCTCGAGCGCCAGATCGCGCAGGATGGCGTCCTCGCGGGCCTCCATGACCTCGGCCTCGTCGTCCTCAATGTGGTCATAGCCCAGCAGGTGCAGCATGCCGTGCACGAGCATCAGTCGGCACTCATCGGCGGGGCTGTTGGCAAAACCGGGGGCCTGGCGGGCAATAACCTGCGGGGCCAGGATAATATCGCCGAGCTCGAGCGTCTCGTCGGCGGGAATATCCTCATCAAAGGCCGAGTCGCATTCAAACGAGAGGACATCGGTGGTGCGGTCGATACCGCGCCACTCGTGGTTGAGCTCGTGCATCTCGTCCTCATCGACATACGAAAGGGAAATCTCGACTTCACGCTCAACGCCCTCGGCGGCAAGCACGACCTCGCAGATGTGCTCTACCTCTTGCGCGTCGAGCAGCGTATCGAGCTCGGCATCGTTGCTGATCAATACACTCAACGGGACTCCTTTCGGTCGTGCACGCGCTTATCGCGTACATCATCATAAGCATCGTATGCCTCGACGATACGCCCCACCAAGGCATGACGCACCACGTCGGCACGCTCGAGGTGCGAAAATGCGACATCGTCGACACGGCCTAAAATCTGCTCGACGTCGGCAAGACCGCCGCGACGACCCACCAGGTCGCGCTGACTCAGGTCGCCGGTAATCACAAACTTGGAATTAAAGCCCAGGCGCGTCAGGAACATCTTCATCTGCTCGGGCGTGGTATTTTGCGCCTCGTCGAGCACCACGAAGGCATCGCTCAGCGTGCGGCCGCGCATGTAGGCAAGCGGGGCGATCTCGATCACGCCGCGCTCCATAAGCTCATCGGTGCGTTCGCGATCCATCATGTCAAAAAGGGCGTCGTAGAGCGGACGCATATAGGGATCGATCTTTTCCTCGAGGGTACCGGGCAAAAAGCCCAGGTTCTCCCCCGCCTCGACAACCGGACGCGTCAAGATCAGACGGCCCACCTCGTGACGCTTGAGCGCGGCAACGGCGAGCGCCATGGCCAAATAGGTCTTACCGGTACCGGCAGGACCTAGGCCAAACGTGATGGTATGCGAGCGGATGGCATCTACATAGCGCTTTTGGCCGAGCGTTTTGGGACGAATGGCGCGACCTCGATACGAAAGCAGCACATCATCGCGAAGCGATGTAGCCTCGTGCTCACCGTCGCGCAAGACGGCCAGGCAGCGAGAGACATCGTCGGCAGACAGTGTGCGTCCGGCGGCCGCCTCGCGAAAAGCATGCTCGAAAAAGCGCGCCACGAGCTCGACCTCGTCAGGGTCACCGCTCACGGCGATACGGTCGCCACGGGCGACCACGTGGGCGCGAACCAAGCTCTCCAGCGCACGAAGGACGCCGTCGCCGGCGCCCAAAACGCGCGAGGGGTCAATACCCTCGGGAACGGTAAGTCTAATCTTCGAGGCTTCCATGAACCTCCCTGCGTGCATGGACCAAGCCGGAATCATCGACTCCGATGATAGCAACATCGAGCAGGCACGGGGCTGTGAGTCCACTGGTATCGTCTAGACGGGCATGATGGAACGAACCAAGCGTCAGGTTGTCGCCATACTCGAGCACGGCACGCTCAACGGTGCCCACGCGACGGCGAGCGTCGGCAATGGCAAGCTCCTGCGCCGCGGCTCGCATACGACGGCTACGCTCGGCCATGACCTCGGGCGGCACCTGGTCGGGCATGTCGGCAGCAAGGGTACCGGGACGCTTGCTGTAGCGGAACACGTGCATACGCGAGAAGCCCACACGGCGGCACAGCGCCAGCGACTCCTCGAACTCCTCGTCCGTCTCACCAGGAAAACCGACGATGACATCGCACGAAAGGGACGCCTGGGGCAAGTTGGCGCGAATCATACGCACCGTGTCCTCAAAGGCCTCGGCGCTATAGGGACGGCCCATGCGATGCAGGGTCGCCGTGCAGCCGGACTGCACGGGCAGGTGCAAAAACGGGGCGATACGCTGCGGGTAGCGCGCCATAACCTTAAGCAGGCGCTCGGAGATATCCATGGGCTCGACCGAGGAAATGCGCACATGCGGAATAGACGTGCGCTCCATGATGGCCTCGAGCAGCTCATCGATTTCGACATGCTCATCGGTCGCGCTCTTGCCATCGTAGGCACCCAGGTTCACACCGGTCAGCACCACCTCGGGCACGCCGGCCTCCTGGGCCTCGCGAACTTGCTCGAGCACGGACTCGACGGGCACGGAGCGCTCGGGGCCGCGTGCCTTCCACACAATGCAATAGGTGCAGCGATGGTTGCAGCCGTCCTGAATCTTCACGCCCAGGCGAGAGCGACCGAGCGCATCGACCACCTCGCCATCGCTGCAGGCGGGAACGCTATCGGATTCGACACCCAGCACCTCGCAGACGCGCTCGGCGACGTCAATCTTGGACGGCTCGGCGATCACGCGATCGGAGAGCTCCAGCAGCTCCTCGGGATGTAAATTGACCACGCAACCGGTCACGAGCACATAGGGCTCGTTAGGATGGGCCAGCGCATGACGGACGGCCTTACGGGTCTTGGCCTCGGCCTCGCCCGTAACGGCACAGGTGTTAATGACGATCAGATCGGCATCCTGGGGATCCACAATAGCAAAGCCCAGGCGCATAAGATCGGCAGTGATACGGTCAGACTCAACCCGGTTGACACGGCAGCCGAGGTTGACGACGGAAATATGGGGTGCGAGCACGCGGGCTCCTTAATCGAGGATATCGTCGAGGGCACTCTTGATACGGTCGGTCACCGACTTCTTACCAGAAGCGACGTCATCGCCCATCTCATCGGCAAAAGCACGGAGCAGCTCGCGCTGCTTATTGGAGAGATTGGTGGGAACGACCACGCGCAGTTGCACGACCAGGCGGCCACGCGAACCGCCACCGCCAATGCGCGGCATGCCGTAATTATTGACGCTCACGGTGTCGCCGTACTGGGCGCCGGCGGGAACCGTCACCTTAACGACCTCGTCGGGCATAATGCCCTCGACCTCGATCTCGCAGCCGAGCGCAGCCTGCGCAATCGAGATATCGCTCACCAGGTACAGGTCGTCACCGTTGCGCTTAAAGCGCTCATGGTCGGCAACACGCACGTTGACAATCAGGTCGCCCGAGGGCTCGCCGCGAAGGCCGGCCTCGCCAAAGCCGCTCACGCGCAGCTGGCGACCGGTCAAAACGCCGGCGGGAATATCGATGTCGATCTTTTCGTGCGAAGGCGTGCGGCCCTGACCGTCGCAGGTCTCGCAGGGATGGTCGATAACCGTACCCTCGCCATGGCAGTCGGGGCAAGGCGAGGAAGACTGAACCTGGCCCAGGAACGAACGCTGAACCGTCGTGACATAGCCCGTACCGTGGCAGCGGCCGCACTGCTTTTCCTGTGCGCCCTCTGCCCTACCGGTGCCATTACAGTCCTCGCAAGGAGCAAGGCGGTCATAACTGATCGTCTTTTTGCAGCCGAGCGCCGCCTCCTCAAGGGTCACCGAAAGCGAGATGGCCATGTCACGTCCGCGACGACGCTCACGACGGCTGCGGGCGCCACCGCCGGCACCGCCGCCAAAGAACGACGAGAACAAGTCGTCCATGCCCATGCCACCAAAGATATCGTTGATATCGACGTAACCCGAACCACCAGGGCCGTCAGCAGTGCCGTAACGGTCGTAGTTAGCACGCTTCTGCTCATCGGAAAGAACGGAATAGGCCTCGTTGAGCTCCTTGAACTTGGCCTCGGCCTCGGGGTCGTCCGAAACATCCGGATGTACGGTACGGGCCTTCTTTAGAAACGCACGCTTAATCGTCCGCGCGTCGGCATCCTTGTTGACGCCAAGCACCTCGTAGTAATCCCTATTTTCCGACACGACCGAATCCTTCCGACTTTCATTATTGTCACAGTGCGTCCTATACCCAAGCTGGGCCGACCGCAAACAGAGGGTTTGATGTTATTGCATTGCGTAGGGCGAAAGCATGGCACGTTGCGAGCAGCTCGCGAACCAAACCGACACGAGCGCGAACATGAAGCCGTTGGCAAAACCGTTGGCAAACTGCATCGCACCGCGCTTCCACCACAGCAGACTACGATGAAGCACACCGTCCGAAAGCACCATAAACAGGCCCATGGTAAACGGAATAAAGCACATCACGGCAAAGGCCGAGAACACGCCCGAAATGGCCGACAGCACCAAAAACGGCGCCACGATGCCCATCAGGTAAAAACCGGTACGAGCTTTGCCTTCCAAGCGCTCGGCTTCAACATGGGCGCGGCCGACCAGGTCGCCGCCCGCGGCACCGTTGGTGCCAGCATGCCCCATGCCGCTAATGCGGACCTCGTCGCCATCGTGCGTGCCGGCAGGAAACTCAATTGTCTGCTCGGAGGTCACACGGGTCCGCCCGCTGCCGCCGCAATCGGGGCAGGGGTCGGCGACGACCTTACCGGAACCGCCGCACTCGGGGCAGACTGACTGAAACGTGCCCGCACCAAACAGGAAGGACAGGTCGACGTCGATGTGGCCGCGGCCGCCGCAGCTCGGGCAGGTATGGGCATGCTCGGAGGAGACAGAACCCGAGCCGCCGCAATGTCCGCATGTATCGAAACGCGTGTAGCGGACGGTCTTGCGGGCACCGCCCTTGGCCTCCTTGGCGTCAAGTTTGATATCGACGACCACATTGGCGCCGTTCTCGGGATTGTAGGCAGCCTGGCCGCGACGCTGCTGGCCCCAGGCGCCACCAAAGGGAAAGCCGCCCTCAAAGGGATTGCCATAGCCTGTGTTGCCGGCGTAGCCGCCACCATAGGGCGAAGCCGTAGGAGCACCGGCAAAGGGATTGCCCGAGCGCATGGCGTCGTAGCGCGCACGTTTTTGCTCATCCGAAAGCACGGCGTAGGCCTCGGAAACCTCTTTAAACTTTTCCTCGGCATCCGGCTCTTTGTTGACGTCCGGATGGAGCTTGCGGGCCTTTTGCTGAAAGGCCTTTTGAATATCACGCGAGGTGGCGTCCTTGGAGACACCCAGAATCTCGTAATAATCTTTTTCGTTCATCGTCGCCATGCGCGGCAACCTCCTGCTCACAGCAGCGTATATATTCCGGTAATTCTACCCGAGCGGCCTAAGCTAGATCCCAAAACAGCTCGAACAGAACATTTCCATCGAGCCAGCCCAAGTGTGTCGGCGCCAGACGAGCTCGAACATAGCCCGCGACGACATCTGCCGAAGTGAAAGGTCCCTCATGGACCCCGAGCGTCTCGGGCACCCAAGTGGCAAGACCCAATTCGAGCGCGCGATCGCAGGCAGCTGCCAGCTCATCGGCCGGGATGACACGAGCCGCGCGAACCAAAAGGTCGGACGCGACACCGCGCGTCATGCGACAAGCAAGCATCAGGTCTTCGGCCGCAGCCTCGCGCTGCGACAGATATTCGGCCTCGAACGCCGTCGCGACATCGTCACGTTGCACCAGACGCACGCGGTACGAATCGCCTCGAGAAGACACGCCGGGGAACAAACCTACAAGACGGTCGAAATCCTCGGCGTCGAGCATGCCCGCGGCGGAACGACCCAGGCCCAGGTAGCCCCGTCCGGTCCAGTAGGCAATGTTATGGGCGCACTCATGGCCGTCGAGCGCATAGCTTGCCACCTCATAGGGATGATAGCCGGCCGCACCCAGACGCTCACGCGCCACATCCATGCACGAAGCTTGAAAATCCTCGTCGGGCTCGAGCGACTCATCGCGGCACGCCATGCGATAAAGGGGCGTCCCCTCCTCAAGCGTGAGCGGGTAGACCGACACATGATGCGGAGCCGCCGCCAGCACGCCATCGAGCGTGCGCTTCCAACTCACTGCGGTCTGCCCGGGAAGTCCGCACATAAGGTCGCACGACACGTCAAGCCCAGCGTTCTTGACCGTCGCGATGGCAGCGAGCGCCCGATCGGCATCGTGAATACGGCCGATGGCAGTAAGTTCGGTGTTATCGAGCGTTTGCACGCCCAGAGAGACGCGTGTGACACCAACCTTGACAAGTGCAGTGGCAAGCTCGGCGGTCAGCGACTCGGGATTGGCCTCGCAGGTAAACTCAACGGGGGCGCACCACGCACGAATACGCCGCGCCAGCTCCACCAGGCGCTCCCCTGCCAGCGACGGCGTACCGCCGCCAACATAGACGGTGCGGATCTGGTCGAGGGCCCCAGCCTTGCCAAAAGCATCGAGGCGCGCGTACAACTGCTCAAAATAGGAATCGAGCGCAGCGCTCAGGTCGCACGGAGCAAAACTGCTCGAGTCAAAGTCGCAATAGCGGCATTTTTGAGCGCAAAACGGCACGTGCACGTACAGCGCGGTAACGGCCACCCTTAAGCCTCCAGCGGATGAGGGGGCACCAATTCGCCGGCGGCAAGGGCAGCCTCGCAGGCCACCACATCGCGCTCGATCTCATCGACCAGCGCCATGAACTCCTCATACGTGGAGCAGCGCACCACATGGGCACGCCAAGCGGCGGCATGGGGCATGCCTTTTAAGTACCAGCTTGCGTACGTACGGGCACGCGACATGAGCGGCAGGAGCTCATGTGTCAGCGTTAGGTGCTCACGCAGGGCGTCTAAGCGCTCGACGGAGCTGCGCGCCGGCACCGGCGTGCCATCGAGCGCAAGGGCGCGAGCATCACCGAACACCCACGGATTGCCGTAGATGCCGCGCGCGATAAACACCGCGCTGGCACCCGAGCTGCGCAGATGCTCCGCGGCATCCTCGGCGCAGAACACATCGCCCGAACCGATCACGGGAATCTCGACGGCGTCGGCCACCTCATCGACGACCGACCAATCGGCCTGCCCTGTGTAGAGCTGCGTGGCGCAACGACCATGCACCGCCACCGCGGCGGCACCGGCGCCTTCGAGCATCTGGGCAAACGTCGCGGCATTACGGTCCTCGGCGTAAAAGCCCTTGCGGATCTTTACGGTCACGGGCACGTGCGCCGCGCCCACCGTGGCCTCGACGATCTTCTCGGCCAAATCGGGCGTGCGCATAAGGGCAGAGCCCTCGCCCTTGGTGACAACCTTGCGGGCAGGACAGGCCATGTTGATATCGATGAGCGACAGGCGATCGCCCACACGCTCCTCGACGGCGGCGACGGCACTCGCAAACTGATCGGGCTTGGAACCAAAGAGCTGCACGCAAATCTGCTGCTCCTCGTCGGCCGGCAACACCAGGCGCCACGTCTTGTTGCTGGCATAGGCAAGGCCTGCAACGCTCACCATCTCGCTGTAGGCAAGGTTGGCACCGCGGCGGCGGCACATGATGCGATAGGCGGGGTCGGTCACGCCCGCCATAGGAGCCATAAGGAACGGCTGCTCGGCATAAGCACCCAGCAGCCGCTTGCTGTATTCAGAAAGCGCCATAGACCTACTCGTCCACCTTGAGGATCGCCATAAAGGCCTCCTGCGGGACCTCGACTGAGCCGATGGCCTTCATGCGCTTCTTGCCCTCTTTCTGCTTCTCGAGCAGTTTGCGCTTACGCGAGATATCGCCGCCGTAGCACTTTGCAAGAACGTCCTTGCGACGCGCTTTGACGGTGGAACGGGCAATGATCTTGTTGCCGATAGCACCCTGGATGGGCACCTCGAACAGCTGACGAGGAATAATCTCCTTGAGCTTGTCGCATAGGCCGCGGGCAAGACCGTAGGCCTTGTCCTTGTGGACGATAAACGACAGCGCGTCCACCTCGTCGCCCGAAAGCAAGATATCGAGCTTGACGAGCTCGGAGGGACGATACTCGTTGAACTCGTAGTCGAGCGAGGCATAGCCCTTGGTACGGCTCTTGAGCTGGTCAAAGAAGTCCAAGATGAGCTCGGCGAGCGGCATATCAAAGCGCATCTCGACCGACTTGCTCGTGAGATGAATCATGTCGGTAGTAATGCCGCGGTGCTCGATAGCGAGCTGCATGACGGCACCCGTATACTCGGGCGGGCAGATAATCTTGGCCTTGAGGTAGGGCTCCTCGATGCGCTCGATGCGCGTAGCCTCGGGCAGATCCTGCGGGCTGCGGACATCAATCATCTCGCCGTCAGTCTTGTAGACGTGATAGTCCACCGAGGGGCTCGTAGCAATGAGGTCAAGATTGAACTCACGCTCCAGGCGCTCCTTGACGACCTCCATATGCAGGAGGCCCAAGAAGCCCACGCGGAAACCAAAGCCGAGCGCCACCGAGGTCTCGGGCTCCCACACCAACGACGGGTCGTTGACGTGCAGCTTATCGAGCGCGTCACGCAGGTTCTCATAGTCCTTGTTATCGATCGGGAACAGGCCCGTATAAACCATGGGCTTGGCCTCGCGGTAGCCGGGAAGCGGCTCGGGGCAGGGATTCGACGCCCACGTGAGGGTATCGCCCACGCGAACGGCCTCGGGGTCCTTCAGGCCCGTGACCACGTATCCGACCTCGCCGACCGTGAGCGCGTCGACCGGGGTCTCGGCGGGACGCTTGACGCCCACGCCATCGACCAAAAAGTCGCCCTTTGCCTGCATCATGCGCAGGGTATCGCCCTTTTTGATGGAACCGTCAAAGACGCGGACCGTGGCGACGACGCCACGATACTCGTCGAAGTATGAATCCAGAATGAGTGCCTTGAGCGGCGCGTTCGCATCGCCCTTGGGCGGAGAGATCAAAAAGACAATGGACTCCAGCAGATCGTGGATGCCCTCGCCGGTCTTGCCCGAGACACACACGGCATCATCGGCAGGGATCGCCAGGTCATCCTCGATCTCGGTCTTAACCTCGTCGGGATGAGCCGAGGGCAGGTCGATCTTGTTGATGGCCGGCACAATGTCCAGATTGGCGTTCATGGCGAGCGTCGCGTTAGAGACGGTCTGCGCCTCAACGCCCTGCGTGGCGTCGACAACGAGCACCGCGCCCTCACAGGCTGCCAGCGAGCGCGAAACCTCATAGGTAAAGTCCACGTGGCCCGGCGTATCGATCAGGTTGAACTGATACGTCTCGCCATCGTCGGCGTCATAGGAAACGCGAACAGCATTGGACTTGATCGTGATGCCGCGCTCGCGCTCGATATCCATGGTGTCGAGCAGCTGCGACTCCATGTCGCGTTCGTCGACGGTATGGGTGAGCTCGAGGATGCGATCGCTGATCGTGGACTTGCCATGGTCGATGTGCGCAACGATTGAGAAGTTGCGGATGTGGGAAATGTCAATTGAAGTATTCATGCGGACTATCTTACCCGAGCGGTACAAAAAATGGAGCCTGTTCCATAAAACAGGCTCCATTTATGCGCGTAATCTGTGTGGTGTGAAATTTACAACTTAGGCGTTGATGCTGTTCACGAGCTTGGCAAGACCGGACTTGCGGTTGGAAGCCTGGTTCTTGTGGATAACATGCTTGGCGGCAGCCATGTCGAGACGCTTGGTGACGGTCTTGAGGGCAGCCTGGGCCTTCTCGGCGTCGCCCTCGGCGACGGCGGACTGGACGTGCTTGGTCAGCGTCTTGAGCTCGGACTTGACAGCCTTGTTACGCATGCGAGCTGCCTCATTGGTGCGGATACGCTTCTTCTGAGACTTGATGTTTGCCACTTCTGGAGTTCCTTTCGAGTTCCTTGCAAAAAATGTATGACACCTCTGAGACACGGTGAGGTCATGCAAGCGCCTACTATAGCACGCTCCCCCTCAAAGGGATAGAACGAATTTGTCAAATAGGCAGGTATCATCACGATTTTCTCAAGATGTTCGTAATCCAGAGCAAAAGCGCGGTCTCAGAATCGGCCGAACCCTTGAGCGCGAGCTCTACATCGACCGCCCCCTCGAGCGCTGCGACGAGCTCTGCCATCGAAAAGCGACGTGCCCAGGTCAGGTGATTCTTGACCTGCCAGGACTGGAGCTTGAGCGTTGCGGCCAGCTCACGACCCTGTCCGCGCGCATCGAGCGCCTTGGCGACGATAAGCTCGCGGATGCGGCCGCACAGCAACGTGTAAGTCCACACGTAGCTCTTGGCGGGCAATAGATTGAAAAACTCAAGCGAGCGTCGCATGTCACGGGCCGAGACCGCATTGAGAAAGTCCCAGGGCTGGACCTCGGCCGTACGTACAATCCAGCGCTCCACATCGGCAAGCTCAATTTGGGGCGCCTCGACCATCTGGGCAAGCTTAACCAAGTCGTTATCGAGCATGCGAGTGTTTTCACCCGAACGCGAGACGAGCTCCTCGGCGGCCGCCGTCGAGATCGACTTGCCGTGCTGCGTCGCCATCTGCTGCACGCGACGCGGCAGCTCCCAGCGCTTGGTGCCGGAGCAATCGATCACGGCCTTCTTGTCGATTTTGGCGATCGCCTTATACAGGCGCGTGTTCTTGGCAAGCGAGTCGGCGATGATGAGGCAGACCGTTGTGGGGCTGGGACTCGCCAGATACTCAACGAGCGGCTCCGAGACCGCCTTGGCGAGCTTTGAGCAGCCATCAAGGATTACCAGGCGAAACTCGCTGCCCATCGGAAAGGTGTTAAGCGATCCGATAATGGACTCGATATCGGGGTCCTTGGTCATGTCGCGCTCGTCGATGTTGAACTCGACCATGCCCGTCTTTTCCAGACGCGCTTTCATACGCGAGACGGCGTGATCGCGCTTGACTCCGTCGGTACCGACGATCAGATATGCCGGCAGCAGACCGATTTCGGACATTGCGCTCCCCTCCCGCAGGCCTTCGTATTCGTTCCGTGCCATTCTAGCCCAGGGGCCCACCACACGCCAACGACGTCGTCACGGTCGCTGGCATCGCATCGCAAAGCCATTCGCAGTTGGCGTGACGGTAATGTCGCCGTGTTCGATGGTGCACGCGAACACGCCGCCCGCTTCCTTAACGGCATCGATGCAGGCATCGGACGGATGGCCGTATCGATTCCCCTCGCCCGCGCTCGCGAGGGAAAGCTCGGGCTGCAGGACGTCCAGCAACTCACCATCGGCTGAAACCTTAGAGCCGTGATGCCCAAGTTTAAGTACATCGATATCTCCCACCTCCTGCACGAATTCCCGTTCTTGATCGAGCTCGGCATCACCGGTGAGGAGCACACGCAGGCCCTTGCCTTCCTGAACATAAGAGAGCAGCAGGACAAGCGAGTCCTCATTTCCCTCGCCATCCACGGACTCGAATGGCCACATCACGCGGGCG
This sequence comes from uncultured Collinsella sp., assembly GCA_900545165.1. Taxonomy (GTDB): domain Bacteria; phylum Actinomycetota; class Coriobacteriia; order Coriobacteriales; family Coriobacteriaceae; genus Collinsella. The sequence continues at coordinate 14,417 of UQYA01000034.1, forward strand.
CAAAATGAGCCGATGTCGACCGTATCCCCACGGCGCACCTGCCGATACTCTACGCCAGGTCGGTTCAATACCTCGGCAGGAGCATCCTCCAGCGCATCCGCCGCCACGGCAATCGTTCCGACCGAAAACTGCTCGAGCACGGCAGGCAGACCACCCCAGTGGTCCTCATCCCAATGCGTCACAAAGACGGCATCGATATGGTGCACGTTATTGCGAACCAACGCCGCTACCACGCGCTCGTCGAGCCCGCAGTCGACGAGTGCTACTGCGTCGCCCTGGCGGATAAGAATCGCATCCGCCTGGCCCACATCGAGCACCGTCACCGAAGGCGGAGCGAATCGATCCCAGTAGACGTACGGAATCGCAGTCAAGAGCACCAGGCATGCAAGCCCCACCGCCATAGAACGTGCGCGGGGACGCGGCCACCAGACCAGCAGAACCGCCAGCAAACACGGCACTAGGTAAATCCACATGCTATCGGGCGGCACACTCACAGATGCACCAGGCACGGCGGCAAACAGCTGCTCGAAGAACAGTGCGCAACGGGCGGCAACCATGGGCACAACGAGCGCCCAAATCCGCAACGGTTCCACGAGCGAAAAGGGAACCAGCACGATCGACACAGCAAGCAGTACGCTCACCACCGGACCGATGACTGAATTTGCCAGCGGAGCAATGAGCGAGAACGTACCGAAGGCAGGAATGGTAATGGGAAGTGTCGCCAGTTGCGAGCACAGCGTGACGGAAAGCATGCTGGCGACGCCCGATGGCACACCCAGCTCACCCAAAGCGTAGGTCGCATAGGGACAAAAGCACAAAATGGCAAAGACGCTGGCACATGAAAGCTGAAAGCCCATCTCGAACAGCACCGTCGGCCGCAGCAGCACAAAGATGGACATGGTTGCGAAGAGTGCCGAAGCGCCGTGCCGGCGACGCCCCGCGCCGTTTACGACAAGCGTCGCGAACACCATGCAGCACGCGCGCACGGCCGAGGGAGACGCGCCAGTAAAGGCAGCGTAGCCAACAAGCGTTATCGCCAATATCGCCCGCTGAAGACCACGTGAGCACCGAGTTTTTTGCAATAAACCCTCGATTACAAACCCCACGATAGCCAAATGGCTGCCCGAGACGGCGATAAGATGCGCCGTTCCCGTTACCGAAAACCAGTCGCCCACCGGCTTGGCGCGCAGCTCGGCCGAACGACCGCAGACGACACCGGCTATGAGCGCACGCGCCGGGTCGGTCGCAGGCGCGATGGACGCTAGCAGCCCATTTCGCAGCCGAAGCAGCGGCCCCGGAGAGCCCTCATCGACCGGCACAATCCGAACGGCTTGAACCTTGCGCACCTCGCCTCGGAGCACACGCGATCGTCCATAAGCATCGTTCTCAAAACGTGAAACGCGACCGATAACACGCACGTGCGCCCCGGCCTTGAGCTCGCGGTCACACGATAGGCGAACCGTTGCCAAGTTCTTACCGTCCGCGCGTGCCTCGCAGGTATAGGAATACACGTCCTCGTTTATGGATGGATCTCCCTGCACGACAAACTCGAGGCTGCTTGCCGCCCGACCGTCGAGCGCCTTCGAGGCGCTTAGCGCGCCCGCAGCCCACCACGCCGAGACGACCGCTCCCGCCACGAGACCAACGGACGCGGCATACAGCCACCGCTTCCAAGGAGCAAGCGGTGCACAAAAATGAGCCAGCACAACGAATACCGCCGCCGCAACGGGAATGGCCCATAGCAGCCCGACCGCCGGCGCCTGCTCCCTCAGCAGCACATCAGCGGCCACGTTGAGCACCAAGGCGCAGCTCATGCACACGCCGGCACACAGAGCCATCGTCCACGGCATCAAGGGCCGCGGAGGCATCACATGCTCGCGCTCTGTCGCACTCATACGCAGATGCAATCTTTGATTTTGGCAAGCTTCTTCTCGCCGATTCCCGACACACGCATCAGATCGTCAACCGAGGCAAAAGCACCGTTCTTTGTACGCTCATCGATAATCGACTGGGCCATGGAGGGGCCGATGCCCGAGAGCGTCTGCAGCTCTGCCGAGCTTGCCGTATTGATGTTTACTAGGCCTGTTGCGCCACTCACACCCGATGATGCGGAAGCCCCACCATCAACACCGGCTTCCGCAATGGACGCCTGCTGTTCCCCTACCGTTGGAACGTGAATTTTTTGTCCATCAGTGACCTTAGACGCCCGATTGAGCCCCGTAACGTCTGCCTCGGGCGCCAGCCCGCCGGCGGCATCAATCGCCTGAGCCACCCGCGCGCCGTCCTTGAGGCGATATACGCCGGGCGACACAACGGCGCCATCGACATCGACATAGACCTCTGCCGCGGCAGAAGCCTTTGTCGAAGAGCCTTCGGATGCCTTTCCGCTCGAGGCATCGCCGGATCCCGGCTTCACCAACGAGCCTGAACCGTCAGTGCGCTCAAACGACACGCCGCCGGCACCGCCGCCAAGGTTCGCCATCGCCAAGCCGCTCGCCATCGCAATGACGACCAATATCGCCATCACCACTGCCTTATGACCGAACAGCTTGTCCGCCCAGTGGTCCATCTTTTTGACCCGTTCGTGTTGTTCGCGCTGCGCCATAGCAAAACCTCCCAACACCATCGTGTCAGGAAAGGAGTCCCGCAACAGCCACGCCCCAAAACCGGTTTTAGCGGTCAAACCAAAAGCTGACCAAAACCTTGCACAAATCTGTCCATTTATTCAGGCACACGTCAGCAAATGAACACTTAGCCGCAAAATGCCCAGATAGCAAAAGACCGACGATGCAAGCGCATCGTCGGTCTATGCACAAATTTACTCGTGATCTTGGTAAATCTCACGCGGAGAAAGCTCCGAATGTTTGCGTTTTAAGGTCTTAGGGGCCTTATACGTGTTGCTCTCAAAATCGATGTACTCGGTCTGCTTGAGCAGGCGCTCAATCATCTCCTCGTGATCGAACAACTCCCAGGCCTCATGCACGGCATCGAGTTTAGCGTGCGTCTCGGGACGGCGCGGCATAAACAGCGTGCAGCAGTCGGGAGCGGCCTCAGTCGAGATATCAAACGTACCGATCTCCTCGGCGCGCGCGATGATCTCCTGCTTGTCAGAACCGATGAGAGGGCGGAACACGGGGATCTTCACGGCCTCGTTAACGGCCATGATATTCTCAAGCGTTTGGGAGGCAACCTGTCCAAGCGATTCGCCCGTCACGATGGCCTTGGCGCCCTCGATGTGTGCAATGCGCTCGGCAACCGAATACATAATGCGGCGATACATGATCACGCGCAGGTTGCTGGGACAGGTGACCGAAATCTCACGCTGGCAGTCGCCAAACGGCACCACGTACAGGCGGCCGATCTGGACACCCGGCTCAAGCGCACGGATGATGTCCTGCACCAAATACTCGCTCGTGTCGGGCGTCTGCGGACGACCGGAGAAATGTACCGGCACGCACACCGCGCCGCGACGCGCGAGCATCCAGGTCGCTACCGGAGAATCGATGCCCGACGACAGCAGCGTCACGACCTTGCCGGCAGATCCCACCGGCAGACCGCCCACGCCGCGCTCGGAGCGCGCGTACACATAAACGCTACCCTGGACCACCAGTACGTGCACCATCGCATCGGGGTCGTGCATTTGAACCTTTTTATCGGGGAAGGCCTCACACAACACCTCGCCCACCTGACGGTTGATGTCAATCGAGGTGAGCTCATAGTCGGTATTGGAGCGCTTGGCGTGCACCTTAAACGAATCGAAGGAACCAAACTCGCGCAGCGCCTTCACGGCGGCGGCACAGTACTCCTGAGGGTCGCGATTGGTGTGATACGCCAAAGACACGCGAGCAACGCCGGGAACGGTGCGAATGACACGCGCCGCCTCGTCGGCCTGATGCTCGTTAAAGGTCACGAGGATATAACCGGAAATTCGAGACACGGCATTCACGGAAAAGGCGGCCAAGGCCGCCTTGATGTTATCCATGAGGATATGCTCAAAATGTGCGCGGTTCTTACCCTTCAGTCCAACCTCGTGATAGTGGACCAGGCAGACGCGAGCCGCCATTTAGGCTTCAGCAACCTTGTGGCCGAGCGCCTTCTCGTAACGGGCCTCGTCGTAAGAGATGTCGCCGTCGACAATCTCGTCCATAGCCATCGAGATGGTGTCGGCACCGGAAAGCCCGATGGTGATGTCATCGACATCCTGGACGGCAAGCACGCGGTTGTGCTGGCCACGCAGCATGCTATTGATGTCGCAGGCGCGCTTGGAGGCAAGCGAAGCGAGCAGGAAGCGGTTGTGATCGGTCTTCTCCAGAAGATCGTCAATGCAAGGCTTTACAAC
>UQYA01000035.1 GCA_900545165.1 uncultured Collinsella sp.
TCTACACGAGCCTTATCGTCGGCAGCGTCAGATGTGTATAAGAGACAGATTCTCGAGGCCCGCGCCGAGGCCCGTGCCGCCAAGAACTGGGATCTGGCCGACGCCATCCGCGACCAGCTCAAGGACCTGGGCCTCACCATTGAGGATACGGCCGCGGGCACTCGTATTAAGAGTCTCTAGTATTTGTCGACCGTTCGAGGTGCGGCAGATTGCCTTGAAAGAGGAGGGCATAGACCTTGTGGTCATGCCCGACGATTGAAAGGCAAGGTGCCGTGGCTCGGACGGTCGATTCTTGTTCGTTATCTATTTAAGGAGGCCGTCCTATGGCCGACAATCGCAAACGTGCGCCTCGTGGCGGCAAGCAGGCTGCTTCTGGCTCGCGTCCGATTCGCCGCAATGACCGCGCTGCCGCTCCCAGGGGCCAGCGCGAGCGCTCCCAAGCCCAGGCTGCGCGTCCGCAGCGCGATCGCAACCGCGACAACGTTCAGGCTCCCAAGGGCGAGTTTATCGAAGGTCGCCGTGCTGCTGCCGAGGCGCTGCGCACCGGTTTTCCAGTCAAGTGTGCGCTCATCGCCGAGGGCGGGGAGCGCGATGCCGCCCTGTCGCGTCTAGTCGATGACCTCAACGCCGCGGGCGTCCGCATTAAGTATGTGCTGCGCGCGCAGCTCGATGCGCTGTCGAGCCATGGCGCTCACCAGGGCATCGCGCTCGAGGTTGGCAACTTCCCCTATGCCGATGTCGCCGACATCCTCGACCGCGCGGGCGACGGTCCGGCGCTTGTCGTGGTGCTCGACCATGTGACCGACGACGGTAACTTTGGCGCCATCGTGCGCTCTGCCGAGGTTGTGGGCGCGGCCGGCGTCATCATCGCCAACAAGCGCGCCGCCGGCGTAACGGTGGGTAGCTACAAGACTTCTGCCGGCGCCGTCATGCACCTGCCTATCGCGCAGGTCCCCAATATCGCTCGTGCGCTCGACGACCTCAAAGCCGCCGGTTTTTGGGTGGGCGGTGCCTCCGAGCACGCCGAGGGCAGCTGCTGGGATGCCCCCTTCGAAGGCCGCGTGGCGCTCGTCATGGGTTCCGAGGGCGACGGCATCTCGCGTCTGGTGCTCGAGAAATGCGATTTTTTGACCAAGCTTCCCCAGCGCGGCATGACCGAGAGCCTCAATGTTGCCCAGGCGACCACGGCGTTGTGCTTTGAGTGGCTGCGCCGCAACGCCGGCGAGCTCATGGGGGAGGAGTAGCGCATGTCCAAAAAGAACCGTGCCAAGTCCAAGGCCAAGCGCTTTGGCGAGGGCTCGGCCAAGCCGATTGTTTCGGCCGCGACCTACGGCGTGGGCGGCAATGCGTTTGCGCAGGCCATCGCCGACCCGGTCTCGACGGTGCACTCCAATAAGCCCGAGCTGCTGGTGGTCGACGGCTACAACGTGATCCACTGCACGCCGCGCTACGAAAAGCTCGTGTACGACCATTCCGACGATCCGTATTCCAGCGACGTTCACGATATGGCGCGCACGGCGCTCATTAATGACGTAGCTGCGTTTGCCCAGGGCCGCTACGAGGCCGTGATCGTATTTGACGGCGCGGGCAATATCTCCAGCGAGCGCCCCAATCTGCCGGCCCGTGGCGTGCGCATCGAGTTTTCGCCGACGGGTGTTTCGGCCGATACCGTGGTGCAGAAGCTCTGCATCGAGGCACGCGAGGAAGGCCGCGCGTGCTCCGTGGTATCGAGTGACGGCACGATCCAGGCCGTCGTCATGGGCAAGGGCGTTACGCGCATCTCGAGCCGTATGCTGGTGGACGAGATCAAACAGATCGACAACGACGTACATGAGGCCGAGGAAGCACCCCAGATCAAGATGACCCTAGGCAGCCGCCTGAGCCCCGAGGCCCTGGCCAAGCTCAAGGCCCTGCGCGGGAGGTAGGGAAGTTGGCGGGGCAATGCTGCCTCGCTAACTCCATTCAGCGATGTCGATCATTCTTTCGAGGCGCCACGTTAGCGCCTCTTTTAGATATGGCAGCCTTGCCGTGAGCGCGTCGTTTCTGGAAAGAATCTCGATTGCCTCGTCAACGAAGCCTTCGAGTTTGTCGCAGTCAAACCAGCCCATGTCCTCGACGAGCAACATTTGTTTGGCGGGGCTTGAATGAAATTGTGCGCTGGTAAAACTGTGCTCTCCCGCCCTAAGCTCCTCTAGTGATATGTTGCACCAGAGCGATGACCCCGAATCGAAGATGGGGGCTGGTCTGCAGACCAGTGAGTTGACGTTTCGCACGAGGCCGAAGTTGCGCCAATGACGATCGTAGTTGGCGATGATGTCGTCACACACGATCATGCGGTCAAGGGCATCCTTGACGCCTGTCACCCCGAGTTCCTCGCAGTTTGCTACGTATCGCTCGTAGTCGGTTAGTCGTTCATCTGCGTTTGCGTGCTGGTTTACATAGAACGCGGGGACATACTCTTCTTCATCAGTTAAGAAGACATCGCATATGCTCAGGGCGGAAGTGCCCGTGCCCTCGAGCGAGTAAGGCACATAATCGCAGGCGTTTAGGATGCGACGGTGGAGCGCGGTCGCCACCAGCTCGTTATAAGGTTCCTGGTTCAGGTGCGCTCCTGCCTTATGCAGAATTCGACGCTCGCCCTCGCACGTCCAGTACTTTTGAAGATTGCCGTCCGAGGTGTAATCGGGCTTTGCGGCAGCCGCTTTTCCCTCTGGGGCAAAGGGCGCAATGGACAGCGAGACGTCATCAAAGGTGTTATTGAAGAAGCTGATATCCTCCCAGGCGAGACCGGAATCTTGGGGTCTAATCCAATACTGGTCGGATAGGGAGAGGCCGAGATTTCGCTGGACGAGTTCATCGGGAACATCGACTGCGGCTTCTGCAAGCAGGGAGGCTAGCCCAATGCGTGCGAGCGGGATACCGCGGCCGCGCCACCAGATGCGGAAGGAGTCGAGCGATATGGGGCTATTAGGGCCAAATACTCCAATAGGGGCGTGGGCGTAATCGACGTCGGCGCCGATGTGGGTGAAGTCTTTTCGCGATGTGCTGTAGACCAGTTGGGCTACTTCGTGCGTGCGGTTCATGAGGGTAAATGCGACTTCGCTTTTCCCATGCCCACGACGAGGCCGTCCCCCCGTTTTGGTCACAGAACGGAGTCGCGTGTCGACGCTGTCTTTGTCGATGAGCCATACACCAGAAGCCTTGCGGGCCTCAAGCGCTCCGTTTTTTATGAGCTCCTGCACCCTGCGCGGAGTGATGCCGAGCAGTTCGGCTGCTTCCTTGGTAGTAAGCATCGCGAAACCCTTCGTTAGAACGAATAGTTTTATATATAGCAATTGTAATTAAAACTATTCGTTTTGACGAATGGTTTTGAGATGTGGTCGGTCGAAGGGTCTGTTGCGCCCCGTCCGCAATTCCTTTATTCTTAACTGGCTTCGCGTGAAAGCGCCAAGTGTGCCAGTGTGGCGCAACGGTAGCGCAACTGATTTGTAATCAGTGGGTTGCAGGTTCGATTCCTGTCACTGGCTCCATGAGAGTTTCGGGCTCTGTCTCCAATTGGGACAGGGCCCGTTTCTATTTAGGTGGTGCGCCATCGGGTTAGCGCCCATCCCGTTTTTGGTTTGTCTCGTCCTCCAGTTTGTCTAAATCTGTAACACCAAGACCGATATTTGGCATCTAACTGTTACAGATTAAGATGAAACTTAGGGTGTTTTAGGAATATCTTGATCTGTAACATGTAGAAGCGGAATAGGCCTCTTGCTGTTACAGATCGAGACAAGGGCGGGTGCGGACCTGGATGTCCTGCTCGAGCGTGGATTTCTGGACACGCGAGCGAAGAAAATCTCCCGACCGGAGAACGAGCGTGGATAATTAACTTGGATAGGGAGCTAAGGTAAACACCGATTGTCTATCGACGGCTTTAGAAACAACGACCCCGATTTCATTGTGGAATCGGGGTCGTTTGTGCCTCAGGAATCCGAATGGATTAATCGAGCTCCTAAGGGACTTCTTGGGTTCTTGCTAATGGTCTGCCGAGGATGTCCCCAATGCAAACAGCGGGCATCTACTCAATATAGCTGGGGTTCTTCTTGATGATTACGCGTGCAGCGATGAAAGAGACGACGATGGCGATGATGGCGACAACGCATGCCAGCACGAAGTTGCCCATGGACCCATCGGGAGCGATAAAGATGAGTGCCGAAAGAAGGCCGGGGCATGCTCCCGCAACATACTCCTTCAGGACGAAGATGCCTGCAGGGAGTCCAGCGCAGAGCGCGCCGATTGCCGTGCCGACAAGCAGGCGGGGACGCTCGATGAGGCAACCGTAGAACGCGGGCTCGGTTACGCCACAGAGTGCAGTGACGGCAACCGTAGTGACCATACCCCTCTTCTCCTTGTTTCCCTTCATGGCAGTTGCCAGGGCGAGGCTCGTGCCGCCAATGCAGAGGTTCGAGATGAATCCAAAGATGATGGGCGCCCAGCCGAGCTGCGCCAAGCTCGTAACTTCAATCGCGATGTAGGCCTTATCAAGACCGAGCATGACAAAATAGGGGTTAAGGGCTGCAAGGATTGGAGTAGCGATAAATGCCACGTTATCCATGAGCCACGTGGCGGCATCACTCAGCGCGTAGCCCATCATGCTGCCGGCGGGGCCGAGGATAATCAGCTCAACAGGCACGACGATGAACATGGTGAGTAGCGGCTTCAAGAACAGTTTGGTAACGTCGGGGATGATTTTCTGAAGACCGCGATCAACAAAGTACATGAACACAACGCCCAGTACGATTGGCACTACCGTGCTCGAGTAGTCATTCGTCGGGATGGGGATGCCAAGAAAGTCGAGACCCTCAGCACCGCTAATAGACGAGCTAATCATGATTGCACCCAGCAGTGCACCCATGATGGGCTGCATCTTCATGACGGCGGCGAGCTGATAGCCGAGGTAAACGGGCAGGAAGCTAAATGAGGCGCTGAAGATCGCCAGCAGAACCTGGGCGGTTCCGCTATCGGTGCTCAATCCGCAATAATTGACCAGGAGATTCTTGATCGAAAGAATGAGTCCGCCAACGATGAGCGCCGGGACGATGGGCATGAATATCTGTGCAGAGACGTTCCCGAATTTCTCAATCAAGCCCATGGCGGTGTTACCGCTTTTAATGCCTTCTGCAAGGTCTTTGGCGGTTTGGGCATCGTCGGCAACCGTGCCACCGCCGACTTCGATTCCCGCGAAGTCGAGGAAGTCGTTGTAAGCCTCGGTGACGTTGGGGCCGATGATCACCTGAAGCTGGCCACCGTTGACTACTGCCCCGAGCGCCTGATCGGCCGATTTGGCGAGCTGGAGATCGATGATCGAGGTGTCTCGTGCGTCGATGCGAAGGCGCGTCGCACAATGAGTTACCGATGTAATGTTCTCTTTGCCGCCAACAGCCTTTAGGACTGTTTCGGACATTGCCTGATATTTCATCTCTTTCTCCTAGCCTTCCTGCTCCTGATATTTCGAGATAAGGTCTCGGTACCAATACCAGCTCTTTTTGGGGGTGCGCTCCAGATTGTTCTCGAAGTCGATATGGACAAGTCCGTATCGTTTTTCGTAGCCGTTGATCCAGCTATACAGATCCATCGTCGACCAGAGGTAGTAGCCCTCAACGCGCGCGCCGTCGCGCTTAGCCCTCATCATGTGCTCGATGAACTGGCCCAGAAGCTCGATGCGGTCATCATCGTGGATCATTCCGTCTGCGTCTGGTTGCTCATAGGCGCCATGTCCGTTTTCCGTAATAAAGATGCGGGGCGCGTCATAGCGCTCGTGGACATCCATGATGGTTGAATACATGCAACTTGGGAGTATTTCACGGCCCCATTTATTGCGGGGAACATTGCTGTCGCGGGCGCTTTCAAACAAGGGCGCAATGCATTTTCCTTCGACCTTTTTGCTCGAACCGCCCTTATTGTTCGCCGAAACGGCAAGCTCTCCACCGTGCCAGTCGGTTACATACTCTCGGCAATACACGTTGAGTCCAATAAAATCGACTTTACCGTCTCTGAATTCTTCTACGTCATTTGGGGATCGATAGAGCGAGACGCCAAGTTTTTCAAGGATTTCGTCCATTTCTGGCGGTAGTTGACCTTGAAGCGCTGGTGCCAGAATCATGCGATTGGCGAAAAAGTCTGCGTATCGAAATACGTCATCAGGGTGCTCGGTTGCCGGGTCGAGTTCGACAACGCCGCCATCGTGGACGGCGCCGATGATGCCGTCGTAGCCCATTTGACGATATGCTCGGACTGCGAGTGCGCTTGCGCGCATCAGGTTGTATTGAAACTGCATGTACGACTGAACGTCGAGCGATCGATTGGGGGGATAGTTGCCCAACATGTTTACGCAGTAGCTGTAGAAATGCGGCTCGTTAACGGTAGCCCAGATTTTGACGCGGTCTCCAAAGCGCTCAAAGCAAATCTTGGCGTATTTGCAGAACCACTCTGCCATGTCGTTGTTCAGCCATCCGCCTTTGCAAGCAAGCGTGAATGGCAGATCGTAATGGAACAGCGTAACGTTGGGCTCTATGCCATTTTCGAGGCAGCAATCAATGACCCGATTATAAAAATCGATACCCTCTTCATTCACTTCGCCGATACCTGTGGGGATGATTCGACTCCATGAAAGAGAGAAGCGATAGGTGTTTTGTCCGCCTTCTTTCATCATGCGGATATCTTCTCCATAGCGATGGTAGAAGTCGCAAGATACATCACCGTCAACATGGTTGATGTTCTTATTGCTTGTGTGGCTAAAGAAATCCCACTCGCCAAGGCCTTTGCCGCCTTCGTTCCAGGCACCCTCGCACTGATAAGACGCCGTGGCGGAACCCCAGAGAAACGGCATGTTGTTCACGTTGCCCATGAATCCCCTTTCCATCATTCAACACGGTGGATACGTGTGACGGAATTACGATTAAGATGACGTCAACTGATTTGAATCATAGGAGAACGACCAAAGCTGTTTGATTCAATAAATGAACCATGATTTCGAGGAGAGCGGAAAGAGGAATCACGTGAATATCAATGACTTCGATGTGCTCAATCGCATTAGCTCCATCATCAACAGCGAGTTTGGGTCAAACGATGCCGCCATTGCTCGATATCTCATCGCTCACATTAGGCGTTCGAGCGAAATCAATGTTGCCGCAATAACCCGCGATGCATTCGTGACCCGTTCTGCTGTTCGTCGTTTCTGCAATCGCTTGGGCTACCAGTCTCTTAGCGATTTGAAAGAATCATTTACTCAATCAGTCTTTCCAAGCGACTTAAGCCATCGAGAGGAGGAATTTGGCTACGAGGAGTACAGGGCAGAGCTCGACGTTCGCATGATCGAGATGTTCGCTGAGGTCGAAAGCGGCGTGTCCGATACCGCTATTAAGCACCTTGCCGACGAAATTGATGGCCATAAAAACGTTGAAATCTGGTGCACCAATAATGTGAGCGCCAATCTCGTACGATTTCAGCAGGAAATGTTTTATGCGGGCAAGATAGTTCGCATAGTTGCTGGGGCTAACGTCGCGGAATTGAAAAACATGGGAGACGCTTCGCAGTCATTGATAATTCTCGTATCGGTCTCCGGGCTATTTGTGTCACAGGCGCGTGAGTATCTTGATTGCCGTTCGGGTAGGAAGATTCTAATTACTGCGTTTAGCAACGATGACAAATCGAGGTCTTTTGACCGTGTATATCGTCTTGGTAATGCGGGAAACGGAATTGACCGACTCGGCGTTTATTCGAAATACGCCATGACTTATTTCTTCGACTTGCTATCGTCGTGTTACTTGAGTCGCTACCCCTGCACCAAGGGGGAGCCGCTCTATGGGTCTACTTTGGCCTGGCCCGAGTAGTTGCGGCTCATTAGTTCTCCCGCCTGGAGAATGAGCGTGGATAATCTGCCGCTTTGGCCTTAGGGCCGCGCTAAAAGTGGGAGATTATCCACGCTCGATCGTGTCGTGGAAGCCCGATCGTGACCTATGTAATAGTGCAAGAGGGCCGTTATCGAAGGTCGATGCTGTAGGCGTACTCCACCGTGCCAAAGTGTTCCCTTGGGAAATGTCACCAGCACAGCCAAATCCACCGTCCTTCATTTCTAAACTCAACAAAACCGCAGGTCGAAGGTATATAGATACGCCCGGCACCGTGTATATATAGGTTTTCGTTGACAGCCCCCAAGGTTGCATCGTATTATCTTTTTCGTTCGCGGGGGCGGCGGTCCAAAAGACCAAAGGACCTGCGGATACTTGAACGATTGGGAGTTTGCCCGAGTGGTTAATGGGGACGGGCTGTAAACCCGTTGGCTCTGCCTACATAGGTTCGAATCCTATAGCTCCCACCCGTCAAGTGCCTGTATAGCTCAGTCGGTAGAGCACTTCGTTGGTAACGAAGAGGTCACCAGTTCAAGTCTGGTTGCAGGCTCCATCCGGCGGTGTAGCTCAGTTGGTTAGAGCACACGGTTCATACCCGTGGCGTCACTGGTTCGAATCCAGTCACCGCTACCATAGGTAACACGGTGGCTTCTCAATAGTATGTTGAGAGGCCACTATGGTATAAAGGCAAAGTCCCGTCCGGGGACGACCTGTTTAGAGGAGGGCTTTATGGCCAAAGAGAAGTTTGAGCGCACTAAGCCGCATGTTAACATCGGCACCATTGGTCACGTCGACCACGGCAAGACCACGCTGACCGCTGCCATCACCAAGGTTCTCTCCGAGACCGAGGGCTGCAAGGCTGACTTCACTGCGTTCGAGAACATCGACAAGGCTCCCGAGGAGCGCGAGCGCGGCATCACGATCTCCGTTTCCCACGTTGAGTACGAGACCGCTGCCCGTCACTACGCTCACGTTGACTGCCCGGGCCACGCTGACTACGTCAAGAACATGATCTCCGGTGCTGCTCAGATGGACGGCGCTATCCTGGTCATCGCCGCTACCGACGGCCCCATGGCTCAGACCCGCGAGCACATCCTGCTCGCCCGTCAGGTCGGCGTTCCCTACATCGTCGTCTTCCTGAACAAGTGCGACATGGTCGACGATGACGAGCTCATCGACCTCGTCGAGATGGAGACCCGTGAGCTCCTCTCCGAGTACGATTTCCCCGGCGACGACATCCCCGTCATCCGTGGTTCCGCTCTGGGCGCTCTCGAGGGCGACGCCAAGTGGATGGACGCTATCCGCGAGCTCATGAAGGCCGTCGACGAGTACATCCCGACGCCTGCTCGTAACAACGACCTCCCGTTCCTGATGGCCGTTGAGGACGTTATGACCATCTCCGGCCGTGGTACCGTTGCTACCGGCCGTGTCGAGCGCGGTGAGCTCAAGCTCAACGAGCCCGTCGAGATCGTCGGCATCAAGGATACCCAGAACACCGTCGTTACCGGTATCGAGATGTTCCGTAAGTCCATGGACTTCTGCGAGGCTGGCGACAACGTCGGTCTGCTGCTCCGCGGCATCAAGCGCGAGGACATCGAGCGCGGCCAGGTTCTCTGCAAGCCCGGTTCGGTTACCCCGCACACCAAGTTCACCGGTGAGATCTACGTTCTGACCAAGGAGGAGGGCGGCCGTCACACCCCGTTCTTCGATGGTTATCGTCCTCAGTTCTACTTCCGTACCACCGACGTTACTGGTACGGTCAAGCTCCCCGAGGGCACCGAGATGGCTATGCCTGGTGACCACATCACCATCGAGGGCGACCTCATCCACCCGATCGCCATGGAGGAGGGCCTGCGCTTCGCTATCCGCGAGGGTGGCCACACCGTTGGTTCGGGCATCGTCTCCACGATCATTGAGTAAATTAGCTCTTTGATATAGCTGACTTAGAGAACCCGGCACTTATATGGGTGCCGGGTTCTTTTCTGCAATGGATATTGAGCCGTTGCTGGTGTCGAGAGGATCGATAATGGTCCTGGATGCACCGTCGATTAGCTCTCGATGGCTTCATTGATGTGTTCCAAATATGAATGGATCCACCGAGAACCAATTGACTCGAGGTTTTCATTGACAGCACTTACGTGGAGCTGATAAAGTAACAACTCGTGCCCGTACGGGGCGGAAATGAAAGGTTCAGGATACATGCGTACTCTAGTTACTCTTGCGTGCACTGAGTGCAAGCGCCGCAACTATACGACCACCAAGAACAAGTCGACCATGCCTGATCGTATGGAGATCAAGAAGTATTGCCCCTGGTGCCGTCACCACACGCTGCACAAAGAGACTCGCTAGTCTCTAGTCACATACGCCAGTAGTTCAATTGGTAGAGCATCGGTCTCCAAAACCGAGTGTTGAGGGTTCGAGTCCTTCCTGGCGTGCCAGTCATTATTCCGTAAGCTCCCATTTGGGGGCTTACGGTTTACTCATGTATAAGCGCATTGCGCGGAGGTAACCCAAATGGCCAACAAGAAGAACAAGAAGAAGGCTCAGCAGCCGGCACCTGCCAACAGCGCTGCCGCCAACTCCAAGGTTGAGGCCAAGAAGGCCGTTGCCAAGAAGAACGAGAAGGCTGCGAAGTCCAAGAAGAACGAGAAGCCTGGTTTCTTCGCCCGCACCAAGAAGTATTTCGCTTCGGTCAAGTCCGAGATGAAGCGTGTCACGTGGCCCGATAAGAAGGAGCTCGTGAACTACTCGGTCGTCGTCTGCGCTTCTCTGGTCGTCGTCGGCGTCGTCATCGCTCTGCTCGATGCTGGCTTTGGCGAGGCTCTTGCTCTGTTCTCTGGATTGAGGGGCTAAACCATGTCTAAGCGTTGGTACGTCGTTCACACTTACTCCGGATACGAGAACCGCGTAAAGTCCGATCTCGAGCATCGTATCGAGACCATGGGCATGCAGGACCGTATCTTTGATATCGAGATTCCTATGGAGCGCGTCACCGAGATTAAAGAGGGTGGCAAGCGCGAGACCAAGGATTCCAAGATCTTCCCGGGTTATGTCTTGGTCCGCATGGAGATGGATGACGATGCTTGGACGTGTGTCCGCAACACGCCCGGCGTCACCGGTTTCCTGGGCGGCAACGGTAAGCCCGCACCGCTTTCCCGCGATGAGTACAATAAGATGACTCGTCGTCCCGGTAAGGGCGATTCGCCCAAGCGCACCTCGGTTGATATTCAGGTCGGCACGTCCGTCCGCGTCACCGATGGCCCGCTTACCGACTTTGATGGCAAGGTCTCCGAGGTTAACACCGAGGCTGGCAAGCTCAAGGTCACGCTGATGATCTTTGGCCGCGAGACGCCGGTCGAGCTCGACTTTAACCAGGTCGCTGTCATCGCTTAAGTTTTCGTCCGTTCGCGCGAGCGTGCTTCTTCTGTGACTGCTCATCTCAGGAGTGCTTCTAACACGTGCGTGCTTACGATATAGCAAGTACTTCACACTCGTGATTCGAAAGGAATGACCATGGCTGAGAAGAAGGTTGCCAACGTCATTAAGCTCCAGATTCCTGCTGGTGCAGCTAACCCCGCTCCTCCCGTCGGCCCCGCCCTGGGCGCTGCTGGCGTGAACATCATGCAGTTCTGCCAGGCCTTTAACGCCGAGACGCAGGACAAGAAGGGCGACATCATCCCCGTTGAGATCTCTGTCTACGAGGACAAGTCCTTCTCCTTCATCACCAAGACCCCGCCGGCGGCTCACCTCATCAAGAAGGAGCTGAACCTCAAGTCTGGTTCCGCTAAGCCGCAGGCCGACAAGGTTGGTCAGCTCTCCCAGGAACAGCTCACCAAGATCGCCGAGATCAAGATGCCGGACCTCAATGCCAACGACATTGACGCCGCCAAGAAGATCATCGCCGGTACCGCCCGCTCCATGGGCGTCACCATCGCTGAGTAGCGATTTCTTATGGTAACGACGGGTGCTCCGACCGGGGCGCCCGTTAAATGTGTGCAATAGGGCACACGATGCGATGTGGGAGGGCTCACGCCCGTTTAACCACAGGAGGTAATGCACATGGCTAAGCATGGTAAGAGCTATAACGCCGCTGCCGAGAAGATCGACCGCGCCACGCTCTACACCCCCCTTCAGGCTGCCAAGCTCATCAAGGAGCTCGACACCGCCAAGTTCGACGAGACCGTCGAGGCCCACTTCCGTCTGGGCATCGATACTCGTAAGGCTGACCAGAACATCCGTGGTTCCATCTCCCTGCCCCACGGCACCGGCAAGACCGTTCGTGTTGCCGTCTTCGCCGAGGGCGAGAAGGCCCGCGAGGCTGAGGCTGCCGGCGCCGACATCATCGGCTCCGACGAGCTCGTCGCCCAGATTCAGAAGGGCGAGATCAATTTCGACGCCGCTATCGCTACGCCGAACATGATGGCCAAGGTTGGCCGCATTGGTAAGATCCTTGGTCCCCGTGGCCTCATGCCGAACCCCAAGCTCGGCACTGTGACCATGGACGTCGCCAAGATGGTCTCCGAGCTCAAGGCTGGCCGCGTTGAGTACCGCGCCGACCGCTATGGCATCTGCCACGTGCCCCTGGGCAAGAAGTCCTTCTCTGAGCAGCAGCTCGTCGAGAACTACGCTGCCCTGTACACCGAGATCCTGCGCGTCAAGCCCTCTTCTGCTAAGGGCAAGTACGTCAAGTCCATCTCTGTGTCTTCCACCATGGGCCCTGGCGTCAAGGTCGATCCCGCTGTCCAGCGTGACTTCCTGGCTGAGTAACTGCTAGTTACTGCCTGATCAAAGCAAGCATTGCTAAAGAAACCCGGTTCTGCCTTGTGCAGGACCGGGTTTCTTGCTATCGCGTCAAAAGCACCACAAAGGGGACGGTGTCCCCTTTGTGGTGGTTACCAGGGTGTTCTGGCCGTTGAGGACTCGATGGCATCGTGGCGTTTGAGCTCGCGGCGCATGGTTTGCGAATTGAGCCAGGCTGCCTGCCAGCCACGGATGGGGTAGCGCGTCTGATCGAGCTCAAACTGCGTATAGCCGCAGGCGTTGATGATCGTCGTTCCACACACATGCTGCCGCTCGCGCTGAAAATCGTAACCGTAGCTTTGGTGTACATGCCCATGCACCATGTAGTCGGCCCCCCAGGACTCAAGCGCCGTGTTAAAGCACTCAAACCCTCGATGCGGCAGATCGTCCAAATCACCCATACCGGCGGCGGGCGCATGGGTAAGCAGAATGTCGCACCCGCCGACCATCCTAACCTTACGCGACAGCTTACGCATGCGCTTGGACATCTCGCGTTCGGTGTACATGTTGGCGCCGTCGCGATAACGCATGGACCCGCCAAGGCCCGCAATGCGAATCCCTCGGTACGTGTACACGCTGTCTTCCACGCAGATACATCCGCCTGGTGCATGACGTGCGTAGCGGTCATCGTGATTGCCGCGCACGTAGATGAGCGGTTTGTTGATGACCGTAACCAAAAACTCAAGATAGTCTGGGTCCAGATCGCCGGCGGACAAAATCAGGTCGACTCCCTCAAAGCGTTCCTTGCGAAAGCACTCCCAAAGGCATCGTTCTTCGGTATCGGCTATGGCAAGGATTTTCATAGGGCAGGGACTTTCGGCTCATCGTCGAGCTGCGGAATGGTGCCTACCACGTTGTCCGCCAGCCAATTCATCTCGACAATCTGCGTGCTCGGCAGCGGAGGGAAGCCTTCGATCTGTACCACGCCGTTCTGGCTGTGGAGCTCGCCGCCAAAGGGGTTGATGGATCCCTCAACAATGCCGTTGCGGAGCAACTGCACGAGTTTGCGCGTTTGGTAGGGTAGACCCGGAGCGTAACGGATGTCGATAACGCCGGAGCTCATGCCATACCAGTAGTTGACGGCGCGCACTTGGTTGTCGTCGCTGGTCTCGTCCCATGTGCCGTGCAGAAGGCTTTTCACGATAAGCTCGTAGTAGCGCCCCCAGTTCCAGACGGGCATGGCGATGCCGGTAACCTTGCCATCGACCAAGCGGTGAAGCCCGTAGGCGGTGGGATCTTCCAGCGACTTTGACATATCGGCGCCGGTCATGACGTTCACGCCTTCGCGGCACATGGCCTCGGCGAGACCTCCAGCGGGCACATCGCCCCAGGTCAGGATAATTTGCGCGCGCGGGTCGAGCAGCGAGGCGCCAATCGCAAAGGCGTTGATCTCGCTGAGTGCGCCCGAGGCGAAGACCGACGCGTGGTAACCGATGCGGTGGTTGTCCGCCATGCTGGCCGCAAGGGCGCCCAGCAGAAACTTGGCCTCGTACATCTTGCCAAAGTACGAACGGACGCTTTGATGGGGAAGGCCGATAGAGCAGTTGAGGAACCGAACCCGGGGATACTCAACGGCAGCCCTGAGCGTGTATTCCATCAGGCGGTGCGAGGTCGAGAAGATGACGTTTGCTCCATGTTTGACAGCCGTTTCCACGGCGGCGTAGAACACATCCGGATCGTGACAGTCCTCGAACGCCTCGGTGCGCACGATACCGCCAAAGTGCTCATCGAGATACTGACGCCCTTGGTCGTGCAGGCTGTCCCAGCTCGACGTCGCACAGGGGAACTCATGGATAAAGGCGATGCGCAGGGGGTTGGCCGTCGAGTAGACGGTCTTGCCCATAAAGAAGTTGAGCACGCCAGAGGTGGACTTGGCGGGCGTCTCCCCCTCGTCGACGCTCGGTGCTTCGACAAGATCGACCTTGTCCTCGTCATTTTTGCCGGCAATGACCAGCTCGCGCCAGATCTTGCACAGGCGGTTTACGACGATATCCGTTGGCGTATCCAGCAGGCGGTCCTGGTTGTACACATTGAGGTAGACGAGCATGGCGTCGGCGGGCGTAATGTCCAGGTGATCGCCGCCTGCGCGAAGGTAGGCACGCTTAAAGAGCAGGAAAGTGTGGCGCAGGTAGTCGACCTTTTTCTGCGGCCATTTTTCGATAAGGTTCTGACCGAGCATCTTGGCGAGTGTTTCGTAGCTTCCCTCACGCGAGAACTCGATCTCGTATAGGGGGCAGACGCGCCAAAACGCGCAGAACTCGCCGTACAGGCGGCTTTCGACGGAATCCCATGTGCCGGGGTAGAGACGGGTGACCTTGGCCGAAACCGTCGGGGCGTCTAGGAATTTGAGGACACTGACGCGTTTGTTGCCTTCTTGGACATAGAACCGATGCATGAACTCGGTGACGATGACGGGGTCGCGATAGCCCTCGGTCACCTGGATGTCGTAGAGGTTGGACCACTTGCGGGCGAACTCGGTGCTAAACGGAAGCAGGGGCATAAAGTTACACGAAAAGGCGGACTGACGGCCCTTGGTGACCGTACCGACGACCATTTCGAGCGGAATATCCCGCAGGCCGACATTCTCTCGCTGACCTAAGGGGAGCTGAGCAACCAAGCTATCGAGGTCCGTAAGGTATGGATGCTCGCTTTGGCTAATGGCGCGTCGACGTCCTTGCTCGCCGCGCTTGCGTGCTTGACGATAGGCCTCTTCCATAATGTTGCTCCCTTAGTCGTTTAAACAACTATATGAACCATGGTACCACGAATGAAAACCACTACAAAGATGCCTGACCCCTTTGCGGTGGTTTAGGCGATGATGGGGGCGATGGCGCGGATGCAGGCGTCGGCAGCGGTGAAAGTGGTGCTGTCGTCGCTGACGATAAAGATGATCTTTCCTTTGATGCCAAAGTCGCCGATTTCGCTAAAGAGTACGTAGGGCTCCTTGTCAAAGCCCGAGATGGGCGAGACGGCCGTTTTGGTTGCGCTCGTGAGCTCGTCTGCCAGCACGTCAAGGGAAGCCCACTTAGACGTGTCCTTTACGGCAACGGGCACGGCCACGCGCCCAAAGGGCATCAAATGCACGAGCGTGTTCTTGGAGATGTTGGAGTTGGGCACAATGATGGTCTGTCCACAGGCATCCTCAATCGTTGTATGGCGCCAAGTGATGTCTTGGACCACGCCGGATACGCCGCCGACCTCGATATTGTCGCCGGGTTTGATGATGCCCATAAAGGTCACTTGCATGCCGCCGATAAGGTTTGACAGCGTGTCCTGAAAGCCGAGCGAGATGGCGATGCCGCCGACGCCAAGAGCGGCGACGAGCGCGTTTGCGTTAATGCCAAAGCAGTTGTCGAGGATAAAGCTGCCGCCAATCATCCAGATGACGGCGCGCGCGATGTTGATGAAGATACTCGATGCCGGAAGCGGGTTATCGTCTCGGTTAAGCAGATGGTTCAGGGTCTTGGATACGACCTTGGCGGCGACGGCGGTGCCTATCGCCAAGATGACGGCCCAGATGATGTTGTGGACCCACCGTTGCTCAAAGAAATGAAGAATCGGCTCAAACAATTCCATGTAGGGAAAACCTCCTAATGATCGTTCAACCATGATACCCACCAAGAAGCCCGTCCGATCACATCGGACGGGCCGATAACTTGAGATGGGGTGGCCGCGGTGGCGTAAGCTGGGGCGCCGGCGAGCACGCCGGCAAGGAGTGCGGCGGTCAAGGCGAGACGGGGAAGAGAGCTTCTCGTGGCAGTTTCCTTAGTCCTTAACCAGTAGTTCCTGCTGACGCTGGATTATCGACATAATATGCGAAAACCGCCGCAAGGGCGTCTGTCCCTTTGCGGCGGTTTTGACGTTTGCGCAGATAAAACCTACCAAAATAAACCTGTCCCTTTTTGGCAGGTTTTAGCTCAGCAGCATGCGGTCGTTGGCGAGCTCGCCTCCCGAGACCTCCTCGAACTTCTGCAGCAGGTCGGCTACGGTGAGCGACTTCTTCTCATCGCCCGCCACGTCGTAGATCACGTGGCCTTCGTGCATCATGATCAGACGGTTGCCCAGACGGATGGCGTCGTTCATGTTGTGCGTGACCATGAGCGTGGTCAGGTGGTTCTCGTCGACGATCTCCTCGGTCAGGTTAAGCACCTTAGAGGCCGTCTTGGGGTCGAGGGCCGCGGTGTGCTCGTCGAGCAGCAGCAGGCGCGGCCTGGTGAGCGTGGCCATCAGCAGGGTGAGTGCCTGGCGCTGGCCACCCGAGAGCAGGCCGACCTTGGCGTTGAGACGCGTGTCCAGACCAAGGTCCAGGCGCTTGAGCAGCTCGACGTACTCATCTTTCTCGGCCTTGGTGACGCCCCACGAAAGGCCGCGACGCTGGCCGCGACGCTTGGCGAGGGCCAGGTTCTCGGCGATCTGCATGTCGGCAGCGGTACCGCGCATGGGGTCCTGAAACACGCGGCCCAGGTACTTGGCGCGCTGCGACTCGCTCAGGCGCGAGATGTCGGTGCCGTCGAGCTCAATAACGCCCGAATCGAGCGGGTACACGCCGGCGATCATGTTGAGCAGCGTGGACTTGCCGGCGCCGTTGCCGCCGATCACGGTTACAAAGTCGCCGTCATTCAGGGTGAGGTCGACGCCGGTGAGCGCGCGCTTCTCGGTGACGGTGCCCTTGTTAAAGGTCTTCTTGACGTGCGAGAGCTTAAGCATCTGCCTCATCCCCCTTCGTGTAGGAGCTGCGGAGCTTATAGCGCTCCCAAACCACGGGCACGCACAGGGCCACGGCGACGATCACGGCGGAGAGCAACTTCATGTCGTTGGCGTCCATGCCCAACTGCAGCACGATGGCGCGGATAAGGAAGTACACCACGGAGCCAAAGACGGCGGAGGCAAGACGGACGCTAAACTGCGTGAGGCCGCCGGGCAGCAGACGGCCGAGCACCTCGCCGATAACAATGGCGGCAAGACCGATAACGATGGCACCGGTGCCCATGCCAATGTCGGCATACTTTTGGCTCTGGCAGATAAGCGCGCCCGAAAGGCCGATGAGGGCGTTGGAGAGCACGAGGGCGATCATCTTGGTGGAGTTGGTGTTGACGCCCAGAGCGCGGATCATGTACTCGTTGTTGCCGGTG
This sequence comes from uncultured Collinsella sp., assembly GCA_900545165.1. Lineage (GTDB taxonomy): Bacteria > Actinomycetota > Coriobacteriia > Coriobacteriales > Coriobacteriaceae > Collinsella. Next base: position 17,828 of record UQYA01000035.1, read on the forward strand.
GCGCGCAGCGCCGAGCCGATCTCGGTGCCAAAGAACCAATACAGGATGGCAACGATAGCCACGGCGAGCAGGATGCCCAAGATGATGGCAACGGTGGACTGCGGCAGACCGGTCATATTGCTGACGGCCGAGAACACGGTGCCCTTGGCAAGAATGGGCGTATTGGACTTGCCCATGATGCGCAGGTTGATGGACCACAGGCTGATCTGGGTGAGGATTCCGGCGAGGATCGCGGGAATCTCGAAGACGGTGGTCAGAATGCCCGTGACGGCGCCCGCGATGGCGCCGGCGCACATGCCGGCCAGCACGGCGAGCAGCGGGTCGACGTTGTTATTGACGATGAGCACGGCGCAGACACAGCCGCCGAGGGCAAAGCTGCCGTCGCAGGTCATATCGGGGATGTCGAGCAGGCGGAACGTGATAAACACGCCAAGCACCATAATGCCCCAGAGGACGCCCTGCGAAACGGCGCCCTGCAATGCAATGAGCATGCTTCATACCTCCTAGGATAGGGTGGACACGTGATTCACCATAATAGCGGTAACAATGCATAAAAGAGCTGCGGACGGATGTTTTGTCTCATCCGTAACAAGCAGGGCGAACGCCGGTCTTTGGCGTTCGCCCCTATGGCTCAGATATTGAATAACACGGCAACGGTGCGAGCATGGGCCCTAGGCGCATCGCCGCGCATGTCGCTACTCGTCCAGAGCGGAAAGGTCGATGCCCAGGGCCTCGGCCATTTCGTCGTTCTTGACGACGACCAGGTCCTTGCTCGAGAGGTGCTTGATAGGCATGTCCTCGGGCTTGGCCTCGCCCTTCAGGATCTTAACGGCCATCTCGCCCGCGGCGTAGCCCAGGTCCTCATAGTTGATG
>UQYA01000036.1 GCA_900545165.1 uncultured Collinsella sp.
ACGTGACGGCTGTGGCGTCGCCCGCGAGGTGGGGCAGAACGGCTTTGGCATACTCTACGCTGGCGAGGTTGACGATCGTGGTGTTTGAACCTGCCGGGGCGATAACCCGCGCGAGCTTGTCGCTCCAAAACGCGTAGAGGTCTCGGGCATCGTCAACGGCGAGCTTCGCACCCATCTCCAGCCGATACGGTTCGACGGCATGAAAGGGGCGTACGCATCCGTAAAGGCCCGAGAGGATCCACAGATGGTCTTGCAGCCATGCGAGCTGCGCGGCATCCATCACCTCGGGTGCCATGCTCTGGTATTGAATGCCGTGATAGGACATGACGGCGGGGGAGGTATTGCGGGCGATATCGGGATTGTCGAGGTCGCCGTTTTCCAAGATGGGCTCGAACTCATGCAGGGTGTTGAGGCAAGGCCCCAGCAGTTTGTCACTCACGTTCCATAGCGCCTGCAGGCCGCCGCTGCCTTCATTTCGCTCAATATCTAGCAACGCGCGATGCAGTCGAGCCGTCTCGCGCGCAAAGGGCGGAATGCCCAGGACTTCAAAAGCATCTTGGGCCGAGCGCATCTGCTTGGCGGGCGAAATGATGACCTGCAGCATGGACTCTCCTCTGTCAAAAAGGAAGTTGCGGTGGAATACGGTCTGTTTTGGCCGTTTATAGGCCAGTTTAGTCCGTATTTCACCGCAAGTTATGAAGGGCTGGTTAGGCGCGCTCGAGGAAGGCCTTGTAGCCGCGGTAGGCCTCGTAGATATCGGCCTTGTTGGCGACCTCCCATAGGGCGTGCATGGACAGAACGGCAACGCCGGAGTCGATGACATTCATGCCGTACTTGGCCATGATGTAGGCGATGGTGCCGCCGCCACCTGCGTTGACGCGGCCGAGCTCACAGGTCTGGAAATCCACGCCTGCCTTGTCCATGATGTCGCGGACGAGGGCCACATACTCGGCATCGGCGTCGTTGGAGCCGCCCTTGCCGCGGCTGCCCGTGTACTTGTTAAAGCACAGGCCGCGACCCATAAAGGCGGCGTTCTTGGTCTCGAACTTGGCGGCATAGCCCGGGTCGAAGCCGGCGGACACGTCAGAGGAGAGCATGCGGCTGCGGGCGAGCGCGCGGCGCAGGGCCAGCGGGCTACCCTCGCCGGCGAGCGTCATGATCTCGGCGACGGTGTTCTCGAAGAAGCGGCTCGTCATGCCGGTGGCACCCACGGAACCGATCTCCTCTTTGTCGACGATGAGCGTGATGCTCGTGCGCTCCACGTTGGTGACGTTGATCTGGGCGAGCATAGAGGGGTAGGCGCAGACGCGGTCGTCGTGGCCATAGCCCAAGATCATGGAGCGGTCGAGGCCCATGTCGCGGGCGGGGCCGGCGGGCACGACCTCGATCTCGGCGGAGAGGAAGTCCTCCTCCTCGACGCCGTACTGCTCTTTGAGGATGTCCAAGAACATCTGCTTGACGGGCTCCTTGGGAGCGTCCTTGTCGTCCTCATCGAACTTGACGGGGCGGCCGCCCACGATCACGTCGAGGATCTCGGCGTCGACGGCGTCCTTGGCAGGCTTGGACATCTGCTCGCTCGAGAGATGGATCAGCAGGTCGGAGATGGTAAAGACCGGGTCGTCGGCCTTGTCGCCGATGTTAATGTCGACGGTGGTGCCGTCCTTTTTGCAGATGACGCCTACGAGTGCGAGCGGGGAGGCCACCCAGTGGTAGCTCTTGACGCCGCCGTAGTAGTGCGTGTCGAGATAAGCCATGTCGCCGGCCTCGAAGGCGGGGTTCTGCTTAAGGTCCAGGCGCGGCGAGTCCACGTGCGCGCCCAGGATGTTAAAGCCCTGCTCGAGCGGGGCGGTGCCCAGGTTGACGAGCATAAGGTCCTTGCCGTGATTGGCGGCGTACACCTTGTCGCCTGCCTTGAGCTCGCGGCCTTCGGCGATTACGGTCTCCAGGTCGACGTATCCCGCCTCCTCGGCCATCTTGATGCCGGCCTTGACGCACAGGCGCTCGGTCTTGTTCTCACTCAAAAACTGCTTATAGCCGCGGCAAAGCTCCTCGAGCTCCTCGATTTGCTGTGGCGTGTACTTTTTCCATGCGCAGGGACGCTCCATGACGCAGGCTCCTTTCGGATCGATCGTGCTGGTTGATGTACCGTGAGCCATCGTATCACGCGCGGGCTCACGGTGGCGGGGGAGCTTGATGTGAGGTGGCCGCGGGGCGGGGAGCGTGTAAACTGGAGTGAGCAAACCGTGCCCAGCCCAAAGCGAGGTATTCAATATGTCTGACAAGCGCCGCACCTTTGCCGTTATCGACGGCAACTCGCTCATGCATCGCGCCTTCCACGCCGTGCCGCCGACCATGAACGCGCCGGACGGTCGCCCCACCAACGCGATTTTTGGCTTTCTGAACATGTTTCTTAAGATGATCGACGCCTTTAACCCCGACGGCGTTGTTGTGGCGTTTGACAAGGGCAAACCGCGCGTGCGCATGGAGATGCTGCCGCAGTATAAGGCGCAACGCCCGCCCATGGACCCCGATCTGCATGCGCAGTTCCCTATGATTAAGGAGCTGCTCACCGCGCTCAACGTGCCGATTCTGCAGTCCGAGGGCTGGGAAGGCGACGATATCCTGGGAACCATGGCGCGCCTGGGTGAAGAGGCCGGCTGCGACATGCTACTGGTGACCGGCGACCGCGACATGTATCAACTCGTGACCGAGCACGTCAACGTGGTCTCGACCCGCAAGGGCCTGTCCGACGTGGCGATTATGACGCCCGAGAGCGTGGACGACCTGTATCACGGCATCACGCCGGCGCTCGTGCCCGACTTTTATGGTCTGAAGGGCGACACGTCCGATAACATCCCCGGCGTGCCGGGCATCGGCCCCAAAAAGGCGAGCGCGCTCATTGCGCAGTACGGTAGCCTGGACGAGGTCATCGCACATGCCGACGAGGTCAAGGGCAAGATGGGCGAAAACCTGCGCGCGCACATCGACGATGCCCTGCTGAGCCGCAAGGTCGCGACCATCCGCACCGATGCGCCCGTTGAGCTCGATTTTGAGGCGACGTCCTTCCCGGCGTATTCTGCCGATGAGGTTTCCGCGGCGCTGGGCACGCTTGGTATCACCGCCATGCAGAACCGTTTCTTGGCGCTGATCGGTGGCGAGGGCGGGGCTGCTGCTGCCTCCAGTGTGTTTGAGACGCCTGCGATGGTTCGCGCAGCCGCGGGCGATGCTGACGCGCTTGGTGCCGTTGCGGCTGAGATTTCCCGCGCGATTGGTGCCGGTGAGTGGGTCGCCGCCGTGGTGGACGACGACAAGGAAGAGGGTGCGCTCTTTGGACTGACGCGTACGCTGTGGCTAGCGACGTCAAAGGGGCTCTTTGCGCTCGAGGAAGCTGATGACGGCATGCCTGCCGCTGTCGAGGGCTTCAATCTAGCCCACGGCGTGATCGCTGGTGTGCTCGCGCGTCTGTTTATGGAGGGCCGCGTGGCGAGCCCGGACATGAAGGCGCTGCTGCACGAGCTTTCGCCTATCGATTCCTCTGAGCCCGAGCTCATGGACCCGCTGTCCGCTGATTCCACGCGCATCTTCGATACCGTGGTTGCCGCCTACCTGCTGGATTCCGACCGCTCCGAGTTCGATGAGGCGTATCTGGCCGATACCTATCTGCAGATGGCGCTGCCTGCGGCGCGTGGTGCAGAGGGTATCGGCGAGGACGCCCCCGCGCCTGCCGCTCGCACGGCGGCCTTGACGCTGGCGCTGGTCGCACCGCTGCGCGATCGCATGGCCCGTGAGAACGCCGCCAACGTGTTCGACGGTATCGAGATGCCGCTTGTGCCGGTGCTTGCCAAGATGGAGCGCGCGGGCATGCTCGTGGATCCCGATCGGCTGCGCAGCCTGTCCGAGGGCCTGGCGACCCAGATTACCGAGGTTGAGCGCAGTATTCGCGACCTGGCGGGTGACGAGACCTTTAACATCGGCAGTCCCATGCAGCTGTCGCACGTGCTCTTTGATGTGATGGGGCTTCCGACCAAGGGCCTCAAGAAGACTAAGCGCGGCTATTATTCGACCAACGCCAAGGTGCTGAGCGACCTTGCGCGTGACCACGAAATCGTGCGCCTGATTTTGGACTGGCGTGAGAAGTCCAAGATCAAGTCCACCTATCTGGACACGCTGGGCCTACTACGCCGTGGTGACGGTCGTGTGCACACTACGTACAACCAGACCATCACGGCAACGGGGCGTCTGTCCTCGAGCGACCCGAACCTGCAGAACATCCCGACGCGCTCGGAGCTGGGTCGTACCGTCAAGACGGCGTTTTCGGCAGGCGAGGGAAGCGTCTTTTTGGCGGTGGACTACTCGCAGATCGAGCTGCGTCTGCTGGCGCATCTCTCGGGTGACGAGCACTTGGTGCGCGCCTTTAACGAGGGCGAGGACTTCCATGCCGAGACGGCGGCGCGCGTGTTCGGTGTGCCGGTGTCCGAGGTAACGCCCGACCTGCGCAGCCGCGCCAAGGCCGTGAACTTTGGCATCGTGTACGGCCAGCAGGCCTACGGTCTGTCGCAGTCGCTGCATATCTCGATGGCCGAGGCGCGCGACATGATCGACCGCTACTACGAGGCCTACCCGGGCGTGCGTACGTTCCTCGACAACGTGGTGGCGCGCGCCAAGCAGACGGGCTACGCCGAGACCATGTATGGCCGCAGACGCCATATTCCGGAGCTCAAGGCCAAAAACCCGCAACTCCGCGGTTTTGGCGAGCGCACGGCCATGAACCACCCCATGCAGGGAACCGCCGCCGACATCATCAAGATCGCCATGGCCCGCGTAAGCCGCCGCCTGGAAGAAGAGGGCTTTGCTGCCCACATGATTCTGCAGGTACACGACGAACTGGACTTTGAGTGCCCGGTCGACGAAGTCGAGCGCCTAACCACCATGGTCCGCGACGTCATGGAACACGTAGTAGACCTCCGCGTCCCCCTAATCGCCGAAGCCAGCACCGGCATAACCTGGGCCGATGCCAAATAGGGAAGCAACCACAGTTCCAAAGTAACCAAAAACAGAAGGACGCCCCTTATCAACAAGGAGCGTCCTTCGTTCAATTAAATTCAGCCAAAGTATCTAGGCGCCAAGACGCCACCCAGACGGCGAGCAAGTCACCCAAGGACCTGGCCGGGCGAGGCGGGTAAGTTTTTCGTAGATTCCGCACGAGCCGGAAAGCACTTAATGTGCTTTCCGAGCGAGCCCAGGACCTGACCGAGCGAAAAACTTACCCGCCTCGCCCGGCCAGGTCCGACGAGCCACGTTAACGAGCCGCCAAGATGGCGTCGATGAGCGTCAGTACGCCCCCGTCGTTGTTGCTCGGAATGCGCCACTTGGCATGCGCGTTCATGTGCTCCTCGGCATTGTCCACGATAAAGCTGTGACCGACGCGCTCCAGCATGGGGATGTCGTTGTACGTATCGCCCACGGCGGCAGCGTCGGCGATATCGATGCCCAGGTGTTCGCACAGGTGCGCGACGCCGGCGCCCTTGTCGACGCCCAGGTTCATAAAGTCGATCCACTCGCGCCCGGCGTTGGTGACGTAGAGCTTGTCCGAGAACTCGGGACTATAGGTCTCGCGGAAAGCGGGCTCGGCGTCGTAGCCGGGGAAGAAGACCGAAATCTTGTTGGACTCGAAATCAATGCCCTCAAAGCTGTCGACGTAGTTGATTGTGTTGTAGTAGACGCTGATCTCGTCGTGGTACTGATGGTCGCGGGCAAGCACGTAGAACTCGTCGAAGCAGCAAAGGACGGGGACAGCGCGAGGATCCTCCGAGGCACGGCTCAAGACCTGCTGATACAGCTCCACGTCAATATTGCTCTTATAGATATAGCTGCCGCGATAGATCACGCACGCTCCGTTGTCGGGACAAAAGGCGAGGCGGTTCTTGATGGCCTCGAACATCTCCTCGAGCTTGGGGGCGGGACGTCCGCTGGCGGGGCAGAATACGATGCCGGCGTCGGCGAGCTTGTCCAGGCGCTCATCAAGACCCTGGGGCAGCACACGCTCGTCGGTCAGCAGCGTCTTGTCCATATCGACGGCGAGAATCTTAATGTTGCCGATGTTGGCGTCCGATTCGTAAGTTTGCATAAAAGCGGGCCTTTCGTTTCGAGATTGTTTCAGACGTTATAACCATCAACTCGTAGTCGAGCGTATTTTCGCAGGAACGGAGCGTATTTGCACCACGCTTCACAAAGTAATGAAAAAACTTTTCAGAAATTTGAATTTGTCGCTTGCGCAGCGTGCACTTTATCGTAATATAGCGACCATCGAAAACGGAGACGGAAAAACAACCGCTTACCGAGGAAAAGGTACCGTTTACGATATTAGAATTGCGCCCGGCGATAGGTGAAAGGAGAGGCAGATGCAGTTCGTAAAGATCATCACCACTGCAGACAATGCCATCCGACGCCAGCGCGCAATTTCCCGACGACGATAACAATCGTCTCTGTCCGCATGGGGCGCAATGCCTCAACAGAGTCATTTTGAGGTCGTTGGGTTTTAAGCACGACATAGCCGCATGTTTCTAGGGCATGCCTGTGATGCATTCTGCTGAATAACCTGATATTGCACGGTTTTTGACCTCAAGGTGACTTGCAACTGACCGATGTCCTAACTAGCTACCAAGGGCGAAAGGAAACAGCCATGAGCAAGGAAAAAGTCGTTCTCGCATATTCCGGTGGTCTTGATACATCCGTATGTGTCAAGTGGCTCCAGGACGAGAAGAATCTCGATGTCGTTTGCGTCTGCGGCAACGTGGGCCAGGAGGAGACCGGCCTGGATGCCAAGAAGCAGAAGGCGCTCGACCTGGGCGTTCTCGATTGCCAGATGCTCGATCTGCGCGACGAGTTCTCCGATGAGTTCCTGACTAAGGCCATCGCCGCAAACTCCATGTACGAGAACAAGTATCCGCTGCTCTCCGCCCTGTCTCGCCCGCTGCTTGCCAAGAAGCTTGTCGAGGTCGCCCATGAGTTTGGCGCGACCTACGTCGCCCACGGCTGCACCGGCAAGGGTAACGACCAGGTTCGTTTTGAGGCTGCCGTCAAGGCCCTCGACCCCGAGCTCAAAGTCATCGCCCCGGTTCGCGAGTGGGACCTGAAGTGCCGTCCCGACGAGGTCGCCTATGCTCACGCCCACAACGTGCCGGTTCCCGAGGGTGCCAACGACAACCCCTATTCCATCGACGACAACCTGTGGGGTCGTGCCATTGAGTGCGGTCACCTGGAGGATCCCTGGAACGAGCCGCTCGATGACGCTTGGGTTATGACCAAGAATCCTGAGGACACGCCGGACACCCCTACGTATACCGAGATTGAGTTTGAGGCCGGCAAGCCCGTCGCCGTCGACGGCAAGAAGATGAAGCTCTCCGAGATCGTCATTGCCCTCAACAAGATCTCCGGCGATAACGGCTTTGGCCGCCTCGATCTGGTCGAGGATCGTCTGGTGGGCCTCAAGAGCCGCGAGTGCTATGAGGTTCCCGGCGCCCTGACACTCATCACCGCCCACAAGGCGCTTGAGGACATTTGCGTCGAGGGCGACCTGCTCAAGGCCAAGATTAAGCTCGAGCAGGATTGGGCCACCGCCGTGTACAACGGCCAGTGGTACAGCCCGCTCAAAAACGCGCTCGACGCCTTTATGGCCGACACCCAGAAGTTCGTGACCGGCACCGTCCGTCTGAAGTTCTTTAAGGGCAACTGCCATGTCGTCGGCCGCAAGAGCCCCTTCAGCCTCTACGACTACGGTCTGGCTACCTACGACCGCGACACCACGTTTGACGAGAAGGCCAGCGCCGGCTTTATCGAGATCGATACGCTGTCGCTCAAGACGTGGGCAAAGGTCCAGGGTCCCAGCTCCGCCGCCGCCCAGGCCTAGCGCCTCCTTCCCTTGGTATCCGCGCGGCCCATCCGCGTGATACAAAACGGGCGCACGGGGTCCCTACCTTTCGTTATGCTTGCTGACACTTCTTAACATCGGTGGCCCCTACGTTCCGCCCGCATATATGATGCCGCGTCCGCGGCTGATTCCGAGCCCCGCCGGGGTTGTCCGGCGGGGCTCCTTCTATCAATTGGGCGGCTCTGCGCCTATATATATGAGGAGTATCCATTATGTTCAATGCTGTCGCGCATGCCTTACTTGCCCTCGCGCCCGAGTTCGATGCTGCAAAGGTCGAGGATGTTCCTATGAGCCTGAAGGCCTGGATCGATGGTTCGCAAGGCAACATCCGGAGGGGGACGTTGGGCGCCAAGTGCCTGGTGCGTCACTTCTTTGCAAATTAGCTACATTGCCCCGCGCACGGTGGGGAATGTGTAAAACTAGCGGTTGAAAAATCGCTTTAGCGACATGGCGCATTGCGCTGGGCGCTTGTTTTGGTATTCGGAGAAAGGGGACGGTTCCATGGCTCTTTGGGGCGGTCGTTTTGAGGCGGGCGTGGCCGAGGTCACGCAGGAGTTTGGCGCGTCGCTGCCGGTCGACAAACATCTCTATAAGCAGGATATCGCCGGCTCTAAGGCGCATGCCAAGATGCTGGCGGCCCAGGGCATCATCAGTGCCGAGGATGAGCAGGCGATTGCCGAGGGCCTGACCGGAATCGAACAGGATATCGATGCCGGCAACTTCACCTTCGATATCAACGATGAGGACATTCATATGTCTATCGAGAGCGAGCTGACGCGCCGCATCGGCGAGGCCGGTAAGCGCTTGCATACCGGGCGTTCGCGCAACGACCAGGTGGCGACCGATACGCGCCTGGGCGTCAAGGCGCTGGCCAGGGAGCTCATGGAGGCCAATCTTGAGTTGCGCCATGTGCTGGTGGATGCGGCCAAGAAGTACGACAAGGTGATTCTGCCGGGCTACACGCACATGCAGCATGCTCAGCCCGTGCTGCTGTCGCATCATCTGCTGGCGTATTCCTGGATGTTCGCGCGCGACTTTACACGCTTGAAGGCCGCCTTTGATGCCGCCGACAACTGCCCGCTGGGCGCTGCCGCGCTTGCCGGTACGAGCTATCCGCTCGATCGTCAGATGACGGCTGCCGAACTTGGCTTTGCGGGTGTGATTCCCAACTCGCTCGATGCGGTTTCCGACCGTGATTTCCTGCTCGATCTGCATTATGCCGGCTCCGTCATGGCCATGCACCTGTCGCGTCTTTCCGAGGAGATCGTGCTGTGGTCGAGCTCCGAATTTGGCTTTATCACGCTTTCCGACTCGTACTCCACCGGCTCGTCCATCATGCCGCAGAAGAAGAATCCCGACTTTGCCGAGCTTATCCGCGGCAAGAGTGGCCGAGTCTATGGCAACCTGGTGCAGTTGCTCGTGACCATGAAGGGGCTGCCGCTGGCCTATAACAAGGACTTGCAGGAGGACAAGGAGGGTGCGCTCGATACCGCTCACACGCTCATGCAGTGCCTGTCGGTTATGGCCGGTATGATTTCGACTTGGACCGTCAACGAGGATGCCATGGCGCGCGAGTGCGGCGTGGGGCACCTTGCCGCCACCGATGTTGCCGATTATCTGGCTAAGCGTGGTCTGCCGTTCCGCGAGGCGCATGCCGTGGTGGGCCATCTGGTCCTGATGTGTGAGAAGCGCGGCTGCAATCTTGAGGACCTGCCGTTTGAGGTATTCCAGGAGGCAAGCCCGCTCTTTGAGCGCGATATTACCGAGGCGCTCGACATCCCGTCGATTGTCGCCGCGCGCACGACCGAGGGCGGCACCGCTCCTGCCGCCGTTGCCGTGCAGCTGCAGCGTGTCGAGGCACAGCTCGTGGCCGATGAGGGCGTGTTTAGCTCGCTGACCAAGGTCGTCGAGATGGGTCACGGGGCAAAGTAGAGGTTTGGCTGAAGCCGTTTTGGCCATGTATTGATAAATCGGTTTTGCTTTACGGACGTCTGCTGATGTGGGCGTCCGTATTTTGTTGCTATGGGGGAGGGGCTTGTCGAGAACTTCTGTAGGACCTTTGGGCAGGTTGTGAAGGGGGTACGTTTGCGCGTGGCAACCGACCGCCTGCTCTGTTCGATGCGGTTGACGGGCGGTCGGATGGTACTCTAATCGGGCTGCGAAACAGAAGTGACACATATGGAGCGCTTTAATAAATTGTATCGTTTCAATAGGCAGCTTTTTGTTTAACTCAGCTAAAACTCTGTTACGATGCAGTCCAGGCGGGTGCCGGAATGGGACTTGGGCACGCGCGAACCTACTTGAAAGGCTACCTTATGGCTATCGAGAAGACCTTCATCATGATTAAGCCCGACGCCGTGCGCGACCGCAAGATCGGCGAGATCGTTGCTCGCATTGAGCGCAGCGGCCTTGTCATCGAGCGCATGGAGATGACCACGCTCGAGCGCGCTACCGTCGAGGAGCACTACGCCCATCTGGCCGACAAGCCCTTCTTTGGCGGTCTCTGCGACTTTATGACGAGCGGTCCGGTCGTCAAGATGGTCGTTTCCGGTCTCTCCGCTGTTGCTAAGATGCGCACCCTCATGGGCGCTACCAACCCGCTTGAGGCTGCTCCTGGTACCATCCGCGGCGACTTTGCCGTCGATGTCAACGCCAACGTGATCCACGGCTCCGACTGCCTGGAGAACGCCGAGATTGAGATCAAGCGCTTCTTTGGCTAAACCAGCTTTGACTCCTTAAAGCTGTTAGCGTGTGGCTTGGGCGCCGCGGAACTCCATCCGCGGCGCCCTTTTATTCCAGAATCTATGCAGGGGCCCGCTCGGACATGTGTTCCGAGCGGGCCCCTGCTGTTAGCTTGTGGCACTGAATAGTTTAGGCTTCGTCGACGATCTTAAGGGCGCGCGTGTGATCGATCTCGTTGAGGAGGTTAACGCGACGCTCGTGACGACCACCCTCAAACTCGGCGTCGAGCCACTCGTCGACGATCATCTTGGCGAGCTCGGAGCCCACGACGCGGGCGCCAAAAGCGAGCACGTTGGTATTGTTGTGCATGCGGGAGAGCTTGGCGCTGAAGGGCTCGGAGCACACGACGGCGCGTACGCCCTCGACCTTGTTGGCAGCCAGGCTGATACCGACGCCGGTGCCACAGATCAGGATGCCTAGATCGACGTCGCCGTTGGCTACTGCCTTGCCCACCTTGTAGCCGGCGATGGGGTAGTCAAAGCTCTCGGAGGTGTCGGTGCCAAAGTTCACGACCTCGCAGCCGCGCTCCTTCAGGTGCTCGGAGATGATGTTCTTGAGCTCGACGGCGGCGTGGTCGTTACCGATACCGATCTTCATGGATAGTTCCTCTCTGGTCTGTGCGGCGAGATTGCTAAAGGTTTTACCGCGTTCGACTGCATGATAGCGCGACTTTTGTGTAAACGCTTGGGCGTTTTTTGGTCAAACGCTTTAGCAGGCAACAAGACTGGCTTCTCGTGAATGAATGTCGTCAGTTTGCGCTTGAGCGCCGTCTGCCGGAACCATGGTTGCGGTTTTTGATGCATTGTTATCAAATAAAAGAGCTAATTATTATTGAGAGCCCAGCCCGTTATACAAGTAGGAGATACCTATGCCTGCCGATTCCCTTCGTGATGCCGCGTTCTGCGATGTTTTGAACCGCGAGCTTGTCTGCGCGCTCGGCTGTACCGAGCCCATTGCCGTTGCCTATGCAGCGGCGCTGGCGAGCCAGACGCTCGGTTGCGAGCCCGAGCATATGGATGTTGCCTGCTCGGGCAACATCATCAAGAACGTCAAGAGCGTGACCGTGCCCAACTCGGGCGGTATGCACGGTATTGAGGCCGCGGCCGTGCTGGGTGCCGTGGGCGGCGACGCTAAGAGCGCACTCGAGGTGCTCGAGAGCGTTAACGATGAAGACCGCGCTCGCGTGGCCGAGCTCCTCGCCGACGCCGGCTACTGCGATGTGTCGCTTGTCGAGGGTGTGCCCAACCTCTACATCAAGGTGACTGCGACGGCCGGGGGCCATACCGCGGTCGTCGAGATTACCGATCACCACACTAATGTCACGTGCCATACGCTCGATGGTATTCCGGTATGCGGCAAGTCAGCGGGGGAGTGTGCCGCCTGCGCCGAGCGCGTGGTGGCCGAGCGTGCGGCAGATAACGCCGATACGCCCATGTCGATCGAGACCATCATCGACTTTATCGAGGACGGTGACATTGAGGACGCCCGCGCTGCCGTTGAGCGTCAGATTGAGCTGAATGGCGCAATCAGTGCCGAGGGCCTTGCGCACGCTTGGGGCGCCGAGGTTGGTCGTACGCTGCTTGGTGCTCGTGCCGATGACGTCGCCTGCCGTGCCCGTGCCCGTGCGGCCGCCGGGTCCGACGCCCGCATGAACGGCTGCGCGCTGCCGGTCGCCATTGTGTGCGGCTCGGGCAATCAGGGCATTACCTGCGCATTGCCCGTCATGGAGTATGCCGAGTACCTGCGTTGCGACCACGAGCGCCTGGTGCGCGCCGTGATGCTGTCCGATCTTATCGCCGTGCATATCAAGAGCTATATTGGTGCGCTCTCGGCGTTTTGCGGTGCTATTTGCGCCGCGTGCGGCGCCGGCGCTGCGATTACCTGGCTGTGCGGTGGCACGCGCGAGCAGATTGGCGCGACGGTCTCGAATACGCTCGGTAACGTGGGCGGCATCGTGTGCGATGGCGCCAAGGCGAGCTGCGCCGCCAAGATCTCGGCTGCCGTCGATGCGGCGATCCTGGGCCATGATATGGCCATGCAGGGCCGCGGCTTCCGTGCCGGCGAGGGTCTGATCCAAGATACCGTTGAGCAGACAATCGCCAGCATGGGCTACGTAGGCCGCGTGGGCATGAAAGATACCGACGTCGAGATCCTCAACATCATGATCGGCAAAACCCAGGTTTGTTAAGACAGTTCGTCGGCTATTTGGTGTTCGTAGAAGGCTTCTACTACGGCGTTGAAGTCGCGGGCGAAGTCTTCCATGGTTCCGCGCCAGGTGGCTCGGCTGGGCTTGCCTTGGCCCACAAAGGCGGTTTGGATGCCGCAATCGGGGGACGGGAAGTCGCGTTTGGGATCGTTGCCCACCATAAGGACCTCGTGTGGCTCGAGCCCCATCACCTGAAGCTGCTCTAGATAGTAGGTGGCATCGGGCTTGCAGCGGGTGGTGTTTCCCATGTGCGTGACGAGCTCAAAGGGAGCGTCGGCCAGGTCGCCCCAACCCATGCGGCACTCGATAGCCCCCTGGGGAAAGCTGGGGTTGGTAAAGAGCGCGCAACGCAGCCCTGCGTCCTGTACGGCCTGGAGCGCGGCGTGTGCGCCCGGCATGGCGTGAGCGTTGATGAGTTCGTCGTTCTTGTACGGAAGAACTTCGCGGTCATAGTAGGTAAACGCCTCGTAGATGAGGGGATCGGAGAGGCAGATCCCGCATCGGCGCTCGACCTCTTCTTGGTAAAACTCAAGATTGGTGCGGTTGTCCGTGCCGCTGCGGCGATTGGCGTTAAGGTCGACCAGGATGGTGCCGAGGCGCGCCATCGTGCCACCGCGGCTGCGGCGCCCGATATCCGCGAGCATCGAAGAGACATCCTTAAAATAGCGAAGGATGAACGCGTTGAGGTTGATGCTAAGAAGCGTTTCGTCCATATCGAAAACGACTGCTTTGAGCACGCGGGCACCTTTCTCGAAAAATCGATCTAGAATCGTTGGCTCCGGATACTTTACCCCAAAGCCAAATGCCTGGCTGGTTATCGTCAAGTTGCGGAGACGTGTGTTCACAAGATTACGAAAAAGTCTCCACACGAGTAAAAAATCGCAGTTCACGCTTGAAATCGAACTCATTTCCCCGTAACCTATACGAACGTGATTGCATAAGCGTCACATTAGTATCTGTCGGCTCCCGAGTGTTCCTAAACGTTGTGTGCTTGTCGCACCCTTCTGTAGGTCCTAGCAATCGGGGCCCCGTAGTTCGAAAGGGGTCCACCTTTGAGTGAGATTCAGAACTCGTCCATTTTCTCTCTTGACGATGTCAACGAGGAGGAGATGAACAACCTCATCGACGGTACGATTACCGACTTTGATGAGGGCGATCTCGTTAACGGCACTGTCGTTAAGATCGAGCATGACGAGGTGCTCGTTGACATCGGATTTAAGTCCGAGGGCGTTATCCCGGTCCGCGAGCTGTCCATCCGCAAGGACGCTAACCCTGCAGACATCGTTGCACTCGGTGATCCCATCGAGGCTCTGGTTCTCCAGAAGGAGGACAAGGACGGTCGTCTGGTCCTGTCCAAGAAGCGTGCCGAGTACGAGCGTGCTTGGAACCGCATCGAGGAGAAGTTCAACTCCGGCGAGAACGTCGAGGGCGAGGTTATCGAGGTTGTCAAGGGCGGCCTGATCCTCGACATCGGCCTGCGTGGCTTCCTGCCCGCTTCCCTCGTCGACCTCCGTCGCGTCAAGGACCTCACCTCCTACATGGGCACCCGCATCGAGGCTCGCGTCATCGAGATGGACCGCAACCGCAACAACGTTGTCCTCTCCCGTCGCGTCGTGCTCGAGGAGTCCCGTAAGGCCGAGCGTTCCGAGATCCTGTCCAAGCTCAAGTCTGGCATGCGTCTCCAGGGCACCGTTTCCTCCATCGTCGACTTCGGCGCCTTCGTCGACCTCGGCGGTATCGACGGCCTCATCCACATCTCCGAGCTCTCCTGGAACCACGTCAACCATCCTTCCGAGGTTGTCAAGGTCGGCCAGGAGGTCGAGGTCGAGGTTCTCGACGTCGATCTCAACCGCGAGCGCATCTCTCTGGGTCTCAAGCAGACCACCGAGGATCCGTGGCGCGCACTGGTCAAGAAGTACCCCGTCGGCGCTATCGTCGAGGGCACTGTGACCAAGCTTGTCCCGTTCGGCGCTTTCGTCGACCTGGGCGAGGGCATCGAGGGCCTGGTGCACATCTCCGAGATGGCCAACAAGCACGTCGATCAGCCTTCTCAGGTCACCCACGTGGGCGACAAGGTTCAGGTCAAGGTCATGGAGATCGACCTCGACCGTCGTCGTATCTCTCTGTCCATGAAGTCTGCTGCTGAGACCCTGGGCGTCGAGATCGAGGTTACCCCGCTTCCTTCCGAGAAGAAGGACGAGGAGACCGACGCCGAGTAAATCGGTTTGACGATCACTTGTTTTAAGGGATCCGTCCGTAATGGACGGGTCCCTTTTTGCATTTGGTGCCGAGATACGCGATGCTGCCCATGCTGTACACAGGCTATTTGGTTGTCGGTGCATGAAAAATGCCGACATCCCGCCTCGGGGAGGAGGCGGGAAAACACCGAGTAGACGGAGGGGTGCGGAGCGCGGTCGTGTCTCGACTGACGACGTTGCCCATCGACAGGACCATTGTAGCGCATGGGCGGTTCTTGGTTTATCGTGTCGAGCGTTTGCGTTGTGCCATTGTCTGCGGCAACGGTGTGTTACACTCTTGCACTGCTGAGTGGGCCAGACGGTCGCGCGATGTGCTGCTTGCAGCACGCGTGAGGAAAGTCCGGGCTCCAGAGGGCGGGATGCCGGCTAACGGCCGGGCGGAGTGATCCGACGGAAAGCGCCGCAGAAAAGAAGACTCCCACCTGCGCCGCAAGGCGTAAAGGGAAAAGCTGAAACGGTGGTGTAAGAGACCACCAGCGTCGTGGCAACACGACGGCTTGGCAAGCCCCATCCGGAGCAAGCGCGAATAGGAACGCTATGGGCCGGCCCGGTCCGCGTTCGGGTAGCGTGCGTGGAGCTGCATGGTAACGTGCTGACAAGATAAATGACCGTTCACGACAGAACCCGGCTTACAGGCCCACTTGGCATTTTTGTTACCCTGACAATCGATATGGTGTTTGCCGTATTATTGAGGCTGTTTGTTGCTTTGCTTGTTGTTGAGGGGCTTTGTTGGACAGCTATTTTACTTTGCAATCGAATATTGAGGCTTCGGGCGAGTTTGTGGACCGCAAGAGCCGGTTTATTGCCCAGCTGGTCCATATTGAGTCCGAGGACGAGGCGAATGCCTTTATCGAGATGGTTCGCAAGCGTCATTACGACGCTCGACACAATGTTCCCGCGTGGATTTTGGTCGATGGGCGTGAGCGTCAGAGCGATGACGGTGAGCCGAGCCGCACGAGCGGCATGCCGACGCTCGAGGTACTGCGCGGCGCAGAGCTCAAAAATGTTTGCTGCGTGGTGACGCGCTATTTTGGCGGCACGTTATTGGGGCCGGGTGGCTTGGTGCGCGCCTATACCGCGGCGACGCAGGCGGCGGTGGCCGCGGCTCAGGAGGCCGGGCAGATCGTTGAGATGACGAGTGTCGTGCCTGTTGACGTGCATGTGGCCTATCCGCAGTATGAGCAGGTGCTTCGCTTGGCCCAGGATTCGGGTGCCAAGGTTTCGGATACCGATTACGCGGATACTGTGACACTTCATTTGGTGTTTAAGGCAGGGGAGCAGGAGCCGTTTTGCGCTAAGATGCGCGAGCTTATGGCGGGGCGCGAGGAGATTGAGGTCGGCGCTCCCGAGTTTGCCGAGTTCTAACGGCGACGGCCGGCGTGCTTTTGGATGGATTCCAAGCGCGCCGGCCGTCGTTTTTCTGTTGCTGCCGTTTACTCGGCGAGCTGCTTTAGTACATCACAGGCGATTTCGACGGCATCGTCGATGCAGCCGGGGCAGCTGCGGAGCGGACCCTTATCCGATCCGATGCCCTTGAGCGTGCCGCAGACGGTCGTCGTGTTCTTCTCGCCAAATCGCTTGGCAATCTCGCGCGACAGCTTGTAGGTCTGGCCTTTGGTCTTGGGGTTCTCCATGCCGTCGCTCATTACAAAGCCCATGATGGCAACAGCGCCCGAGATGGCGCCGCAGGTCTCGGTCATGCCACCCATGCCGGCGCCAAAGCCCTCGGTGAGGGTAAAGGCGGTCTGGGGGTCGAGCCCGACAGCAGGTGCGAGCGTGCAGGCAACGGCCTGTGCGCAGTTAAAGCCGCGGGCGTGGTATTCGGCAGCCTGAGCCTGGCAGGCGGCGGTGTCGAGCTGGGTGGTATCGATCTGCTTCATCGTTGTCTCCTTGGTCACGGTGTACCCGCCTATGGTACCCGTGACGGGGCATGTAATCATCGAGAGCTTCATGTATGCCTCATTTTTATCTATCGAGCAAATGCCCAAGGCTTGAGATAAATACCCCTAATCAATTTGTCCCATAACCTACCTTGGGGATGGGTTGAGAGGGGTGCAGGGTAGCGGTATCGTGAACCGAATAAAACTAAAACCCAGGCAAGGGAGCTAGATATGAGCGAGCAGACCATCGGTACCACATGTGTTCAGGGCGGCTATCACCCGGGAGATGCCGAGCCGCGCCAGGTGCCCATCTACCAGTCCACCACGTGGAAATACGACACGTCCGAGCACATGGGCAAGCTGTTTGACCTGGAGGAGTCGGGCTACTTCTACAGCCGTCTGCAGAACCCCACGTGCGATCTGGTTGCCGCCAAGATCTGCGAGATGGAGGGCGGCACCGCTGCGATGCTCACGAGCTCGGGCATGGCTGCGAACTTCCTCGCGATCTTTAACGTGGCCGGTGCCGGCGATCATGTGGTCGCGAGCTCTGCCATTTACGGCGGTACGTATAACCTGC
>UQYA01000037.1 GCA_900545165.1 uncultured Collinsella sp.
CTGGTGATCTCCGCCTTGAGAGGGCGGCGTCCTAAACCGCTAGACGAACGGGCCACATGACATCTGCACTGCCGTGCTGCGAGGAAATATATTACGGGACAAAAAACGTCGGCGCAAGAAGAAATTCCAAATTGCCGAAAAATTGTCGGCAGGTTATGGAACACGCAGGTCAAATAGGTAGCTCATTTGGAATGGAACCGAAGGCTACCCCAGATGCATGTGAGCCAGGAGGGCTTCACGCTCGTTGGGAATGTTGTCTTCGATCACGGCGTCGAGGGCGGAGTTGAGAAGCTGCCCCAGTTCCGGCCCGGGCTTGACTCCGGCACGGATCAGGTCGCCGCCGTTGACGGCGAGCATCTTGAGCGTATAGGGCTCCCCCGCCTCCAGTAGCTCGTGCGCCAGCGCGCGCATCTCCTCGATTGTCTCGACATAATAGAAGCACGACGGGGCCTTGCCGAGCGTATCAGCACGCTTAAGATCCATGAGCTCATCAATCAGGCGGACTGTGTCGACGCCCTCACCAGAAAGCAAGCGCATCATATTGAGCAGGCAGGAGCGCTCGGGGCGCAGCGGCTTGTCATGGTATTTGATAAGCAGGCACACATCGCGCACCAGGTCGTGCGAAAGCGCCAGGCGATCCATAATGACGCGCGCTTTCTTGGCGCCGAGCTCGGGGTGACCATAGAAGTGTCCGCTGCCGGCGTGATCGACCGTGAAGCACTCGGGCTTGGACACATCGTGCAAAAACGCTGCCCACATAAGGCTCGACGATGGCGCGACGCCGTCGCACAGCGCCAGCTCCCCTGCCACCGTCAGCACACGGGCGATATGCTCGTAGACGTTAAACGCATGATAGACACTTCGCTGATCAAACCCGCGACCCGCTGCCAACTCGGGCACGGCGGCGCAGATGAGCTCGGGGTAGCGCAGCATCGCGTCTCCCCCATGACCGGTCGAAAGAATGCCCTCGAGCTCAATACCCACACGCTCGCGCGCCACGGCATCGAGAAGCGGCGCGCACTCGGCAAGCGCACGCTTAGTCTCGGGCTCAATCATAAAGTCCAGGCGGCAGGCAAAGCGCACCGCACGCAGCATGCGCAGGGCGTCCTCATTAAAGCGACGCCTGGGATCGCCGACAGCGCAAATCAGCTTGCGCTCCAAGTCACCCTGGCCGTCGTAGCGGTCGACAAGCCCGCGTTCGGGATGCCAGGCCATGGCGTTGACAGTAAAGTCGCGACGCGCCAGATCGTCCTCGAGCGAGGCGGCACGCTCGACACTCTGAGGATGGCGCCCATCGGTATAGAAGCCATCAAGACGGTACGTGGTGACCTCGATACGCTCGCCATCGGAAATAGCCGTGATTCCGCCAAATTTAATGCCCGACTCCACGACCGCGATGCCGGCGGTCTCGAGCGCCGCTTTGGACTCCTGCCACAGGCCGCTACAGCACATATCAACATCGTGGCTGGGGCGCCCCATCAGGGCGTCGCGCACCCAACCGCCTACGTACCAAGCCTCAAGACCGGCTGCTTCGAGCGAACGCAGGACACGCAGGGAGGCATCGGACGGTTGAGTACCGTTGAGCGAAACATTGCACATGCCTATGGCCTCCTGCACTTTTGAGCGTTAATCGAGGGTTCTCAAGAAGTCTAACAAGAAACGAGAAAGTGCGCACACGCAATCGCGTCATCGATTCGATAAAACGAGACAGCGACGCCATATGCGTTCAGTGCACAAAAAACACCCGCCTCGGAAATCCAAAGCGGGTGTTCGGCAACGAAGTATCGATGCGGCTAGCAGACCTGGCGAACCTCGATGTGCTTCTTATATTCGTCCACCTTGGCAAAATCACCCAAACCAGGGCACTCGACCACGTTGGCGCCAGTGGCCATCGAAAGACGCAAAGCATCCTCAACACGCTCGGGGGCGTCGTGCCACACGGACAGGAAGGCAGCGAGCGAGGAATCGCCGGCACACACCGTCGACAGCAGCTTGACGTCGAAGGTGCGGTTAGCAAACCAGATGTGCTCGCCGTTGGAGAAATACGCGCCATCGCCACCAAGGGTCAGCAGCACATTCTTGGCGCCCTTGGCGTGCAGCTCAGCCATCGCGCCCTTGACGGACTCATCGTCGCCACCGCTCACCTTAATGCCAAAGATGTCAAGCAACTCGTCGTCGTTGGGCTTAATAAGCAGCGGCTCCAGAGCAATGAGGTCTGCCAGCTGATGGCTCGAGATGTCGAGGACGAACTCGGCCCCCTTGGCCTTGACACGGCGCAGGACCTCGGCCAAGAAGCCCTCGGAAGTGTTGGGAGGCAGCGAGCCACTGATGACCAGGCAGGTCATGTCATCGAGCGAATCGATGAGCTCAAACATCTCCTGCTCATTGGCCTCGTTGATGGCGGCACCAGCGTTGACCATGTTGTACTCAGTGTCGGGGCCGGCATTAAGGAACACGTTGACGCGCGTGATGCCGTCGGTCCACACAGGCTTGACGGGCACGCCCAGGGCCTCGGCGCCCTTAACGATGAACTCACCCGAGAAGCCGGCGAAGAAACCCAGGATCGTGGTGTCGACACCGTAGTGGTCAAGCGTAAACGAGACGTTGAGGCCCTTGCCGTTGGGCGTGTAGACGGCGTTGCGGGTACGCGTGACGGTGTTGGCGTCAAGACCGTCGCAGGCGATGTTGTAGTCAATGGCGGGATTTGCAGTGAGCGTGTAAATCATGAATGTTCCTTTCACGAAGCAACGTGTTAGTGAAAGTATATTCCACGCATCGACAAAAGGCTAGGACAACTCGGTGAACGGTGTGGAAGCGATGAAGTACGGCGGGACACGTCTCCCCCATGGCGGAACAAAAAGGCGCCCCAGCCGAAACCGGGGCGCCGCATGCGCACGAATATGTCGCGTTTCGATTACTGACGATCGAGCTTGCGGACAGCAACGCGCTTGCTGTACTCGTCGACGTGACCGAAGTCGCCGATGCCGACGGACTCGGCAACGTTGGCGCCGGTGGCCATAGCGAGCTTCATGGCCTCCTCGACGTTGTCGCGATCCCTGTACCACTTGTGCAGGAACGCAGCGAGGGTGCAGTCGCCGGCGCAGACGGAAGAGACCAGCTTGATGTTGAACTCACGCTTGGCGTACCAGATGTCCTCGCCGTTGGAGAAGTAAGCGTCGCCGCGGCTACCACGGGTGAGCAGCACGTTCTGAACGCCGGCGTCGTGAGCCATCTTCATGGCAACGCGGACCTCGTCGTCGGTGTCAACCGGCACGCCGAAGATGGCCTTCATCTCGTGATGGTTCGGCTTGATGAGCAGCGGCTTCTTGTGAGCGAGCTCCTTGAGCTTATCGGAGGACAGGTCCAGGACGACGTCGGCGCCACGGGCCTGAGCGTGCTCCATGACCTTAGCCAGGAAGTCAGGCGTAGCTTTGGGAGGCACGGAGCCGGAAACGATCAGGCACTCGAGATCGCCCGCGGTGTCCAGGATGTTGTAGAGCTCCTCCTGGTGCTGCGGCGTGATCGGAGCACCCGGGTTCAGGATGCCGTACTCGTGCTGGCCATCGTTGACGTAGGTGTTGATGCGCGTGATACCGTCGGTCCAGACCGGGCGGCACAGGCAGCCCAGGTTCATGACCTCCTCGACGATGAACTTGCCCGTGAAGCCGGCGAAGAAGCCGAGCGCGACGGTGTCGACGCCCATCTTCTTAAAGGCGAAGGACACGTCGAGGCCCTTGCCGTTAGCCGTGTAGCTTGCCGAGCCGGTGCGGACGTTCTCGTCGGGCTCGAGCGGAGAGCTCGAAACCGTCATGTCGACAGCCGGGTTAGCGGTTAGCGTGTAGAACATTTACAGTACCCCCTGTATATGTGAGGGCCGCGTGGCCGGCCCATTCCAACAACGCGGTTACCTCTGATACCAAATTAGCGAGCTGCGGACTCGAGCAGTGCCTTGACCTCGGCGGCGGTGTTGCAGGCGAGTGCCTTCTCGGCGAGCTCGTCGCACTCGGCCTTGGTCCACTGGCTGATGGTCTTGCGGGCGCGCAGGATCGACGGAGCGCTCATCGAGAACTCCTCCAGGCCCCAGCTGATCAGCAGCGGCTCGAGCAGCGGATCGGCAGCGGCCTCGCCGCACATACCGACCATGATGCCGGCCTTCACGCCGCTCTCGATGATGTTCTTGAGCGAGCGGAGCACGGCGGGATAGTACACCTGGTACAGGTTGGAGATGGTGTCGTTGCCACGGTCGGCGCACATGGTGTAGCCGATCAGGTCGTTGGTGCCGATGGAGAAGAAGTCGGCGACCTCGGCAAGACGGTCTGCGAGCAGCGAAGCGGCGGGCGTCTCGACCATAATGCCGACCTCGATGTTCTCGTTGAACTTTCGACCCTCTTCGGTCAGCTCGGCCTTGCACTGCTCGACGAGCTCCTTGACAGCCAAGACCTCCTCGACGCAGGTGACGAGCGGGATCATGATCTTGACGTCACCGAAGGCGCTAGCGCGCAGCAGAGCGCGGAGCTGGACCTTGTACTGGTCGGGATTGGCCAGGCAGTAACGCACGGCACGGAAGCCCATGAAGGGGTTGTCTTCCTTGACCATGTGCAGATACGGAATCTCCTTGTCGCCACCCACATCGAGCGTGCGGATGATGACCGGAGCACCCTTGAGCGCGCTGGCGACCTTACGGTAGGCGTTGAACTGCTCCTCCTCGGAAGGAAGCTCAGCAGAGTCCATGAACAGGAACTCGGAGCGGAACAGACCGATGGCCTCGGCGTCGTGATCGAGCGCGTTGGGCACGTCATCGGGGTTACCGATGTTGCAGGCGATGATTTTCTTGATGCCATCGGCAGTCACGGACGGCTTGCCACGGAAGGCCTCGAGGGCTGCCTTCTCGGCAGCGAAGGCCTCGGCCTTGGCGGTGTAGGCAGCGAGCGTCTCCTCGTCGGGATCGGCCTCAACGATACCCTTGCCACCGTCGACGACAACGGTCATACCGTTGCGCAGCGCGGTGCAGCTATTGGAAACCGAAAGGACAGCCGGGATCTCAAGGGCGCGCGCAATAATCGCGGAATGCGACGTGCGGCCACCGGTCTCGGTGACGATACCGGCAACGTGGGCCTTATCGATCGTGGCGGTCATGGACGGCGTGAGGTCGTGCACGACAACGACGGTGTTCTCGGGCAGGACGGAGAGGTCGACGACCTCCTTGCCCAGCAGCTCGGCCAGAATACCGGTGCGGATGTCGGCGATGTCGGCCGCGCGCAGACGGAACATCTCGTCGTCCATGGACAGGAACATGTTCTCGAACATGGTCGAGGTGTCCATGAGCGCCTGCTCGGCGCAGGTACCGCCGTCAATGGCGGCGTTGATGGCGTCGGTCATACCCGGATCCTGAGCCAGGACAATATGTCCGCTCATGATCTCGGCCTCGGCCTCGCCCACCGTCTCCTTCATGTGGTCGGCCTGAGCCTGGGTCTTCTCGCAGAAGACCGAAAGAGCGGACTGATAGCGCTCCTTCTCTGCTGCCGAATCAGCAACCTCGTGCGGCTCAAACGTCAAGTCGGGATCGACGGCGACCATGACGGTGCCGATACCGATGCCCTCGGAAGCGTTGACTCCCTGATACATTCCCATTCCTCTCTCCGTGTCATGTGATAAAGCGTTTTGCCATATCCATGACAAAAGAGCGCAGCTACCTTACAACAGGTCACTGCGCCCCCAAATATGAACTTAGTTGTTCAACATGCGACCCGTTTGAGTTCTACTCGCCAAGACCGCTCTTGATGAGCTCGATGGCAGCAGCCAGAGCCTCGGCCTCGTCAGCGCCGTCGCACTTTACCTCGACCTCGGTGCCGCAGGGGATACCAGCAGCCATGAGGGCCATCGGGGACTTGCCGTTGACCTCCTTCTCGGGGGTGACGACCGTCACGTCACAGGCGTACTTGCCCATGGTGGAGGCGAACAGACCAGCCGGACGCATGTGCAGACCCTGAGGATTAACGAGGGTAGCCTTCTCAGAAACCATAATTGACTCCTTTTTGTGTTTAACCCCTGTCATGCATGTGGCAGGAGTCAGATTCACGACGTTGTTTATATTAACTCACATCAAACGGTTTTTCATTGTGTTTCAGACGAATTATTGGACAGATGTGTTTGTCGTCCGCTTGCTCACCGGGCGGGGCGATTAAGTTTGCTGCTCTACAGTCCTGCGCAAGACGGAAAGCACATTAAGTGCTTTCCTTTGCGTGCGGAACTCGCGACAAACTTAATCGCCCCGCCCGGCGAGCAAGCTGCGGAAACTCGGTCGGTCCAAAGTAATATCGTGCGAACGGAATTCTGGCTGAAGAACTGTTCGCGATAAAGACTCGATAGGTAGCCCCCTCTATATCCTTTTATAAGTTGCGGTGAAATAGGGACTGTATTTGGGGTTGAATCGTTTAAACAGTCCCTATTTCACCGCAACTTATGGGAGGGATAGAAAAAGGCGGAGGCCCTGGAGAGAGACTCCGCCTTATATACAGTGGGCGATGTTATTCGCGTACCGTGGAATTAGACCAGACGGGCGTTGATCGTCTTGGCGATCTCGGCGGCGTCGGTGGAACCCTTGACGGTGGCACGGAAGTCCTCGTCCATGAGCGCCTCGGCGACCTTGGACAGGATCTTGAGGTGCGTAGTGCCGGCCTGAGCACCGGGGATGAGCAGGGCGATAGCCACGTTGACGGGAGCGCCGTCCATGGTATCCCAACCGGTGACGCCGGAGTCGTCCTTGACGACGATAACGGCGGCCTCGGTAATGGCATCGGACTTGGCATGCGGAATGGCGAAGCCCTCCATCATGCCCGTGGTACCCTCGGCCTCGCGGGCCAGGAAGGCGTTCATAACGGCGTCGGCGTCGCTTGCGATACCGGCCTTGACGGCCTGGTTGGAAACGAAACTCAGAGCCTTGTCACGAGAAGCGAAGTCCTCGGCGACAAAGACATTCTCGACCTTCACGAAGTCGGCAGCCTCGGCCTTGGGGGCCTCGACGGCAGCGGCCTTGGGAGCCTCAACCGGCTTGGCTGCAGGAGCGGCCTTCTGGTTCTTCTCGAAGTCGTACTTCTTGAAGGCCACGAACAGGATGCCACCGACAACAGCGCCGATGAGGATCGCGAGGACCCAAAGCGGACCGTTCTCGACAACGGGCAGGACCAGGAAGCCACCGTGAGGCGCCGGATCGTGAACGTTGAACATAATGGTCAGGATCGAAGCGATAGAGGAACCGAACATCATGATGGGCATGACGGGCCAGATGTTCTTGGTCATGAACGGAATGGCGCCCTCGGTGATGTGGGTGCAACCAAGGATGAGGTTGACGATACCGGCGTCGTGATCCTCCTGGCTGAAGTACTTCTTGCCGACAACGACGGCAAAGGTGGTGATCAGCGGCGGAACGATGCAGGCGGCGGAGACGGCAGCCATGAAGTTGGTGCCGAAGTTGTAAGTGTCGGTGCCAACACCGGCGGCCAGAGCCTCGGTGAGCATAGCGGTACCGGTGACGTAAGCAGCCTTGTTGACCGGGCCGCCCATGTCAAAGGCGCACATGCAGCCGATGGCAAGACCCAGGACAACGGCGCCAGAGGCGGACAGGCCCTTGAGGAAGTCCATCATGGCGGTGTTGATGGCAGCCATGGGGCCGGAAATGCCGAGCATGACCAGACCGACGATAGCCGTCGAGAACAGCGGGTACAGGAAGATAGCCTTGAGGCCGTCCAGGTTCTTGGGCAGACCGGCAAAGACCTTCTCGAGCAGCAGGATGACATAGCCGGCGAGGAAGCCACCGACGATGCCGCCCAGGAAGCCGAAGCCCACGCCGGCGCCACCGGCGTCGATCATGCCGGTATCGGCGTTAACGGGCAAGCCCTGGATGGCGATCATACCGGCGACGAAACCGGGGACGAGCGCCGGACGCTTGCCGATAGACTCGGCGATGTAAGCGGAGAGCACCGGAACCATGAGGTTCATGGCGATGCCGCCGATGATCTTGAGCATCGCAGCAAAGCTGTTGTAGTCAGACGCCGTCGAATCGAAGGACGTAATGCCCCACAGGAACGAGACGGCGGTCAGGACACCACCGGCAACGACGAAGACCAGCATATGGCTGACGCCGTTCATGAGGTGCTTGTAGATAACGTGGCCGATGGACTCCTTCTCCTCAACCTCGTCCTCGACATCGGCAGCGGCTGCAACCGTGCTGTCGCCCTTGGCGGCGAGCGCGCGGTCAATCAACTTACCGGCGGCCTCAACGGACAGGGCCTTGGAAACACCAACGGAAACCATGGGCTTGCCGGCGAAACGCTCAGCCTGGACATCCTTGTCTGCTGCGACGACGACGGCCTTGGCACCAGCGATCTCACTCTTGGTGAGCTCGTTCTCGACACCGACCTGGCCATGAGTCTCGACCTTAATGGTCAGACCGCGCTCGGCAGCTGCCTTCTCCAGCGCCTCCTTCGCCATGAAGGTGTGCGCAATGCCGGTCGGGCAACCGGTCGCGGCGATGATGTCAAACTTAGCCATGTGTCCCTCCTTCTTGAGTACAGCGCCCGCGGGCGCTCCCCTACACGCGCTTCGATGCGCGTTTTTCCACAACTGAAAGATACCAACCTACCGTCCGCGTGAGAAGCGACAAGGTGCAATTCTCTGGTGAAAGGTTCTTTCATAACCGTAAACGGTAAGTGAAAGTTTACCATCAACACTTGAAACGGCAAGGTGTATCTTGTAATTAAAAATGCCCGTATACTATGGCATTGCGAATCAAATTAGATTTTCATGCCAACCAGGAGCCATCCATGACCGATAGTAGCAAGAGCGCACTTTCCCTCATTAGCACCCATCAGGGATACAGCGAATCCGAGCAGCGCATTGTCGACTATATATTGGAGCACCAGTCCGAGGCTCCACGCCTCACGGCGGCTCAGCTCTCACGCGCCGCTGCCACGTCCGAGGCGACCGTTTCGCGCTTCTGCCGCAAGCTTGGGTTTGGCAGCTTCCGCAGCTTTCAGTTTTCGTTGGCGAGGGATTTGGAAAGCCAGCGCAACGAGGGCCTGACCGACGAGGTCTCGCTCGACAATATGGAGCAGAGTCTAAAGAACATCCTGGCTGCCAAGGTGAGCGAGCTTAATGCGACTATCGACGGGATCGACCACGATACGCTGGCGGCTGTTGTGCATGCCCTTAAGCATGCAGGGGTTATTGAGTTTGCGGCTGTGGGCAATACGAACGCGGTCGCGCTCGATGCGACGTTTAAGTTTTCGCAGCTGGGCCTGCGCTGCATGGCGAGCACCATTAGCGAGACATCAATCGGCTTTGCGCTCACGTTGCGCCCGGGTGACGTTATCGTGCTAATCTCAAACTCTGGCAAATCGCGCCGACTGAATCGCATGGCAAAAGCGGCTCGCGACTGCGGCGCAACCGTGGTCGTCATCAGCAGCGATAGCAAGTCTCCACTTGCGCGCCTCGCCGACTACACCTTTAATACCGTCAATCACGAAGCGTTGCTGACAACGGGTGACTTCGCGTTCTCCAAGATCAGCGCCACGATGATCATCGAAGTCATCTACAACTTCCTGCTGCCCGAGATTAAAGACGCGCGTGAGCATATCAGCTACTACGAGGAGCTCATCCAGCCGGATAAGGTCGTTGAGTAGGTTTTGCAGGGTTCGCTGGCTACCTGGCACAAAACTATGCCGGTTTACTACGATGAAACAGGAATATGCGACCACATTGCGTTTTAAAAGAAAACCGCAGGCGTTCTACCTGCGGTTTTCTTTTTGCAATTATTCCTGTGCTCGAGCTATGCCGATTCATCGTAGTAAACCGGCATAGTTTTCTAACAGTCGGGCCAGACAAGCAAGCGGCGGGACAACAATTACCGATATTCCCCCCCCAACACCGCCGGCTCATTCTAGCCTCGTGCTTCTTCAAGCATCTGCTTGGCATGCGCCAAGCTCGCCTCCGATTGATCGCCGCTCAACATACGGGCGATCTCGGCGGTACGCGCTTCGCCGGTTACCTCGTCCAAATGCGTCTGGGGAACATCGCCCGGTTCCTTGCTGACGACATAATGCTTGTCGGCCATGACGGCAACCTGCGCCAAGTGGGTTACGACAATCACCTGATGCGTAGCGGCGAGATCTGTCAGCACGCCCGCAAGTGCACGCGCCGTGGAGCCACCGACACCAGCATCGACCTCGTCAAACACCAACGTATCAACACCGTCCGCGTTACCGAGGACAACCTTGCTTGCCAGCATGACGCGGCTGAGCTCGCCGCCCGACGCAATGCGGCGAAGGGGACGTGGCGTCAAGCCGGCACCGCTGCGGTATAGCAGCTCGTAGCTCGAAGGACCAACGGGCGTCCACTCAGCACGGGGAAGATCGCGCGACTCCCAGACGAGCTCGGCACTACCCATCTCCAAGCGCGCCATCTGGCGGCCAACCTCGTGGCAGAAGCGCGGGGCCGCCGTATTGCGAGCGCGCTTAAGTGCCTTGGCAGCGGCAAACAACTCGCGCTCAGCGCTCCCGAGTGCCTCACGCGCCTTTTTGATCTGCTCATCGCCATCATCGACCAGGGACAGCAGCTCTTGCGAGCGATCGCGCATGGCAAAAACATCGTCCATGGTGGGACCCCACTGACGCAACAGGCCCTTGAGGTCGGAATACCGCTCACGCATGCGAGCGAGCTCGCGCGGGTCGAAGGCGACGCCATCGCGATAGGAACGAAGCTCGTTCGCGCAATCCTCAAGGGAGATACAGGCATCCGAAAGCGCATCGGCAATGTCGCCAAGTTTGCGATCGACGGTAGCCATACGGGAAAGTTCTGCCACGGCGCTGTTCACGGCATCGAGCGCTCCCCCTTCAGAGGCAAGCGATGCATGGGCATCGTTAGCTGTGGCAACCAGCACCTCGGCATGTTCGGAGCGCGGCAGCAGTTCCTCGAGTTCCTCATACTCGCCCGGTTTGGGGTCGACCTCGCCGATGCGCTCGAGCGCAAAGCGCGCTTCCTCGACGCGGCTCCCCTGCGCACGCGAGGCTTCTTCGACACGTCGAACCTCCTTAGCGGCAGCGCGCGAAGCCTTAAAGCAGGCGCGGTAGTGCTCGAGCGCCTCGAGTGCAGGGCGCCCTGCCCAGGCATCGACCATCGCAACATGATGCGCCGGATCGAGCAAGCGCTGGTGCTCGTGTTGGCCGCACAGATCCATCATCACGCCAACGCGTTCCGAAAGCTCGCGCACACTGGCGATACGGCCGTCAATCTTCACGCGGCTGCGGCCCTCGGCAGAAAGACTGCGCTGCACGGTGAAGCCCTCCGTGTCGTGCGGGCCGTCAAACAGGCGCGCCTCGACGCTCGCCAGCGCCTCGCCCTCGCGCACCGTCGACGAATCCGCGCGCTCACCCAAAATAAGCTTGAGGGCCGAGAGCAGCGCGGTCTTGCCGGCGCCGGTCTCGCCGGTCAGGACAGTCAGGCTGGCACTCGGCACCAGCGTCGCCTCGCGAATGAGTGCAATGTTAGAAACCTGCAGCTCATCGATCATGACGGACTCCGTAGAATACGCGGCTCACCGAGTTATAGAAGCTCTCGGGGCCGTAATCCAGCAGCAACACATCTCCGGGCCCGCGGCGCACCGCCACGCTCTCAACGGTGCCATCGCAGGTAATAAACTGCCCATCGATAGCAATCGCCGGAACACTCGGGCGATCATCGGACATAAAGATTTCGACGACATCACTCGGCGAAGTCAAGAAGGCACGGGCCTGAATGGTGTGCGGCGCAATGGGTACGCAGACCATGCCCGTATAGTCGGGGCTCACGATGGGGCCACCGGCACTGAGCGCGTACCCCGTAGAACCAGTCGCCGTCGAAACGACGACACCGTCACCGCGTAGGCGGTCGATATGATGGCCGGACACCGTGATGTCGAACTCGACCATATCGGACAGCGGACCGCGGGTAAGCGCCATGTCGTTGAGGGCGAAGGTGCGCACGACATCCTTCGTACCGTCTTCGCGCACGGACACGATATCCGCGGCGATGGTAGCGCGACGGCTCACATGCAGCTCGCCGGACAGGGCGTCGCTCACGACCTGCAGAATGTCGCGCTCCTCGGGACTCGCAGCAGTTAAAAAGCCCAGGTGACCATAGGAAAGACCGAGGATAGGAATCTCGCGATGGTTGAGGATGCGGGCAGCGCGCAGCAATGTACCGTCGCCGCCGAGCGTAATGACCAGATCGGAGCCGTCGATATCAGGTGTGCTTTGAATCTTCGATCGCTGGTCGGCAGCCCATGCGACCTCATAGCCCTGGCGCGTCAGCCAAAGCTCGAGCATCAGGCCGCTCTCGACCGCCTCTTGCTTGTAGTAATTGGGAACCAGAAAGACCTTCATAGCGTTGCAGCTTTCTCGCTCAAAACCGATACCTGGGATTGCAGCACGTCTTGCGAGCGGTCGCCAGATTCAAATCTCGTGCCGTATAGGAAAAACTCAACGTTGCCCTTGGCACCATGAATGGGCGACACGCACACATCGACCGGGAACAGCCCCTTGGCAGCAAAGAGCTCAACCGCCGCCACGAGCGTATCGCGGCGCACAGCGGGATCGGTCACAATGCCGCCCTCGCCCACCAGCGCCGCCGGAGCTTCAAACTGCGGCTTTACGAGCGTGCAGAATGCACCCGTAGGCGCCAGGCACGCCAGTACCGCATCGATAATGTTCGCGATGCTGGTAAACGAGACATCACACACAGCCAGGTCGATGGCGCCGGCATAGCCAAGCTCAGGCAGCTGCGTCACGTTTGTGCGCTCATGCAGCGTCACGCGATCGTCCTGACGCAACGACCAATCGAACTGGGCGCGACCCACGTCCACAGAGACAACGGTCGCAGCTCCGCGCTTGAGCAGGCAATCGGTAAAACCCCCGGTAGAGCAGCCCACATCCAAACAGGCAAGGCCCGTCGGATTGATGCCAAACGCATCAAGCGCGCCTTCGAGCTTAAGACCGCCGCGGCCAACATAGGGAATGCGCCCCTTCACGTGCAGCGGCAGCCCCGGGATTACCTTAAGGCCCGGCGAAGTCAAGCGCTCACCGCCACTCGAGACCAAGCCGGCCATAAGAGTGCGAAGGGCATCCGCGCGATCGGCGCAGATGCCCTGTGAAATCAGTTCGTCATCAAGACGCACGCGTTTCATGAATGCCATCAACCATTCGTATCCGGAGATGCGGCCTAGCTATCCTGGGATTCGTTTGCCGCATCCTCATCGTATTCCTGCTCGAGCTTGTCGGCCTCTCGCGGCGTCAGCTCAAACTTGTCGACCATATCGACCGCGCGGGAGCCCAGCTCAATCGCTTCGTCAAACAAATCGAGCGAACGCTCCAAGGAGGTATCCTTGGAGCGAACGGTAGCGATGATCTGGTCCAAGCGGTCCGAGATCTCGTCGAAATTGCGGACGGAACCCTCTGGCATGGCTACTCCTCGACGGAGTCGGCCTCGACGGCCTCAGCAGCGTCCGCGCCCTCGGCCAGCACGCCAGCCTCGGCCTGAGCAGCCGCAACCTTTGCGGCAGCCTCGGCAGCCTGTGCCTCCTCGCGAGCGCGATCCTCGGCCAGCAGCTCTTGGTACAGGTCCTCGCCCGGCAGCTCCTCGCTGCGAGCGATCTTGCCCAGCACGCCGTTGACAAACGACGCGGACTGGTCGGTGCCATAGGCCTTGGCAAGCTCGACGGCCTCATTGATCACGATGGCGTCCGAGACCTCCTCGTCGGTGAGGAAGCGCATCTCGTAGACGGCGATACGCAGCAGGTTGCGGTCGGCGCCGGGCATGCGCATAAGATCCCAGTTCTTGGCGACGGCGCGCAGGGCACAGTCGATGCGATCGATATGCTCGTAGGCACCACGGCAAAGCTCGAGCGCATAGGAGTCGAGGGGACCCTTCGAGATCAGGAAATCGCCCTCGAGGACGCGCTCGAGCGGGCTGTCCGTGGCCTCGGCCTGGAACAGCAGCTGCAGCGCCTGACTGCGGGCAAGCGTGCGCCCGCGATAAACCTTAAGGCTCAAAGGTTACTCCTTGGGGAAAACGAGGCCGTCAATGCAAACGTCAACGCGCTCGACCTCGACGCCCACCTGGGCATCGATGGCGGCGACCACGGCGGCGCGAACGGCCTCGGCGAGTTTCTTGAACGGATAGCCAAAGAACACCACGACACGCACGGTGAGTGCGAGCTTGTCGCCAGCGACCTCGGCCTCGACCGCCGGCTCGGAAGCCGGGGCCTTGGACGAGAGCATCATGGAGACAAGGTTGGTGGCAAGGTCCTTGACGCCAACGGAGGCGATGCCCTCGACATCCGACACGGCGCGCGAGACGATGGCGGTCAGAACATCGGGCGAAATGCCGATGCCGTCAATCTTGATTTCCTGGGGCATGAGTCCTCCTAGAAGAGTTGGTTGCTAGACGCGGGAAACGAACTTGCCGTCGCGGGTGTCAACCTTGATGACCTCGCCCTCGTTGAGGTACATGGGGACCTGGATGACAGCGCCGGTGTCAATCGTGGCCGGCTTGGTGGAACCCTGGACGGTGTCGCCCTTAAAGCCCGGGTCGGTCTGGACGATGGTGGTCTCGATGAACATCGGCGGCGTCACGCCCATGAGCTCATCGTCGGCGAAGAGCAGCTGGCAGATGTCGTTCTCGCGCAGCCACTTGGAGTTCTCGCCCACCATGTCCTCGGGAACGGGAACCTGCTCATAGGTCTCGTTGTCCATGAAGATGTAGTCGGCGCCATCGTTGTAGAGGTACTGGAACTCACGGGTGGTGAGCATGACGCTCTCGAACTTGGTGCCGGCGTTGCAGGTGTTCTCGACGACGCGGCCGCTCTTGATGTCGCGGGTCTTGTAGCGCACAAACGCGCCACCCTTGCCCGGCTTGACATGCTGGAACTCGACGATGGTGTAGACCTTGTCCTTAATGCGGAGACCGAGGCCGTTCTTGAAGTCGGCGGTAGAAATGGTAGGCATAGCGACCTTTCTTGTTATGGGCAGAACGCACAAGCGTCCAAATTACATACGACCGAAATTATACACTTGCAGGCGGCGCCTACGGCGTGCGCATAAAAAGAGAACGCGGGGCGCCCGAATCATTTCGGACGCCCCGCCTCCAAAAAACCCAACTGGATGGCTTAGCAGTCGATGACGTGCAGGTCGTGCGGGGTCTTGGTGAAGGGCTCATAGCCGTTCTCGGTTACGACGCCGTAGTCCTCCAGGCGCACGCCGCCCACGCCGGGCAGGTACACGCCGGGCTCCATGGTGACAACCGAGCCGACCTCGATGATATTCTTGCTGCGGTTGAAGTTGGGCAGCTCATGGATGTCGATGCCCACGCCGTGGCCCAGACCATGGTTGTAGTAATCGCCATAGCCGGCATCGCCGATGATCTTCTTGGAAAGCTTGAAAATGTCGTTGCCCTCGACGCCCGGATGGATGGCGGCGACGCACTCCTCGTGCGTACGGCGCACGAGCGCGTACAGGTCAAGCTGCTCCTGCGTGGGCTCGCCCATCACAACAGTGCGTGTCATGTCGGAACGATAATCGCAGTAGCCCGCGCCGTAGTCCATCAGGACGAAGTCGCCCTTCTCGATGACACGGTCGCTCGGGACGGCATGCGGGTTGGCGGTGTTGGGACCGCTCGCCACGATGGAGCCGAAGGCAAGGCTGTCGGCGCCGTTGGCGAACATAAAGTTCTCGAGCTCGTTGCGAACCTGCTTCTCGGTCATACCAGGCTTAATAAAGCCGAGCATGTGCTGGAAGGCGGCGTCGGTGATCGACTGTGCGTGTCGCATGAGCTCGATCTCCTCGGCGTCCTTGATGGCGCGCATCTTGCGGATGTCGTCATGCATCAGCGGCAACATGCAGGCGACGGAACGATCCTCCAGGCCGCGCTGAATGCCCTGGTAGAAGTTGATCTGCATATCGTCCTCGACAGCGCAGACGCGGCACTTGTTGGCTGCAATCTTGCCGGCGACCCAACCGGGGATGGTGCCCTCGTCCATGTCGTAGACCCAGGGGCTGCCGGCGGGCGTGTTCTCCTCAAAGCTGTTGAGGTAGCGCGAGTCGGTATGGAACAGGCACTGGTCAGCCGTAATAAACGCCGCGTGCGGGAACTCGAAGGTGTAGTCGAAGACGCCTTTCACGCCCGTGAGCCAACGAAGATTGGCCTCGTCGCGTACCACGATAGCGTCGTAGCCGCGCTCGACCATCAGGGCACGGACACGTTCGATACGACCGGCAGGACCGGCAGCAAACTCAGACATGCAGATTCCTTTCTTATTGTCTCTATAAAGACGGGACGGGTCTCAACCGGACGACGGAATCGCATGCGATCCGCAACCGATTGAAAACCCGCCCCTCAACATGATACGAAAGACGATGGATGTCAATAAATCTTAGAGAAGTTCTTTGCGAGAAGCCAAGTAGGCGTGAACATGGCGCTCAAGAACCTCGTCCTCAACGCTCGTTAGACGAATGGCGCCAAGTGCCGCGGGCAGCGGCAACATGCTGCGGTTCGAGCGAGCGAACTGCTGCTTGCGGAACTCCTCGATATATGCGGCAGGCTCCAGATCGAAGGCAAGTTCCTCGATACCAAAGTCCTCCAGGCAGTCATCGACCTCAAAGACGTAATCGATATCGAAGTCACAGGCATCATGTGCTAGGCGCGCCTCAAAGCGCATGCCCTCGGACAACAGCTGGTAGGCAGGGACCTGCGAAGCCGCATCGCCCAAGCAGGCGCGCAGGGTACGCTCCCCCGTCTTGCCAAAATCGAGCGCATGGCGAGCACTCGGGTTCGTGGCCATCAGTACGTCTTTACGGGCAGTCTGAGACCATTGAACGGCATTGACGAGCGCGACCTCCTCGCCCGCGAGAATCTCGGGGACGGTCTCAGTAAACTGATTCCAGCGGGACTTACTGCTCGAAAGCATGGTGCCAACAAGTACCACATAGCCGAGCTTGAGGTCCTCGGGGTCCGCCTCGCGAACAAGGTCGAGGTCACACACGACCAAGCCCGGTTCGGGACGGAACGCGATGGCGGGAAGCGCATTGGCCGACGAGGCGACGAGCGGCTTCATGGTCGTCGCGACCGTGAGCATGGCGTCGAAGGTCGTCGGCAGCAGCGCGCACTCGGTGCGACCGCACCACTGGATGGCGCACCAGCTAACAACCGAGCAGGTTACGGCATCGCCCACGGCGACAACCAGATCGTCGCAGGTAACGCCGTTGGCAGACAGGGCGCCAAAGATCGCATCGGCATCGGCCCTGTCTCTTATACACATCTGACGCTGCCGACGATAA
>UQYA01000038.1 GCA_900545165.1 uncultured Collinsella sp.
AGGCAAGGCATAGACCTTCTGGTCATGCCTTGCCTTTTGAATGACAAATTGTCGCCCTGGACGTCGCGCAGCGTCGAGCCGTTACGCGGTTCGTAGAACCGCGTAACAAGTTAGTACATCTTTGCGCCGGCGGGGATGGAGGCGTCGAGCTGGATCAGGTTGAGGCGCTCCTCGCCCTCCTCCTCGTGGACAGCGCTGATCAGCATGCCGCAGCTGGGAATACCCATCATCTTGCGCGGAGGCAGGTTGGTGATGGCGAGCAAGGTCTTGCCAACCAGGTCCTCGGGCTCGTAATAAGCGTGAATACCGGAGAGGATGGTGCGGTCGGTGCCGGTGCCGTCGTCGAGCGTAAAGTTCAGCAGCTTCTTGGACTTCTTGACGGCCTCGCATGCCTTGACCTTCACAGCGCGGAAGTCGCTCTTGGAGAAGGTATCAAAGTCGACGAACTCCTCAAACAGCGGCTCAACGGCGATCTTGGAGTAATCGAGCGTGGGCTTAAGCGACTTAACGAATGGGCTCGCGGCGTTGCCGGCCTCGGCAGCCTTGGCGGCAGCGGCACCGGACTGGAAACCCTTCTCGGGCTTCATGTGCGGGAACAGCAGCACGTCGCGGATAGAAGCCTGGTTGGTAAGCAGCATGACCACGCGGTCGATACCAATGCCAATACCGCCCGCGGGAGGCATACCGTACTCGAGGGCGCGCACGTAGTCCTCGTCATACTCCATGGCCTCATCGTCGCCGCCGGCCTTCTCGGCCATCTGGGCGGCAAAGCGCTCGGCCTGGTCGACCGGGTCGTTGAGCTCGGAGAACGCGTTGGCGTACTCGTGGCCGGCAATAACCAGCTCAAAGCGGTGCGTCAGGCGCGGGTCGTCCTCAAAACGCTTGGCAAGCGGGCTGACCTCGATGGGGTAATCGCACACGAAGGTCGGGTTGACGATGGTGTCCTCGCCCAGCTCATCGTAGATCTCGGCGATAATCTTGCCGGCGGTCCACTCGGGCTTAATCTCCAGGCCCTTCTCGCGCGCGGCGGAAGCAAGCTCCTCGACCGGCGTGTCGATGGTGACCTGCTTGCCGAGCACATCGGAGACGATGTCGGTCATGGGACGGCTGGCCCACTCACCAGAAAGGTCGATGGTCTGGCCCTGGTACTCGATGACCTCGGGGTTGCCGATGGCCTTGTTAGCCGCCTTAATGACGCCCTGGGCGAGCGCCTTCATGCCCTCGAGGTCGGAGAAGGCACGGTAGGCCTCCATCGTGGTGAACTCGGGGTTGTGGGTGAGGTCCATGCCCTCGTTACGGAAGATGCGGCCGATCTCGAACACGCGCTCAAAACCACCGACGATGCAGCGCTTGAGGTGCAGCTCGGTGGCAATACGCAGGTAGCACTCCTGATCGAGCGCGTTGAAGTGGGTAATGAACGGCTTGGCAGTAGCGCCGCCCTGGATGGTCTGCAGGATGGGGGTCTCGACCTCCATGTAGCCGTCGGACTCCATAAAGCGACGGAAGGTGGAGAGAATCTGCGAACGCTTACGGAAGGTCTCGCGAACGTCGTCGTTGGCGATCAGGTCAACATAGCGCTGGCGATAGCGGGTCTCCTTGTCGGAAAGACCGTGGAACTTCTCGGGCAGCGGACGAACGGCCTTGGAAAGCAGGGTCGCGCTCTTAGGGGCAACGGAAAGCTGGCCGCGCTGGGTGCGCACGACCACGCCGGTCACGCCCAGGATGTCGCCCAGGTCGAGGGCCTTGAGCGTATTCCAGGCAGCCTCGTCCATGTCGTTGATGCGGCAGAACAGTTGAATCTCGGCAGTCGCATCGCGCACGACGATGAACATGATCTTGCCCTGACCGCGCTTGGCGACCACACGGCCGGCGATCTTCACGACATCCTCGGTGTCCTCACCATCGGCAAGATCGGCGTACTTAGTCTCGATATCGGCGACGTAGTCCTCAAGCTCAGAGTGCTCGGGATAGGGGTTCTGGCCCGCCTCGAACAGGGCGGCGCGCTTGGCCAGGCGGGTGGCGCGCTCGTCGTTGAGCGTCGATGCCTGATCGGCGGCGTTCTGGTTCTCTGCCATAAGTTAGCTCCTCAAACTAAAACGCTCCCCAGGATTCGGTCCCAGGGAGCGAAAACATACCTTTACGCGGGACCGTGGTCTAGCGTGCGATCTTGGCGATGGTGTAGACGCGAGTCTTGCCGGAAGGCGTAACGACCTCGACGGAGTCGCCCTCGCCGTGACCGATGATGGCGTGACCGACCGGAGACTCGTTGGAAATCTTGTGCTCGAGCGAGTTGGTCTCGGTGGTACCGACGAGCGTGACTTCCATGACCTCGCCGTTGGGATCAATCAGCGAAACGGTGGAACCGATGGAGACGGTCAGATCGCCCGTGGTGGCAGCAACCTGAGCGTTGGCAAGAATGGCCTGGATCTCGGCGATACGAGCAGCATTCTGGGCCTGCTTGTCCTTGGCGGCATCGTACTCGGAGTTCTCCGAAAGGTCGCCGAACGCGCGGGCTTCCTTGATGTCCTCGACGATCTCCTTGGCGTAATCGCCCTCACGCCAGGCGAGCTCCTCGACGAGCTTCTGGCGGCCCTCAGCGGTCAGTACGATCTGGCTTGCGTCCATACGGATATCTCCCCAACTCTGATCAAACAATCAACTGTCAACAAAACGAAAAAGACCGGCTAGCCTGCGGGCAAGCCGGTCAGGTGCTCACCCCAAAGGGATGGGACTACTCTGCGTCCGCGTCGCTGTCCTCTGCCTGCTTCTTCTTGGCAGCAGCGAGCTTGGCCTCGAGCTCAGCGATCTCCTTGTCCTCCTCGGACTGCTCGACCACGACCTCCTCGGCCTGCTTGGTCTCGGCCTTATCGTCGCCCTCCATACCCTCGCGGATATTCTTGACGGTAGAGCCGAGGGACTTGCCGAGCTTCGGCAGGTTCTTGGGCCCGAAGATAATCAGGACAACGACGAGAATAATGATGAGCTCAGGAGCCCTCAGTCCAATCATGTAGACCTCCACAATACAGCGAGACAAGCTCGAATGAGTATACCGCGGGTATCGCGGTATCACAACAATAGCTAAAAAAAGGGACCGCAAGAAGCGGTCCCTCCTCATGCTCTGGTCGGGTTGACTGGATTTGAACCAGCGACCCCTGCGTCCCGAACGCAGTGCTCTACCAAACTGAGCCACAACCCGTTAGCTCGACTATAGTAACAAAGATTTCCGTCGTGTGCTAGAGAAATTTTTACTTCTTTGGCACTTCGACGCGAACCGTGTTGGGAATGAGCTCCGTCGCGCAGGCCCACCAGCCTTTTTGCTGGGCAGCGTCCGCAAGCCTTTCGGCCGTGGCGGCGGTGTCGCAAATGGCAAACGAACAGGCGCCCGATCCGCACACATCTACAGCAACGGTGCCGTCCTGTTTACGCAGCCAATCGAGAACCGTTTGAATCTGCGGCTCCATCTGTGCGGAAATGACACCCAGGTTGTTATGGATGAGCGCATATGCCGTCTCGGCATCACCAGCACGCAAGGCAGAAGCTATCGCGCCGGGCTTGTCCGCAGGCACCGGGGCCTCGTCAAAACGTCGATAGGCTTCAATTGTCGAAACGCTTGCCTCGCGCGGCTTAACCAGTACGACGGGCGTCGCGGGCAGCGCGGGGTACTCAGTTGCCAGCACGTCTCCCCCACCTACGTAAAACGCAGGGCTCGCGTGCAAAAAGAACGGGACGTCGGCACCAATGCCCCGCGCAATCTCGTCCAGCGCAGGATCGGTGCGGTCGATATCCCACAGCTCGGTCAAGGCAACAATGACCGCGGCGGCATCCGTCGAGGGACCTCCCAGGCCGGCGCACAGCGGGATACGCTTTTCGATCGTCACGCACACGTTGGCATCGCGACCGTAATGTTCGGCCATAGCGATTGCCGCCCGATAAGCCGTATTTTTTTGCATGGGAAAATCGGATGCCGGAACCGTCTGGACGGTCAGCGCCTGCGCCGGCGTGACCGTCACGGTATCGGAAAGACCGACGGCCGCCATCAGGGAATCGACCCTGTGGTAGCCGCGGTCATCGCGCTCGGTATGAACCCCCAGGTAGAGGTTAATCTTTGCCGGCGCGGAAAGAGTCAGGGACCGATCGGTCACCGTTAATGCTCCTCGAGCTGATTGCCGAGCGGGGTAAAGATGTGCTCGCCGCTCTCGGGGTCGAACAGCTCGACCTGACCGGTGAGGACATCGATATACTGGTAGGACTGACGCGACTTGCGGCCGCGACGCTCGTCAACCTCGACGATAAAGACGGCGGGGTGGACGCTCTTGATGGTGCCCATGCGCTCGACGACGCGGGTACGGCCCATGTTGGCCTTCACCTTGACGCGATCGCCCACCATATCGGTCAGCTTCTCGTGGATGTCGTCGACGTGATTGACTTCCATCTCTTCCATGAACAGGGCCTCCAGAAGGTGCAATTCAAAAAGGGGATAATACCCCTAAGATAGACAAAACTCTAATACTATAGCACCCTGTTGTGGCCATACGCAAGTAGCTAAATAAGCCCCGTCCCAAATACGTACCAGACGACAACCTCGCATGACCAGTTGTTACGCGGTTTGGTAAAACCGCGTAACCTAAAGGTTGTCGGTGTCCAAGACGATGGTGAATGGGCCGTCGTTGACGAGATCGACTTTCATATCGGCGCCAAAGATGCCGTGCGCCACGTGTTCGACATCTTGACGAACGAGCGTCAGGAAGTACTCGTAGAGCTCGTTGGCGACATCGGGGGCGCCGGCATCCGTAAACGACGGACGGCGACCGTGGCGGCAGTCGGCGAACAGCGTGAACTGCGACACCACGAGCACCTCGCCGTCGACATCGGCAAGCGCCAAGTTGGTCTTGCCGTTCTCGTCCTCGTTGATACGCAGCCCGCGGAGCTTGCCCCACAGCTTGTCGGCCTCGGCACGCGTATCGCCATGGCCCACACCCAGCAGCACCAGGTAGCCGCGTCCAATGCGGCCCACGCACTCGCCGTCGACCGTCACGCCGGCGTTGAGCACGCGCTGCACCACCGCACGCACGGTCTACTCCTCGCCCGTCAGCTTGGCGGACAGATGCTCGAGCGCGTGGAAACGATGGCTGATGGCGTTCTTCTCGTCAGCCGTCAGCTCGGCCATGGTCTTGCCCGGCGTGTCGACCGGCAGGAACAGCGGGTCGTAGCCAAAGCCGTGATCGCCGCGGCCCTCGTGCGCGATAACGCCCTCGCAGGCGCCCTCACCATAGGTGACCAGACCATCCGTGTCGATGAGCGCGACGACACTCATAAAACGCGCGGTGCGATCCTCGTCTGCCACGCCTTCCAAGTTAACGAGCAGCTTGGCGTTGTTGGCGGCATCGTCGCCATGCACGCCCGCATAGCGCGCGCTATACACGCCCGGCTCGCCGTCCAGGGCATCAACGACCAAGCCCGAATCGTCGGCAATGGCCATGAGCCCCGTCTCCTCGACGGCAGCCTGCGCCTTGATGATGGCGTTCTCCAAAAACGTCGTGCCGTTTTCCTCGGGGTCCTCAAAATCGCCCAGCTGGCCGAGCGCCACAAAGCGCACCTCGGGCATGACCTTGCCCAAAATGGCCTCGATCTCGGTGAGCTTATGAGCGTTTCCGGTTGCCACGACGATGGTCGCCGCCGGGTCGAGGGTGTCGATGTCGATCTTCTCAAGTGCCATAACTGGCCTCCTTGTCTCTATAGCAATGCCGAGTTGAGGACGACGAGGACTTCGGTCTCTCTCCCGTCTCAATCAACGGCAGTCTTATACTTCGACGTTTTCCCAGATAAAACCTGCCAAAATTAACATTCCTTTTTGGCAGGTTAGGCGAGGGCTTGGCGCTGAAGCTCGATGAGCTCGGCGATACCCTTGTCGCCCAGGTCGAGCAGGGCGTTGAGACGCTTGCGATCGAAGGGCGTCTGCTCGCCGGTACCCTGGAGCTCGATCATCTCACCGGAATCGGTGGCGACGAGGTTCATGTCGACCTCGGCGTGGCTGTCCTCGGAATAATCCAAGTCGAGCAGGGTGTTGCCGTCGACGACGCCCATGGAAATGGCGGCAACCTGGCCCGTGAGCGGGATGCGCTCGAGTTTGCCCGCCTCGACCCACATGGCAAGGGCGTCGTGCAGCGCCAACCAGGCACCGGTAATGCTCGCCGTACGCGTGCCGCCATCGGCCTGGATCACATCGCAGTCGACGGTAACGGTGTACTCGCCGAGCGCCTTCATGTTGACGACGGTACGCAGACTGCGGCCGATAAGCCGCTCGATCTCCATGGAGCGGCCCTTGCGGTTGGCATGCTCGCGCTTGCAGCGTTTACCGGTCGAGGCCGGCAGCATCGCATATTCCGCCGTTACCCAGCCGGCCTTGGCGCCCTTGCGCCAACCCGGCACACCCTCCTCGATGGTGGCGGCGCACAGTACGCGCGTGTCGCCGAACTCGGCCAGGCACGAGCCGTGGGCGTGCTTCATAACGCCGCGGGTGAGCTTAACGGGGCGCAGCTCGTTGGCGGCGCGGCCGTTGGCGCGGTTGACCTGCATGTATTCCATGGAACTATCCTTTCGGCAAAAGATGCGGCAAAGACTCCGGCGACATTGCGAGCCTAACCGAGTTCGTCGATATCGACATGCTCGATGCTTTTGAGCGGCTGGCCAAAGATAAAGCTACCCGCCACCGCAAACTCGGCAATGTTGTCAGACGTGGTGGCAAAGCGATGCTGCGGCTCGGCTGCGTCGCCCGCCAGCTGCTCGCGGCGCGTGAGAATATCGGTCAGCTCGCGCGTGGTCTCCTCGGCGGAACTCACCACGCGCACTCCGGGACCCAGCGCATGGCGAATAGGCCCCACGAGCAGCGGGAAATGCGTGCAGCCGAGTACCACGGTATCGATGCCACGATCGTGCAGCGGCTCGACTGTGGCGCCAACCAGCGCGCGAACGGCTGGCGTATCAAAAATATCCTCGTTCTCGAGCCACTGCTCCTGCAGATGCGCGCCCGAGGCGAGCTCGTGCTCGACGACCTCGACAAAGCTCGAAGCCGGGCAGCCATACACATCGACACCAGCATCCAAATCCTGGATGGCGCGCGTGTAGGCGCCCGAGCGAATGGTGAGGTTGGTGGCGAGCACGCCCACGCGACGCGTACGCGTGCTGTTGATGGCGGCGCGCGCGCCCGGGGCGATCACTCCGATCACGGGAACGTCGAGCACCTGCTGGGCCAGACGCAAGGCCGCAGCGGTCGCCGTGTTGCAGGCGATGACCATAATCTTGACGTCGTGCTTCGAAAGCCAACGACCCGCCTGCAACGCAAACGAGCGCACCTCATCCTCGGTGCGCGTGCCGTAGGGACAGCGCTTGGTGTCGCCAAAGTAGTAGAC
This sequence comes from uncultured Collinsella sp., assembly GCA_900545165.1. Taxonomy (GTDB): domain Bacteria; phylum Actinomycetota; class Coriobacteriia; order Coriobacteriales; family Coriobacteriaceae; genus Collinsella. Next base: position 7,410 of record UQYA01000038.1, read on the forward strand.
GGACTCGTGCGGCAGCGCCGTCGCGATGGCGCGCGCAACCGTCAGACCGCCCAAACCAGAATCGAACACGCCAATCGGGCGCGTGTCGCCTGCCGGATTCTCGATATCGGACATTACCTCACCAGTCTCTCTCGAAAAGACATGTCCAAGTGCGGCGACGCCGCGCTACGAACGCGCCGCGACCAGCAGCTCTGCCGTCGCCGCCCAACCGTCGATAATTTTGCCACGCGTAACGAAAGCGTTCTCGCAAGCAGCCAGGAACTCAGGCGCGCCGGCGCTCGTCAGACCGTTCTCGACCAGGCAGAACATGCCAACATGGTCGGCCATGTAGAAGTCGGACTCGGAGTCGCCGAGCGCAAGCGTCTCCTCGCGCTCGATCCCTAGGTGCTCGCAGAAGCGCGCAATGGCGACGCCTTTGTTGAGGCCCGCGGGGTTGATGTTGAATGCGCGACCGTCCTCGACGCGATCGAGCTCGAGCGTCGTCGGCTTGGACAGATGCGTCAGGTGGCCGTTGCAAGCCCAGATCAGACCGCAGCCGGCCTCGTCCAGGATGGCCTGAACCTCATCGTCGGGCACATCGCCGCGCATGCCGACGGTGACCTCACGGTACTTGTAGCCGGTCGACATGTCGTTGTGATACTCGATCTTGTGCGGCCAGCGGGCGAGGATCTTCTCGCACACGCCGGTCTGCTCGATCACCTGGTGCGGCGTGAGGCCGCAAGAGGAGTCGTAGGGCATGTCGCCGGTCAGATACTCCCAATCGTTGGCTTTGAGGTCGTACATGACCAGGCCGCCCATCTCGCCGATGTAGGAGTTGAGGCCGAGCACGCGCGCGTCCTCGTGGATCATGGTACGGTTGCGGCCCGAGGTGGGAACCACCTGGATACCAGCGCGAGCGAGCGCCACGACGGCCTCGACGAGTTTGGTCGAAGGGTTGCCGTCGTTGTCGCGCAGCACGCACGAGCCGGGCGCGAGCATCGTGGCATCCAGGTCGGTAAAGACGTACTTGACCTTGGCCAAGCGCTCGCGCATCTCGCCCGAAAGCTCGGCAACGGTCGGCAGGGTATTGTGGGACATGGTTACTCCGTTTACGTAGAAGGGGCTTCTGGTCTTAGGCGTCGTACGCCGCAAGGGTGCGCTTGAGAATCGAACCGTCGCGCTCACAAGGCTCGGGTCCGTTCTTGCGCAGCATACGCTCTTCCTCGCCCTTACCGGTCACGATGACCACGGCAGGACGGACGGTTTCGCGCACGGCAGTCTCGATAGCGGCAACGCGATCAGTCACGATTTGCCAGTTATCATTTCCCTGCGCTTGAACGTTGCGCGCGATCTCGGCGCAAATATCCTCGACATCCTCGGGGCCGGGGTCATCCTCGGTAATCACGATTCGGTCGGCATACTTGCCAGCGGCGATACCCATTGTGGTGCGCCGATCGACACCCTTACCGCCCGTAGCGCCAAATACAACCGCCAGCTCGCGCTCGGGATAGTTCTCGCGCAAGTCGCGCAGGAGTGTCTCGAGGCTCATGCCGTTATGTGCAAAATCGACGATACCCAAGATTTTGCCCGATACGGACGGATAGAGCTCCATACGGCCGGGAACGAAGACGCCCTCAAAGCCGTGGACGATACCCTCTTCGGAAATGCCCAGGGCCTCGGCGCAGGCAATAGCGGCAAGCGCGTTGGACACATTGAACTTAACCGGCGTGGGAATCACAATGTCGCGCGTAAAGCGGGGCGTGCGCACCGTTGCCACCACGCCGCAGTCACCATTGCGAATCGCCAGCGCAAGCACGTCGGCACGCTCGTCGGTCAGGGAGAACGTCACCGTACGTTCGCAACGAGATGCCGCCTCGAGCACACGATCGACCTTATCCATATCGAGATTGACCACGGCAAAACGGCTCTGCGAGAAAATTTTGAGCTTGCTGGCAAAGTAATCCTCGAGCGTCGGATGCTCAATCGGCGAAATGTGATCCTCGCCGATATTGGTAAAGGCGCCGACTTCAAAGGCGATCTTGCCCGTGCGCTCGTATTTGAGGCCCTGGCTCGATGCCTCCATAACCAGCCACGGGACACCCGCCTCCGCAGCATGTGCGATGCGAGACTGCAGCAGAAAGGATTCGGGAGTCGTCAGCTTGGAAGGACCCGTCTCGATGCCGTCGTCGAACTCAATGCCCGTATTAAGAGCGGGTCGATGACAGCCCGTAAGCTTGGCCTCGTTGGCGAGAATGCCGCGCAGATAAAAGCTACAGGTCGACTTGCCCTTGGTACCTGTAAAGGCGCAGACCTTCACCCTACCCGACGGGTGCCCATAAAAGGCATCTGCCACCACGGCGAGCGTGCGACGAATATCACTCACAATCACCGCGGGAAGATCAACATCGTAATCGACCTTGGAAACGTAGGCCACGGCGCCATCGGCGATTGCCGAAAGCAGGTACTCGCGCTTAAACGCGCGGCCCTTGCAGACAAACAACGTGCCCGGACGCACCTGGCGCGAGTCGTCAGTCGCAAACTCAATGCGCTGGTCGCACGAAGCGCTCGGTCTGGAAACAACAAGGTCATCTTCCTCGAGCAACTCTATATAGCGCATCAGAGTTAGCTTCTCTTGTGTCGGACTCGACATACAAAGACCTCTCTCGCTAAATTCAGCCTTAAAGGGCAAAAGACGTCCCGCGGCAGAAACGATGAAACATTCTGTATTATCAACCATCCTAATATGCCACCTGGCCTTGCGCGCACTGCAGCCTTCTAAAAAATTGCATGGACTGTGCTGTGGGCCAATAAATGACAACAGTGTCCACCCCGTGTAAAAACAAGGAAATCTGGGTGCTATTCTTTATCCAAATGTCTTGATGCGCCTCATTGACCCACAATGCCGACCCATCATGCCCAAGCAAAGGATTCCAGATGAAACGACACTTCGAACGTCGCCACCGCTCGGCACATGTCCAGTTGACCCGGCGCATCGTCTGCGCCTTCGCGACGATCGTTGTGGCCCTTGCCACCACCATCGGCGCGAGCGGCTGTTCGTCCTCCCAGAACGCCTCGAGCACCTACACACTCGTCGAGAATGGCAAGTTCACCGTCGCAAGTGACTTGGCCACACCCCCGTTTGAATACGTCAACGATTCCGGCGAAGACCAGGGCTTTACCTATGAACTCATGGGCATGATCGCGGACGAGCTCGGTCTGGAGCTCAACTACTTGCCGGCGCAAAAGTTCGACGGCATTATCCCCATGGTCAAACAGGGTGTAAAGACCGATGTCGGCGCATGTAACATCACGATTACCGATGAGCGCAAGAAAGAGGTCGACTTCACCGACCCCTATATCGACTCCAACCAGGGCGTCGCAGTTGCAAAGAACACTGGATACGACACGGTCGATAGCCTCAACGCACCGGGCGTCAAAATTGCCGTGCAGTCGGGTACCACGTCCGAGGAGTGGGCAATCGAGAACCTGCCGCAGGCAACCACCGTCAACTTTGACGACTGGACGGCAGCCTTCACCGCCGTCATGAGTGGTCAGTGCCAGGCGGTCGTATGCGATCTGCCCGTTGAGCAGTGGATGGTTTCGAATTCCTTTACCGGCATGGAGATCATCAAAGAGGTTCCGACGGGCGAGCAGTTTGGCATTGCCGTCTCTAAAGACAACCCCGAGCTGACACAGGCCATCAACGATGCCCTTGCCAAGATCAAGAGCTCCGGCGCCTATGACAAACTGTACGAGAAGTGGTTTGGCATGGCACCCACGAGCGGGTCCGATAACGAAGATGCCTCGAGCTCAGAGGACGCGACGGGCGCTTCACTCGCCGTCACCTCGGCGACCGCCAAGTCAAACGAAGACGGCGGCAACGGCGTGCTCGGCGGCATCGCAACCCGCCTGACCTGGGAAGCGACAACGGGTAGCGACGAGAGCGACGTTTCGCAAATTGAGCTTGAGCTGCCCGAGGGCGGATCGTTTGAGAGCACCGATGCTAAGGTCACGCTGCTCGACGGACTGAACCAGACGGGTGTCAAGGCATCGAGCTCGCTGGACGGCTCAAAGCTCGTCATCAAGTTCGCCGATCCCGTCGCTGCCGGCTCGCAGATTCGCGTTGTCGTCCCCGACGTCGTATTCCCGAGCAACGCGGGTGCCTATGCCGTCACCGGCAGCTATGTCACCGACGGCGACAAGCGAGATCTTCCCGAGAGCAACACCATCAGCGTCTCGGAGAGCACCATGGTGCAAGAAATCGTCGCCTGGCTCGATGCCCAGCCTTGGGTTGCCGCATGGAACTCCAACCCGTTTTTGGGCATGTTCTGCAAGCCGCAGATTATCGTCACCTCAATCGCCTCGCTCTTTAAGGGCTGGGGCATAGCACTTGCCGTGACCGCCATCGGTTTTCCGCTCGCCATCCCCATCGGCTTGCTGTTTGCCTTTATGAAAATCAGTCATAGTCGTATGCTGCGCGGCATCGCTGTGACATACATCAACGTCCTGCGCGGAACCCCGCTCTTCTTGCAGATCTACATTGCGTTCTTTGGGTTCCCTATGATCGGTCTCAACGTGCCCAATCTGCCGCTCGGCGTTGGCGTGCTCGCCATCAACTGTTCGGCCTATCTTGCCGAGATTTTCCGTGCCGGCATCGAGAGCGTACCGCATGGTCAAGCGGAAGCTGCTTACTCGCTTGGCATGACTTGGTCCCAAGTTATGTCGCGCATCGTGATCCCACAGGCTGTACGTTACGTTATACCGACTATGACCAGCGAGTTCGTTATGCTGTACAAGGACACGTCGCTGCTTTCGAGCGTTGGCGTCATGGAGCTCATGCTGTTCTCCAAAAACCTCACGGCCACCACGGGCAACATTACGCCCTACATTTGCGCCGCACTTTACTATCTGGTCGTGACGATTCCGCTCATCCACATCGTCACCAAGGTGGAGCACCGTCTCGCCGAGCGCAGCAAGCGCTAACCGCTCATACATAGCGTTCGCAACCACGGCCCGCCGCTTCGTCTGAAGATCGGGCCGTGGTTTTTTCGGTTCGCTCGGCGCTTATGCCCTATCACGAAACAAAAGATTGGCATGATAGTAAAGATTATTTGACATCAGCTGCCGCGATCCTTGCGGCAGTACACCTGAGCCGTCAGCAGAAAGGATCTTGCATGTGCGGTTTTGTCGGTTTTACCGGTACAGATGAACAGAGTGAGCTGGTTCTCACGGCCATGATGAATCGCATCATCCACCGTGGTCCCGATATGGGCGGCCAGCATATCGTCGACAACGTTGCCCTTGGCTTTCGTCGTCTTTCGATTCTTGATCTTTCCGAAGCTGGAGCTCAGCCCATGTCGAGCGACGACGGCAAGGTCACGATTGTCTTCAACGGAGAGATCTACAACTTCCAGGAGCTTCGCGCCGAGCTGGAGGCAGCCGGCTACGCCTTCCACTGCAACGCCGATACCGAGGTCCTGGTACACGGTTACGAGGAGTGGGGCGAGGACCTGGTCAACCGCCTACGCGGCATGTACGCGTTCGTGATTCACGACCAGAACAAGAACAAACTCTTTGGCGCTCGCGACATCTTTGGTATCAAGCCGTTTTATTACTACCAGGCATCCGATGGCTCACTGCTGTTTGGCTCCGAGATCAAGAGCTTCCTGGACCATCCCAAGTTTGAGAAGGCTGTCAACCACGACGCGCTACGCCCCTACTTGACGCTGCAATTCCCCGCCACGGAGGAGACCTTCTTTAGGGGCGTGTTCAAGCTTGCCCCGGCGCATTGCTTTACATATGACCTGACGACCAACACCATGGACATCAAGCGTTACTGGAGCTGTGACTTCACCGACGACAACTCCAAGACCTTCGAGGAGTACGTGGACGAGTGCGACAAGGTCGTGCACGAAAGCGTCGCTGCACACCGAATCGCCGATGTTAAGGTGGGCTCGTTCCTTTCTGGCGGCGTGGACTCCAGCTACATTGCCGCCTGTCTCATGCCCGACACCACGTATTCTGTCGGCTTCGATTACAAGAACTTCAACGAGACCAACTACGCTGCCGAGCTTTCCGACAAGCTGGGCATCAAGAACGTGCGCAAGATGATTACCGCCGACGAGTTCTTCGATGCACTGCCCGATATCCAGTATCACATGGACGAGCCGCAATCGAACCTGTCCAGCGTGCCGCTGTACTATCTGGCGCAGATGGCTTCCGAGGAGGTCACCGTCGTCCTTTCGGGCGAGGGTGCCGACGAGCTGTTTGCCGGCTACGAGTGGTACGAGGACACCCCCGAGATGCGCTCCTTTAAGAAGCGCGTGCCGCTCGGCGTACGTCGCGCCCTGGGCTCGCTCGTTCAGCATCTCCCCTACTTTAAGGGCCACAACTTCCTGACGAAATGCGCCGAGGTTCCCGAGCGCTGGTATGTGGGTCAGGCAAAGGTGTTCGATCCCTCCGAGGTCGACGAGGTGCTCAAGCCCGCTTACGACACCGGCAAGAACGCCGCCGAGATGTGCGCCGAGTACTACAAGCAGGTTCCCAACTGCTGCGAGCTTTCCAAGAAACAGTATCTGGATATGAACATGTGGCTGCCGGGCGACATCCTGCTCAAGGCAGACAAGATGTGCATGGCGCATTCTCTGGAGCTTCGCGTCCCGTTCCTGGACAAGAAGGTCATGGAGTTTGCCGAGCACATTCCCGCCAACTACCGTGTTAACGAAGAAGGCTGCAAGCTCGTCCTGCGTCACGCCGCCAACCGCACGCTGCCCGACGAGTGGGCAACGCGCAAGAAGGTGGGCTTCCCCGTACCGGTCAAGTTCTGGCTGCGCGAGCAAAAGTACTACGACTACGTAAAGGAATACTTCACCGCACCGTGGGCTGCCGATTTCTTTGACACCGATGCGCTCATGAAACTGCTTGACGATCACTTTGAGGGTCGCTCGCTCAACCAGCGCAAGATCTATACCACGCTGACGTTCCTCATCTGGTACAAGCGCTTCTTTATCGACGAGGACAAGGGCGCCGAAGTCGCCGCGTAAGTTTCGTTATGAATTAGCGGTGAACAGCACGGGGTTTCCGCTATACTCAATCCCTGCGGGCGATTGGCGCAACGGTTAGCGCAGGTGCTTTACACGCACAAGGCTGGGGGTTCGAATCCCTCATCGCCCACCACTGAATTGGAAACGGTCCTCGCAAGGGGACCGTTTTGGTTTGGCCCCATCGCAGAGGGATTCGAACCCGCAAGGGTGCGGAGCTGAGGAAACGCGAAGCGTTTTCCAGCGCAGCACGCGAGGGCCGCAGGCCCGAAGCGAAAGCGGGCGGCGCCAGCCGCACGCGGACATCCCTCATCGCCCACCACTGAATTGTTAGGCCTCCAGCGATGGAGGCCTTTCCTTTTTCGGGCCCATCGCAGAGGGATTCGAACCCTACGGCTCGCTCGTTTCAAGGGCAATGGTCAAAAAATGCCAAATATGAGTACTGCCACCTTTTTTGTAACAGCATTTTCAAGGTCCCAAAGGGCAAATCTGACATCAAAGCAACGGCTAATGGTCCGGATGAGCATGTTTTCTGACAACAAAACTGAACATATGTGGTCTAACTAATCCTGGATAGTCGGTTTGATATGAGATTCAACTGGTGACAGTACTCATATTTGGCATTTTTTGACCAGAGGGACTTTTGCCCATCGCAAATCGGCAACAAAACGGGCTCCAGACCGCTGAATCGTCCCGCATATGGCACGTCCGCAGTCCGGAACCCGGTCCAAATTGAGTTATTGCGCTGTGTTAGGCCAAAACGTCCGACAAAATCTCGATCAGGCTGTCCACGTCGGCTTCCTCGCACACGAGCGGCGGCAGGAAACGCAGCGTGTGGGCACCAGTAGCGTTAATCACGGCGCCGGCGGCCAGCGCGCGGGCAACAATATCATGCGCATCGCCCGCAGCGTCATCCAGATCGCAGCCGAGCATTAAGCCGCGACCGCGTACCTCGGTAACGTGCGGAAGCTTGGCCAGCGCCTGCTCCATATAAGCACCCACCTTGGCGGCATGCTCAGCGTAGTCGCCGCGCACAAGCGCGGAGAGCGTCGCGGCGCACGCCGCGACAGCCAAGCAGCTCCCGCCAAAGGTCGAGCCGTGGTCGCCCGGCTTAAACACGTCGGCAATCTCTTTCTTTGCCACCACGGCACCCATGGGCACGCCATCGGCAATGCCCTTGGCAAGGCTCATAATGTCGGGCTCCACGCCATAGGTCTGGAATGCAAACGGCTTGCCGGAGCGGAAGATGCCACACTGGACCTCGTCGGCGATAAGAACGGCGCCCACCTCGTGCGCCAAGTCGCGCGCCGCCGTCATAAACTCCTCAGTCATGGGGTGCACACCACTCTCGCCCTGGATCGGCTCGAGCATGACGGCGCAGACCTCGCTTCCCAGCTGCTTAAAGATTGCACGCAGCTCATCGACATCGTTGGGCGTGCAGGCCACAAAACCGCCCGGCAGCGGACGGAAACTATCCTGCAGCCAATCCTGCATGGTGGCGGCAATGGTCTCGAGCGTACGGCCGTGGAAGCCGCCGCGCATGCACACGATGGTGTTGCCGCCATTACCGGCACGCTTGGCGTACAGGCGCGCGAGCTTCATCGAGCCCTCGTTGGCCTCGGCGCCGGAGTTGGCAAAGAACGTCTCCCACACCTGCTCGTCCGCAGCCGGGGCACCGAGCGCAGCGGCCGTGGTCTCATCGCCGGCGGCAATGGCATCGGCCAGCACGCACGCACCATCTACGTCGTCGTTGGCAAGCTTGGACAGCAGCGCCGCGACCTGGCCACGCTGCTCGATGAAGAAGTAGTTGGAAACATGCATGAGCTTTTTGGTCTGCGCCTCGAGCGCCGAGAGCACTGCAGCGTTGCCGTGGCCAAGGCTGCACACACCGATACCAGCAAGAAAGTCAAGATACTCACGGCCATCGTCGCCGGTGAGCTTCATGCCGTGACCCTCGACAAACTCGACCGGAGAGCGGCCAAAGGTATGCATAACGTAATGGGATTCAAGCGATTGCTGAGCTGCAAGTGACATGAGATGCCTTTCGTTGGGCGCCAGACGGCGCGGGGCTATGGGTGCAGGAATGGGGCGGCTGCGGGTCAGCTAGACCGTCTGAAGCTTCTCGACCTCGTCAAGGTTCTCGGTCAGACGCGCAGCAAACGTCGAAAGCGGATGCGGATGCGTATCGAACTCGTAAGCCGTCTCGGTGGAATGAATCACGGTGCCGACGCCGGCATCGGTCAGCAGCTCCAGGAGCAGCGAATGCGGCGTAGTACCGTTAATGATGTGGGCACGAAATACGCCGCCGGTAAGCGCATCGACGGCCGCGCGCAGCTTGGGAATCATGCCCTTATCGACCTCGCCGCCGTAGAGCATTTCGTTAACCTCGTCGAGCGTTAGGTTGGAGATAAGCGAGTCCTTGTCGCTAAAGTCCTTGTACAGGCCATCGACATCGGTCAAAAAGATCGCCTTATGCGCGTGGAGCGCCGCGGCAACGGCACCGGCGGCGGTGTCGGCGTTGATGTTGAAGAAACCGCCGTCCTCCCCCGCCGCGACGGTAGCGATGACGGGGATGTACTCGCTATCGAGTAAGCGCTCGATATAGTCGGTGTTGACG
>UQYA01000039.1 GCA_900545165.1 uncultured Collinsella sp.
CTCATACATGGTATCGACGAGTATCTGGAACGCGCCGTAGGCCTCGGTCTTGTACTCAACCAGCGGGTCGCGCTGGCCAAAGCCGCGCAGGCCGATGCCGGTCTTGAGGTAGTCCATCTCCTGCAGGTAGTTCATCCAACGGGTATCGATGACGCGCAGCATGACCTGGGTGTTGAGCTCGCGCATCAGGTCCTCGCCCAAGCGCTCGGCCTTCATGTTGTAGCACTTCTCTACGTAAGCCAGGACATCGGCAGCCAGGGCCTCATAATCCTCGTCGGGGAACTTCGGCGTATCGATGTGGCCGGTGAGCTCCACAACCCACTTGCGCAGGCCCTCCAGGTCGCGCTCACCATCGTGGCTGTCCTTGGTGCAGAACTCCTGCACGCAACGGTAGACGGTATCGTGCATGACCTCGGTGATGTGGTCGGTCAGGTCCTTGCCGTCCAGAATCTTATTGCGCTCGGCGTAGATGACCTGGCGCTGCTTGTTCATGACGTCGTCGTACTCAAGAACGCTCTTACGCATGGAGAAGTTGATGCTCTCGACCTTGTGCTGGGCGCTCTCGACGGCCTTGGAAATGATCTTGTGTTGGATGGGCATGTCGTCGCCCATGTCGGCCGTGACCATCATCTTGGAGACGCGGTCCATCTTGTCGCCGCCGAACAGGCGCATGAGGTCGTCCTCGAGCGACAGGTAGAACTGGGTCTCGCCCGGATCGCCCTGACGGCCGGAACGGCCGCGCAGCTGGTTGTCGATACGGCGGGACTCATGGCGCTCGGTGCCGATAACGGTCAGGCCGCCGGCGGCAAGCACGCGCTCGCGTTCGGCCTTGCAGGTCTCCTTGGCTTCGGCGTTAAACTGCTCGAGCTGCTCGGGCGTCACGTCCTCCATGGTTAGTCCCTCGTACTCAAGGCGCTCGCGCACCAGCTCGTCGGGGTTGCCGCCCAGCAGGATGTCGGTACCACGACCGGCCATGTTAGTAGCGATGGTCACGGCGCCGTAGCGTCCGGCCTGGGCAACGATATGAGCCTCGCGCTCGTGATGCTTGGCGTTGAGGACCTCGTGTGCGATGCCGCGCTTGGTGAGGGCGGCAGACAGCTTCTCGGAGCTCTCGATGGAGACGGTGCCCACCAGGACCGGCTGGCCCTTGGCGTGACGACGCTCAACGTCGTCGGCAACGGCGTTGTATTTAGCCTGAATGGTGCGGTACACCAGGTCCTCGTGGTCCACGCGCTGCACGGGCTTGTTGGAGGGGATGACCTCGACGGGCAGCTTGTAGATCTCGCGGAACTCGGCATCCTCGGTAAGTGCCGTGCCGGTCATGCCGGAGAGCTTGTCATACAGACGGAAGTAGTTCTGCAGGGTGATGGTGGCCAGGGTCTGGTTCTCCTCGCGTACGAGCACGCCCTCTTTGGCCTCGATGGCCTGGTGCAGGCCCTCGGAGTAACGGCGGCCTTCCATAATGCGGCCGGTGAACTCGTCGACGATCTTGACTTCGCCGTTGGTGACCACGTACTGCTTATCGCGGTGGAACATGTACTGGGCCTTCAGCGCTTGCTGCAGGTGGTTGACCAGCTGGCCGGAGAGATCGGCATAGATGTCATCGATACCCAGGCGGCGCTCGATTTTCTTAAGGCCGCGCTCGGTGGCGGCAATGGTGTGCTTGGCCTCGTCCATGACGTAGTCGCCCGTGGGTTCAACATCCTCGGTGGCGGTGAGCATGTCGTGCGACACGTCCTCGCCGCGCTCAAGGCCACGCACGGCACGCGCGAAGTCCTTGTAGGTACTGGCGGACTTAGTGCCAGCGCCCGAGATAATGAGCGGCGTCCTGGCCTCATCGATCAGGATGGAGTCGACCTCGTCGACGATGGCGTAGTTGTGGCCGCGCTGCACGCGCTGCTCGGGACGGGTAACCATGTTGTCGCGCAGGTAATCGAAACCGAACTCGGAGTTGGTACCGTAGGTGACGTCGGCCTGGTAGGCCGGGCGCTTGAGCTCGAGCGGCATGTTGTTCTGGAGCAGACCGACGGTCATGCCCAGGTACTTATAGATGCGGCCCATCCACTCGGAGTCGCGCTTGGCAAGGTAATCATTGACAGTAACGACGTGCACGCCCTTGCCGGCGATAGCGTTGAGATAGCCGGCCAACGTGGAGACGAGCGTCTTGCCCTCGCCGGTCTTCATCTCGGCAATATGGCCCTCGTGAAGCGCCATGGCGCCGATGAGCTGTACGTCAAAGTGGCGCATGCCCGTGATGCGCTTGGAAGCCTCGCGCACGGTGGCAAAGGCCTCGGGAAGCATGTCGTCGAGCGACTCGCCGTTGGCGTAACGCTCGCGGAACTTATCGGTCTGGGCGCGGAGTTCCTCCTCGGTCATCTTCTCAAACTGGGGCTCAAGACCGTTGATCTGGTCGACGATCTTGTAGTAGCGCTTAAGGTCCTTATCGGATCCAAAGGACAGCAGCTTTGACATGAATCCCATGTGGTTTTCCTTTTTTGGCCATCGCCCACGCCATGCAACCTTGGGCGAGTTAAACACAGATAAATGTACTTTAGCCAAACAAGGCGCGGCCTATACGGTCGACCTCGACCGCCACGTAATAACTACGACCAACCTGCCAAACAGGGACAGGTTTATTTTGGCAGGTTTTATCTGGGCAAACGCTGCCTCTCTGCCATTTGGTGCAATGGGGGCAGGTTGGTTTGCACCAATAAAAAGAAAAGGGCCGCGCACCCAAACGGATGCACGGCCCTTATGCCATGAATGCGAGCGATTCCGCGGCGAGCTATTTACTCAGCGGCCTCGGTGGTCTCGGCCTCGGCAGCGGCCTCCTCGACGGGAGCCTCTGCGGGAGCCTCGGCGGCCTGCTTGGCAGCCTCCTCGGCGAACTTAGCGGCACGCTTAGCCTTCTCGGCAGCCTTAGCCTCAGCGGCGGCCTTGCGAGCGGCCTCGGCCTCAGCAGCCTTGGCGGCCTTGGCGGCCTTGGCCTCCTCAGCCTTCTTGAGCTGGGCGGCAGCGGCGCCACCGAACTTGTCGGCGAAGCGCTGGACGCGTCCACCGGTGTCGACGAACTTCTGCTGGCCGGTGTAGAACGGGTGGCACTCGTTGCAAAGCTCGACCTTCATCTCGGACACGGTAGCGTGCGTCTTGAAGGTGTTGCCGCAGGAGCACGTCACCGTGCACTCGACATACTGGGGATGGATACCCTGCTTCATGGTAGGACTCCTTATTGGTCAGGCGCTGGTTACCGATCAGCGCATAAGGCGTCTTGGTTTCCGACCAAGACAACAAACTCGGCTATGGTACCACGGCGCCGCGTGTCCCACAAAAGGTTCACGGTCTTTTCGGAACGACACGAATCTGACCCATCGAAACACATCTCCACCGTTCCTTCAACTGGGAAAATGCCGTCCCCGGGGCCTGAGAAGGGCCCCGGGGACGTTCGACTGACTGCGGGAACGGCCTTTCCGCTCAATGTGTTCGGCTGAGATCGGAAATCAACCAAACTGAACTAGGTTCAGTTGACATGGTTAAAAACGAGGGGCGACGCTTTTGCGTCACCCCTCGTCCCGGCCGGTTGCTTTAGTTGTACACACGGTAGTTACACTTGAACTGGGTTATGTGTCCATAGTTGGAGCGGTACCAACCCGACGTATAGCTGATTGCCTCTGCGCCTAGATAGTCGTAGCCCTTGTTGTAGCGAAGCTGACGGTAGGTCGTGTCGTACTCTGCTACGTAAAACGTGTCTCCAGAGAAGGCTTTGTACCGGTCCTTAACCGTCGAAGCCATGTACGCGGGTTCGACATCGCCTTTCTCCCCGTTGAGCGCATAGACGGGTGCCGCGATTCCGCATAAAGCCGTTGCCACGAGGATGGCGTAGACAGCCATGCGCGACGCATTGGACTTCAGCTGTTCAAATAGTTTCATGTCATTCACCTCGCTCGTATGTATCGAGGTATTCCTGCTTGAGCGTCTGCGAGGACGACTTGATCTTTTCCACGAGCGTGCCGGCCTCGATGAAGTAGAACGAGTTGGTGAGGTCTGCCAGGTCGTCGAGCAGATGGCTTGAAATGAGCACGCTTCGTCCCCGCGCCACCTCGCTGCGCATCGCGTCGCAGGAGGTTTTCCGCTTTCCCGGATCGAGGCCGTTCAGCGGTTCATCGAGGATGAGGTACGGGCAATCGGTCGATATCGCCATGGCAAGCTTTACCTGCTGCTTCATTCCTGTCGAGAGTTTACGGGTCGGCTTGTCGAGATATGGGGAGATTCCGAGGGAGCTGCAGAGCAAGTCGATGTCGGTGGCCGATTTCCACGCCTCCCTAACGAAAGCAAGGTGCTCGATGGCCGATAGCGTGGGATAGAGATCCGTGCCGCCTGAAGAGCTCAGGTAGACGAGTTCTGCAAATTCGGCTGATTGACGTTGGCAGATTCCGTCTGCCGCCAGGCTTCCCGAGCGGATGCGGGTGGGAAATTGGCCCGACAGCGCTTCAAGAAGGGTGGTTTTCCCCGAGCCGTTGGGAGCAACGAGGCCTGCCGCCGTTCCCGGGCTCAGGAAAAGCGACCCGATTGAAAGTATCGTCGTGCTTCCGTATCCCACGCTCGCGTCTAGAAGCTCGAGCCCATGGTGCTTTTTCGCGGGTCCAGGCTGTTTGGGGGAACGTGTCGCAACGGCGCCGACCGTAAAAAAGACCGCGACGTATGCCAGGGCCACGGCAAGCATCGATGCGCTGCCTGAACCGGAGCCAATGAATTCTGTCGGGAAGCATCCTACGTAACCCGTTGCCTCGATAGGCGAGAATACGGGCAGTGGCAGGAGCCCGAGCACGGCATTATGCCCTAGTGCCGAATCGGACAATAACGGGAATGCCGGGGCCGCGACAAGCAGCGCGGAGGTAAGGGGGCCCGCGAGGACGCGCCTCGTTGCGGTCGATAGGACGGCGGAGCAAACGGATATCAAGGTTCCGCCCGCAAGCAGCGCGAGAAGCAGGGCTGTGAAGACGTTTCCCGCGGTCGTGGTGGTAAGCGCGCCGTCATGGAAGAAGGCGATCGGGTACCCAATTTGCCCGAAGCCGTTTAGGGCCAAGGCGTAAATGCCCCCGGGTGCGAGGCCGGCGAGGAGCATCGCGGTCCCCGCGGCGATTATCGAAAACACGATCTGGATAAGGCGCCGGAATTTGGGCACGGGCGCCTTCGCCGCCAGGGTCGCAGGCCTTGTGGCCCCGAGCAGGAGTATCGACGAGAGAAGGAAGGGAATGAAGGGAAGGAAAGACGGCACCATGGCAATGGCGTAAGGCAGGAAGGAAAGGAATGGCAGATCGCTTGCAGAGGCTGGAATGTGCGTGATGCCGGAACTGCTCAGAGCACGGCAATATGCGAGCGCCGCGTCATTGGTCTCTCGGTCTCCCACGATGGATCCGGATTGGAAGCCTTCGCCCATGAGCGCGTAGTAGCTCTCGGCAGAATCGAGAAAGGCGGCGTCGGTTTGAGCGGCAAGGGCGGCGTTCGCGTATCTTGCAAGCTCCGCGTCATTTTGCTGCTCTGGAGATAGGTCTGTGCCGCTGGCCTGGGGCGCGCGCGTATTGAATGCGTCGACAAAGCTCTGCATGCCCTGTTTCATAAAGAAGGGCCCGTAGATGGGTGAATTGAACGCAATGGGGACGGAAAAGGCTGCAGCGAGAACGAGCGTACAAATCCATACGGCCTTGTCTCTTAGGATTAGTTTGAGAAGAAGTCGACAGTACATTTAGAAGCACCTACGTTCCTCAAAGAATTGTTAGATTAAAAGTAACAGACCGGATGAAGATACGTGCGACGGGGGCGAGGCGAATGGCTGAGCGGTATCGATATGCGGGTTCAACGGTATCACATTGGCCACATAGATTTTTAACTTGCATTTCTACCCGCCCTTTTCGTAGAGTCGCTGATACGTGCTTAGCGCACCCTCGGCGCGTCCGGCAGGCTTTGCGAAATGGGATCCAGGAGACTTCGGCGCAGCATCATCTTGCGGAATGCTTCTAATGAGCCTCCCATCCTTCAAAAACAGAATCTCATCGCACAGCCTATCGACCGAATCCAAGATGTGGGATGACATGATGATGCACGTACCAGAATCGGCCAGCTTCCTGAGAATCTCGGAATGCAAGTCCACCCTGCTGGGGTCGAGCGCGTTCATGGGCTCATCTAATAGAAGGTACCGCGCGCCCGTCGCATACGCAATCGCCAGGGTAAGCTGCTGCTTCATGCCCTGGCTCAGAGTGCGGATCCTCATCTTCGCGAACTCGCCTATCTGCGTTTGTTCCACTATCTCTTCGATATCGCGAGCATGCGGCCACATATCGAAAACCATCTTGAGGTGATCTTCCGCACGCAATCCGGGATACAGCAGCGTCCCCTCACCAGGTGCATAGAAGATCATAGAACGGACCTCTCTCGCACCCGTACCCTGCACCTCATCCAGAACGATGCTCCCGTCCACGCGAGGACCCGGCAAACCTGCCATCGCACGCAGCAACGTCGTCTTTCCATGCCCGTTCGGAGCGACGAGACCGTAGACCGTACCCGGGGCAAACTCAGCGTTCACCGAATCTACGAGCACCTTCTTTCCATAAGAGATCGTCAGCGTTTGAAGGTCAATCATCGAGATCATCCCCTTTCGATCTTTGGAACACTCAGGCGCACCATCAACGGAGATACGGCGCCCAAGACCACCAGCAGAGCGCCCGATGCGCCGACGACCTCTCCAAAAGGCATCGCGTTCGTCCCTCGCCCAAGGAACCCAATCGTCCCCACCTGGGAAGCGGGATCAAACGAGGCGAATGGAGCCAGCAGCGCGACGCCCATGCCCACGCTTTCAACATGAGCGTTCAACGAACCCAACACCAAGAGAACCGCGCAAACCATTCCGGTGACAACGGGGTTGCGGCTAATCGCTGCTGTCAACGCAGCGACGACGGAAATCACGCCGTATGCCATGACCAGCAACGGAATACTGCACAACACCGCCTCCCCCACCATGGACGTTGTCGAAGCTCCCGCCCGAATGAGAGCGACGGGATACTCCGATCCACCCGCACCGTTCTTAATCACGGACACAACGACAGCGGGAACCATCGACACCAAAAGCAGCACCAAGCCAAGCAGGAGAGCCAGCGCAACAGCCGTCAGAAAACGCACATGCGCTGTTGCGGGGATCTGGAGAACCAGAAGGGAACGACACTGCAGGTGGGTGCACGCGAGCGATGTGACAACCACGGGCAACAGCAAAAATAAGGAGGGAAGCGCTGCCTGGAGATACGAAAGGAGGATTAATGGGGGCATCTTCGTACTTAACTCGTAAACCTTGGGGTCCGGCAAGCTCGCGATCGACTCAAGCAGAAGGGCGCGCGCCTCCGCACGAGAAGGAGTCTCCGGCTCGATTCCGATCGATTGCAGGAGAGTCGCATCTGCCGCGCCCAGCTCACCTCGAGCGCGCTCGTACGTCGCAAGGCTTCGAAACCCCTCCGCAGGCATAGGCGCGTACACGAAACCCGAAAGAGCATCCCGCATGTCTTCCAGGGCCGCTTTGCCCTCGACGTCCATATTCGCAGCGTTCTGCTCTAGATACCGATCTATTGAACGGAGCTCCCCATCCCTATACCGAACAGCGGAAACGTTATCAGCGTCAGGAAACATCTCGACCAGAGCCGGGGCCAGCATCGTCGTCGACATTGCAATCGCGCATACGGCGAGGGTAGGAGAACGCAGGAGCAGTTTCCCCATCGTTCTTACGTATGCAACGGCGGAGGCACAAGCGCTCGAACGAGTTGCCGTTCTCGATGCAGTGAAGGAACCTCTCTCAAGACAAATCGGGGATATCGGGCACGCGCAGCCGCTCTTTCCAGCAACGCAAAGCAGGCTAATTGCCAGCACCTCGATCCCGATTGCGCATACGAGGGCAATCGCGCCACGCTCGAAGCAAAGTCCAGGCAGATTCACTATCTGCGTTGTCGGGTACGGGCTATAGGCGCCGACGGTCAACTCTGTGTTCGCATACGTAAGGGGATTCAACAGGGCGAACTCACGTAAAGCGATGGATCTTCCGTAATACCCGGGAACCATCGTCACCCCCATCAGGGCACATACGAACACGATTCCAAGCGTAGGGTTATTGGCAATCTTCACGGCAAGGTGAACGACAAGCGAGATGAACGCTGCCACCAAGAATTGCAAGATGGCCGTCTGCGCGAACACCAGCCAAGCCGGTTTGATAACCGGAGTTGCATATTGAATGTAGCCTATCGGATAGAACGGCGAGCCCGGGCCATTCTTCACAAGCGCGGCGATTATCCCTGGAAGATTGATGGCGAGGACGGCAAGCATTGCAAAAACACTCGCCCATACGCTCGATGCAACAAGTCTACCCAGCTCGCCCATCGGTGCCTGGATGATGAGCTTTTCACGTTTGTTAAGACGCGCGGCAAGGAACGAGACGGCAACGGCCGTTGCGACCCATAGCAAGTACTCCTTCGATCCGTCATAATAGGTGTACTCTCCATCCGATATCTGCAGAAACGGAAGTAGGGGAGAGAGCGGTGCCAAGATAAGACGTCCCGCGACAAGAGGGTACAGAAGCGCGGGCATGCTTGATGAAGAGGTATAGACACCGTCCTCCCCCGCATTCACAAGCGCATCCGCATAGGATGCTGACAATTCCTGCTCAACACGGGTTATTCCCGACTCGAGGTATTCGACCCGTCCGTCGATGCCAGCCGCGCTCCTGAAGACGGGCAGAGCACAAAGAACCATCAACGCAACAACGACAACACAGAGCGACCTGGAGGAGAGAAGCGACCTAAAGATCGCCTTCGAGATTTTGAGCATATTCATCGCCAACCTTAACCTCATCCAGTCGGAACAGAGGGGCCGAACAAAATGCTCGGCCCTTATTACTTGCCGGCAAAGTCAATTTAACATAAACTGTTAAAAAGTAACCTGAGTCTTTTAAATTCTTCGGAGGTTATTATGAGTTCCGACAATCGCACTCCCCGGCTTCATTCCTTCCGCATCGCATGTGCGATAGCCTCTGCGACCCTTTGCGCCACCGCCATCGCACAAGTGGCGTTCTCCTTAAAGCCAGCAATCGAAGTGCTCGACAACCCTGTAATTGCAGACTCCCCCGCGTATCCAGCCCTTGCGATCTCGACATTGGTCCCTGCCGTCATCGGTATCGCTACGACCATCCTCAGCGCCGTTCTCGTGTGGACGATCAAGAGCGGAGACCCCTTCAAGAAAGGGTCTGCGACATGCTTGAAGGTGCTCGGCATTCTCTTCGTTGTTCAAGCTGCCACCAGCCTCTACGCCGGCTCACTCAAAACCTCCGTTTCGATGTTTGGCGGCGAGGGGGCCGTCGGCGCCCAAGAGATCGCTTCATCATTCGATTGGACCTCTCTGGTTCTCGGCATCGTCCTGTTCATGCTTTCCCAGCTCTTCTTGTACGCCCGAGAGCTGTACCTCGACTCCGACGAGATTGCGTAAGGAAACGCCATGCCCGTAATTGTTCGCCTCGACAAGATCATGGCCGAGCGAAAGATTTCCTCGAACGAACTTGCCGAAAGGATTGGAACCACGCCCGTGAACCTGTCCCGTATTAAAAAAGGGCATATTCGCGGCATTCGCTTCAACACACTCGAGCAGCTATGCCTCGCCCTTCGTTGCCAACCCGGAGACCTTCTCGAAGTCATGAGCGAAGAGGATGCCCGAAAGGAGTTCGGACTCGATTGGTCCGCCGAGGATTAGAGGGCGGTCGTACTCGCCCTGCACACGGGGATGCGAATCGGCGAGGTCTGCGGCCTTCGGTGGTGCGATGTGGATTTCGAGACGGGCCTGATCTCGATCAGGCACTCGGTGGCGTACGCGAAGGGAATGGGTTCGTTCATCAAGGACACCAAGACCCATGACGCCAGGGGTATCCCCATCGACCCGGTCGGCCTACTCCCCTTCCTGAAGGAGACCCACGAGATCGACTGCGGAAAGCTGCGCTTGCGCGGCCTTACCGGGGCGGTCGAGATCGGGGACTGCTACATCCTGTCGGAGCCGGGCGCGACCTTCGCGACGACAAGCTATATCCGCAGGGCGTTCAAGACGTTCTCGGAGACCAACGGCCTCATGGGCACCAACGACGAGCTGATCACGTTCCACGGCCTTCGCCACACGTTCGCAACGCAGTGGATCCGCCAAGGCGGCGATATCAAGGCGCTCCAATCGATCCTCGGCCACAAGGACGCCATGGCGACGCTCAACGTCTACGCCGACATCGAGCCCATCTCCAAAATCCATAACATGCTGCGCGCCACGCCGTGCCTTTGGCGCGGGCACCTCGGGCCGAGGGTCGATCCGGGTCCCATGTTCCAACAGAGGATCCAGGAGTCCATCGAGACGCTCCAGGCGTTCGGCTACGGCATCACCGAGCCGGACGACCGAAATATCGCCATACGCGACGTGAAGACGAACAGTTGGCTCTAGCTCACCGAGTACGCGGCAGTGCTGGGCTCATCCCAACTGAGGTCACGGTGGTCCGATAGGGGCGCCGCCCGCGGCATGCGCCGCGGAGCGGTATCCCCTACCGAAGGGCGGGGATGCCCTCCGCTTCCAGTTCGGAATCAGCCGTCGGAGGCGTTCGGCTGACTGCGGGAACGGCCTGTCCGCTCAATGTGTTCGGCTGAGATCGGAAATCAACCCAACACGAGCCGGACACGCGCCAGACGGCTCTTCCCCGTACGGCCTTCCCCCTTACGCTCATGTTGCAGGCATGTAACGCCGCAGCGAGCGCGCCTTTTTTGCGCCAGACAGGTACAATGATGAACACTGTACCGTAGCGGAGCGCCCCGCGCGCGCCGCAATCACGCGAAAGGGTTTCCCATGGCCGAGATCTCGTCCTCCCGTATCGTCATCACCGTCCTTGGCAAGAACCGCCCCGGCATCGTCGCCGGCGTCACCCGTGTCCTAGGCGAGGCCAACGTCGACATCCGCGACATCACGCAGTCCATTATCGAGGACATCTTCACCATGACCATGCTGGCCGATACCGCCGAGTCCAAGCTCGACTTCGCCGAGCTGCAGAAGGCGCTGGCCGAGGCCGGCGAGCTTTCGGGCGTCAACGTGTCCATCCAGCGCGAGGACGTCTTCAACTTTATGTACCGCCTGTAGCGAGCAAGCCGCTGGGGATAGCCTGACGCGCGCATGCCCATGCAAGTCACCCCGATGCGGCCCGGAGAGGAGCGCGCATGGCCTACGACGCCAAGAAAATCTATTACCGCTTCGACGACCACCTGAGCCGCCTGGTCTTGGATTACGAAGCGAGCCGCCAGATTTCGCCCGAAAGCGAAAATCTCTACTATGGCCTGCCGACTGACCCTTATGACGAGGGCCTATTTGTTGAGCACAATGTCAAGCGCGGCCTGCGCAATGCCGACGGCTCGGGCGTGGTCGCGGGCCTCACTCGCATCTCGGATGTGCACGGCTACAACAAGGTCGACGGAAAGGTCGTGCCCGATCAGGGCAAGCTCACGCTTCGCGGCTACAGCATCGAGGATCTGGTCAACAATGCCCAGGCCGAGAATCGCTACGGCTACGAGGAAGTCGCCTATTTGCTTATCACGGGTTCGCTGCCCAACAAGGAAGAGCTCGACGGCTTTTGCGAGCGCCTGGGCGCCTTTAGACATCTGAGCGACGAATACGTCCGCGAGTTCCCTATGACCACGGTGTCGTCGAGCATCATGAACGTGCTCCAGCGCGCCGTGCTGCTGCTCTACGCCTTCGATGCCGAACCAGACGTGATCACGCCCGAGCACGAAATCGACGTCGCCATTTCCATGCTCGCACGTCTCCCGCGCATCGCCGCCTTCGCCCACATGGCCTCGATCGCCAAGCTTCGCGGCTCCGAGGTTCACGTGCCGCACCCCACGCCCGGCCTCTCCACCGCCGAGACCATTCTGCAGGTCCTGCGCGGCGGCATGGCGTTCACCCGCGATGAGGCGATGCTGCTCGACGTGATGCTCATGCTGCATGCCGAGCACGGCGGCGGCAACAACTCCACGTTTGCCTGCCGCGTGCTGTCCTCCTCGGCCACCGACCCGTATTCCGCCTACGCCGCGGCCATCGGCTCGCTCAAGGGTCCGCGCCACGGCGGCGCCAACGCCAAGGTCGTGTCCATGCACGAGGACATCCGTGCGCATGTCTCCAATTGGGAGGACGAGGACGAGGTCGCAGCCTACCTGGGCAAGATCCTCGACAAGCAGGCCTTCGACGGCACGGGTCTCATCTACGGTATGGGCCACGCCGTCTACACGCTGAGCGACCCGCGCGCCGAGGTGTGCCGCCGATACGCGCGCACGCTTGCCGCCAAGAAGGACCTGGGCGAGGAGTTCGCGCTCATCGAGCGCATCGAGCGCCTGGCCCCGCAAGTGATGCGCGATCACGGCATGACCAAGCCTATCTGCGCCAACATCGACCTGTACACGGGCTTTATCTACAAGATGCTCGGCGTGCCCGAGACGCTTTTTACGCCGCTATTCGCCGTCGCCCGCATGGCCGGCTGGTCGGCGCACCGCATGGAAGAGCTCTTCTGCGCGCATCGCATCATCCGCCCGGCGTACCGTCCGGTGATCGAGCCGCTGGAGTACAAGCCGCTCGCCGACCGCTAGGACGCGGACCGTTATAGAACTCGAGCGTGGCCAGGGCATCACCGCCCTCGGCCACGCTTTTTATGCCAGCAGAAAGGGCTGCATCGAATGATTGTGTTTTCCGATATGGATGGAACGTTGTTGACGAGCGACAAGCAGATGAGCGACGTCACCTGGGCGATGCTCGACGAGCTCGCACGTCGCGGCATTGAGTTTGTACCGTGCACGGGGCGTCCGCTGTCGGGCATCTTTGAGCCTATCCTCGCCCATCCTGCCGTGCACTACGCGGTCTGTGCCAATGGTGCCAGCGTCTGGCAGCTCGACGAAGATGCGCCTACCGATGCCTCACGCGCCAAACGTATCTTGAGCCGACCGCTCGACCGTGGCATCGCCCATCGCATCCATCGCATCGCCGCCGGCCACGATGTGACCTTCGATATCTTCGCCGACGGCCAGTGCTTCCTCCCCCGCTCGCTCTATGAGCGCCTAGACGAGTTCTGCGGCGGCGACCCCCACATCGCGGCTTCGCTCAAGCGCACACGAACACCGATCGACATGGATATCGACAGTAAGATCGACGAGGTCGAGACACTCGAACGCATCGCCATGTACTGGCACGACCCGGCCGATCGCGACGCCATCGCGGCGGAGCTCGACACGCTCGGAGGCATTGAGGTCACGCGTTCGTACGCCATGAATATCGAGGTCATGGGCGAGGGCGCCACCAAGGGAACGGCCCTCACATGGCTATGCGAGCACCTGGGCGAGCGTCTCGCCGACGCCTGGGGCTTCGGCGACAACATCAACGACATTCCCATGCTGCAGGCAGCAGGCCACGGCATAGCCATGATCAACGGCGAGCCCGAAGACCGCGACGCCGCCGACGCCATCACCGAGTTCGACAACGACCACGACGGCGTCGCCCGCGCCATCATGGCCGCCCTCGCCTAGCCACTGGCCAGTCATTGGGGACGTTCTTGAATGACTAGTCGTTGGGGACACTCTTCGTGAAAAGCTGCAAGGACTGTCCCCCACTGCCGGCAGAACGGGAACGTCCCCAGCTGCCGGATTAAGCGAGGCCCTCTAGCACGCGACGGAGCTCATGCTGAACGGCGTGGTCGCGGTTGCAGCCTACGACGCGATCGGCCACCGCCTTGAGCGCGGGGCGTGCGTTTTCCATCGCGCAGCCCGTGCCGACAAAGCGAATGATCTCGTAGTCGTTCATCGAGTCGCCAAACGCCATGACCTCGTCGCGTCCAATGCCGTAATGCTCCGCGAGCTGCGCGATACCCGAGGCCTTCGACACACCAGGCTGCATGGCATCGATCCACGCGTTGCCCGAAGGCGCAAAAGTAAAGAGCTGACCAAGTTCGCGCTGTAGCACGTACGCACTGTCCATAACCGCACTGTCGTCGCAAAAGATACTCGCTTTGATGATATTTACGCTGGGATCGGGCAGCTCCCAAATGCGCTCGGCATTGGGAAGGTCCTTATCGACCTCACGCACGAACTTGCACTCGTCATCGAGCAGGAAGGACTTGGTTCGGTCAAAGAGCGCAAGATGCAGATTGGGAAACGTCCTGACGGCTTGGGCGAGCCTTCGAATCGCCAGGTGGGAATACACCTCACGGTCTACCATCTTACCGTCGGCGTAGACTTGGGCGCCGTTAGCGGCGACAAAGTCCATCTTGTCGCGAACGGGCGCAAAGAACTCGCACAGGCGATCGTAGCGACGACCTGACGATGCGGCGAAATGCACGCCATGCTCGTGTAGCGCCAGAATCAGTTCATAGGTCTCGGGAGGCACCTGGCCGTTTTCGTCAAGCAGTGTGCCGTCCATATCGGATGCAATCAGTTTAAACATAGAAAAGCTCCCTTCGGGCTTGTTGGAATCGAACGTGTATCCAATTCCAACGTACCCAAAGGGAGCTCAAATAAGACTCCGCGGGCGTAAACGTTACAAGGACCTGGCAAATAGCTCACACATGCCAGAGGTCCTACGGTCGCGGCGTCAGGTGACACGCCACCCCGATGACTAGTCGGCGTAGGTGAAGGTTGTGACGTCGAACATGCCCTCGGGGCGGATGCGGAGCGTCGGGATCACCGGCAGGGGCAGGAAGATGATGCCCATGATGGGGTCGAGCGGCGGCTCAATACCCATAGCGCGCGCCTTGACCATAAAGTCATCGTGCTGCGCTGCGACATCCTCGGCCGTGCCCTCGCTCATCAGGCCACCAAGCGCTAGCGGAATGCGCGCCACGACCTCGCCGTTGCGCACCAGTACGTGACCGCCCTGGCCCACGGCCTCAACAGCAGTCATCATATCGGCAGCGTTGTCGCCCACCACGCACACGTTGTGCGAGTCGTGGCCGATCGTGGAGGCAATGGCACCACCGGTGATGGTAAAGCCACGCACCCAGCCGCGACCGATATGCTTGCCAACCAGGCCCAGGCCAGCGGGGCCGTCGCCGTCGACGTCCTCGGCCTGCAGCGACACGCCGCGGCCATGGCGCTCGATAAGCATAATGCGACGCAAGTCCTCATCAGTCTCGGGACGAACCATGCCCGTGATAGCCATGCCCGGGATCGCATCAATAACCGCCTCGCCCGGCTTAAAGGCATAGTCGAACACGTCGAGCGAAAGCTTGGGCAGCTTAACGGACGCGCGCAGCTCGTCGGCAAGGGCTGCGACCTCGGCCGTCTCGGGTGCGATCTCGCCCACAAAGGTGCCATCCTGCGCCACCAGGGCACCGGCGGCATACACGCGATGCGGGGCCGTGGCAAAGGTCAGGTCATCGAGCACCAGCAGGTCGGCGCGCTTGCCCGGAGCGATCGCGCCGCGGAGCTCATGCGGGTCACGACAGCCGTGGTCCAGGCCAAAGGCCTCGGCCGTGGAAAGAGACGCCATGGAGATGGCGACCACCGGGTCGATGCCGGCCTCGATGGCCACGCGGCAGGCGTTGTCGATCATACCGGTCGAAAGCGCATCGGAGGGAGCGCGGTCGTCGGTCGCAAAGCAGCAGCGGCGGGCGCGGGCAGGATTCTCCAACAGCATCGGAGACAGGTTGGCCAGGTCGTGGCTGCACGTGCCCTCACGCAGCATCACATACATGCCGCGGGACAGCTTGTCGAGTGCCTCCTCGGGAATCGTCGACTCGTGGTCGGCGATAATGCCCGCTGCGGCATAGGCGTTGAGGTCCTTACCGGCAACGAGCGGCGCGTGGCCGTCAACCTGCTTGGACGGCGTCTGGTTGGCAGCATCGATGCGAGCACAGGTCTCGGGGTCGGCCATAAAGACGCCCGGCAAGTTCATCATTTCGCCCAGACCAAAAACATCGCCCGGATGCTCGGCAAAAAACGCCTGCATATCGGCAGCCGAAATAACGGCACCGGCCTGCTCGTCGGGCAGCGCGGGCACGCACGAAGGCATCATGTACTTGATGGAGATGGGTGCGCGGCGGCCGTCCTCGATCATAAAGCGCAAGCCGTCGAGACCGGCAACATTGGCAATCTCGTGGCTGTCGGCAATGGCGGTGGTAGTACCGCGCGTCGCGGCCATGCGAGCATACTCGGCGGGACGGATGTTCGAAGACTCGATATGCAGATGCCCGTCAATAAAACCGGGAGCGAGATAGCGACCCTGGCAGTCGATAACCTCGGCAGCCTCGTAGGTACCGGAGGCATCGTCGCGACCGTTGTAGAGCACGCCGACGATCACACCGTCCTTGACGGCAACGCTACCGGGCGCCACACGCTGGCCATACACGTCGACGATCTGCGCATTGGTAAACAGCGTGTCGACGGGCACGCGCCCCTCGGCAGCATCAATCACAGACCTCATGACCTCAACGGACATACATACTCCTTTAACCGTAGAAAACAGCTGCGGAGCGGACAAACCTTCACCGCAGCAAGCCAATAGCCATTGTATGCCCAAACGATGGGTCAACAATACGCCTCTCCGCTTAACGGCACACGCCGCTTGGCGCAATGGGGGCAGGTTACTTTGCACCAATGACAAGGAGTGTCCCAAAGTGCCGGCACAAAAGGAACGTCCCCAAGTGGGACTGCGGACAAAAAGTTGGACCATCAGGTCCGGTTTGGAGTCCGCATGACA
>UQYA01000040.1 GCA_900545165.1 uncultured Collinsella sp.
GGTGCCGATACGAAGGGAGTTCCGTATGGCCGAACTTACTGACCGCTTCGGGACCATGGTGTTCTCTGAGGAAGTCATGAAGGACTACCTCCCCAAGGACATTTGGAAGCGCCTTGCTGCAACCCTCGAGGGCGGTGAGCCGCTCGACCTGGATGTGGCCAACGCCGTTGCCCATGCCATGAAGGTCTGGGCCATCTCCAAGGGCGCGACGCACTATGCGCACTGGTTCCAGCCACTTTCGGGCATTACTTCCGAGAAGCACGACAGCTTCCTGGAGCCCAACCACGACGGCACCGCCATTACCAAGTTTACGGGCAAGAACCTCATCCAGGGCGAGCCGGACGCCTCCAGCTTCCCCAACGGCGGCCTGCGCGCTACCTTCGAGGCCCGTGGCTACACCGCTTGGGATCCCACCAGCCCCGCCTTTATCAAGGACGATGTCCTGTGCATCCCCACGGCTTTCTGCTCCTACACGGGCGAGGCCCTGGACAAGAAGACCCCGCTGCTGCGTTCCATGACCGCGCTCTCGCGTGAGTCCAAGCGTGTTTTGGCGCTGTTCGGCAAGACCCCCAAGAAGGTCGTTCCTTCCGTGGGCGACGAGCAGGAGTACTTCCTGATCAAGAAGGACGCCTACCGCAAGCGCAAGGACCTGGTCATTACCGGCCGCACCCTCTTTGGCGCCGCTCCCTGCAAGGGTCAGGAGCTCGAGGAGCACTACTTTGGCGCTATCCGCCCCACCGTCTCGGCCTATATGAAGGATCTGGACGATGAGCTGTGGGCGCTTGGCATTCCCGCCAAGACCAAGCACAACGAGGTTGCTCCCTGCCAGCATGAGCTTGCCCCCGTCTATGGCGAAGTCAACGAGGCCATCGACCAGAATCTGGTCATGATGGAGAAGATGAAGCTCATCGCCTCCCGCCACGACTTGGTCTGCCTGCTGCACGAGAAGCCCTTTGAGGGCATCAATGGTTCGGGCAAGCACAACAACTGGTCGCTTGGCACCGAGTCCGAGAATCTGCTCGATCCGGGCGACACTCCGCTCGACAACCTGCAGTTCATCGTCTTCCTCACCGCGGTGATCGAGGCCGTCGATAACTATCAGGAGCTCCTGCGTGCCTCCGTTGCCTCGGCCGGTAACGACCATCGTCTGGGCGCCAACGAGGCTCCTCCGGCGATTATGTCCATCTTCCTGGGCGACCAGCTTACCGAGGTCGTCGAGAAGATCATCGATGGCAAGGCTTCCGTCCATGCCACGCGCGGCGTGCTCGACTTGGGCGCCGATACTCTGCCCAAGCTGATGCAGGACAACACCGACCGCAACCGCACCTCCCCGTTTGCCTTCACCGGCAATAAGTTCGAGTTCCGTGCCTGCGGCTCCGAGCAGAACGTCTCCGACTCCAACCTGGTGCTCGATGCCGCCGTGGCCAAGTCGCTCAAGTCCTTCGCCGACGCACTCGAGGGTACGCCCGAGGATGAGTTCCAGGACGCTGCGCTCGAGTACTGCAAGAAGGTCCTGACCGACCACCAGCGCATCCTGTTCTCCGGTGACGGCTACTCCGACGAGTGGCCCGTTGAGGCCGAGAAGCGTGGTCTTGCCAACAACAAGACCACGGCCGACGCCCTGCCCGCCTTTGTTTCCGATAAGGCCATTGCGCTCTTTGAGGAGACGGGTGTCCTGACCAAGGCCGAGGCCCAGTGCCGTTACGACTGCAAACTCGAGAAGTACAACAAGCTCATGAACATCGAGGCCACCACGATGGTTCGCGAGGCGCGTCGTACCTATCGCCCGGTCATTACCGCCTATGCCACCAAGGTCGCTAAGGGCCTTGAGACTATTCGTGCCGCCGGTGCTGAGGCCGCCATGCAGTGCGAGCAGAACACGCTCAACAAGCTCTGCAACGGTATCACTGCCATCAACGACTCCATCAAGGCACTCGACGTCGTGCATCAGAAGGCCGAGGCTCTCGATGGCCAGGAGCAGGCCAACGTGTACGCGCACGAGGTCGTTCCCGCTATGGATGCGCTGCGTGCCGCCGTGGACGCAATGGAGGAGATCGTGGCCGCTGACTACTGGCCGGTCCCGACCTACGACGACATTCTGTTCTATGTGTAGAACGTAACTGACATATCGTCACGGTATTGAGCCGGGGTCCGCATCATGCGGGCCCCGGTTTTTGTTTGCGAAGGACGCTTTGAAGCCCGTTTTGCCGCCGATTTGCCTAGGTATAAAGGGCTATGGGCAAAAAACGTCAAATATGAGTACTGTCACAAGTCCTGTAACATTATTTATTTGCAAAATATGTAGTGTTACGCAACATATGTCCAAGTACTTAGCCGATAAACGTCTGCAATTTTTCCGCCGTAGGACGCCTGACGGCTAAATCGCCTTCTGAAGGCATGAAATCGCTGTAACTAAAATGGTAACAGTACTCATATTTGCCATTTTTTGACCACAGGCCTTGCGATGATGCCGGGATCCGCACCCTGTCGGGTTCGAATCCCGGCACATGGATAGCAAAAAGCCCGCCACCGCGAGAGCAACGGGCTTCTCAGTTTAAATGGTGCCCCCAGCGGGATATCCGCGTGCGGCTGGCGCCGCCCGCTTCCGCTTCGTCGCTTCGCTCCTTGCGTGCTGCGCTGGAAAACGCTTGCGCGTTTCCTCAGCTCCGCACCCTGTCGGGTTCGAATCCCGGCATATCGGTAGCAAAAAGCCCGTCACCGCGGGGGTAACGGGCTTCTTAATTTAAATGGTGCCCCCAGCGGGATTCGAACCCGCGATATCCACCTTGAAAGGGTGGCGTCCTTGGCCGCTAGACGATGGGGACAGCGGGAAAGAGTATAGCAGACTTTTTTAGCCGTTCACATATCGTTGGCAAACTGAAAAACCACCACAAAGGTGCCTGTCCCCTTTGTGGTGGTGAGGTGCTAGGGGAGGAGCTTCATGGCGGCGTCGTGGGCGGCGTGCTCGTAGGTGTCGTCGAGGGGCTTGAGCGGCAGCAGGGCGGCGGCCTGTGCATCGCCACGGTGCTCGAGGGCATGGGCGATCAGCCAGTCGGCGAGCTCGGGGTTCTTGGGCAGCGCCGGGCCATGCAGGTACGTGCCGATGACGCCCTTGTAGATCAGGCCCTCAAAGCCATCGTCGCCGTTGTTGCCGGTGCCCGCGACGACGGACGTTCCGAGCGGCGTGGCATCGGCGTCCAAAAGCGTGCGGCCGCCATGGTTCTCGAATCCCACAAAGGGCTCAGGTGCCAGATCGGTTTTGACGGCTACGTTGCCGATCAGGCGATCGGAGCCACGTATGGTTTCGGCGGCAATGACGCCCAGGCCCTCGATGCGATCCTCACCCATATAGTACGAACGGCCGAGCAGCTGATAGCTGCCACAGATGGCAAGCAGCGAGCCGCCATCCTCAACATAGGCCGCGACCTTGTCTTTTTGGGCGAGCAGCTCGTGTGCCACGGCTAGCTGGTCGCGGTCGGAGCCGCCACCCATCATGACGATATCGGCATCGGTCAAATCAAGCGTTTCGCCCATACGGACCTCGTCCACGCGCACGGGAATGCCGCGCCAGACGCAGCGGCGCTCGAGCGCGATAACATTGCCGCCGTCGCCGTAGAGGTTAAGGGCATCGGGATACAGGTAGACGATGCGCAGCGGGTGCGAAAGTTCGACTGGCGCGATGCCGACAGGAAGAGCGCTGCCGTCGGCACGGGCTACGGCGCGCCCGGCAACAGCATCGGCGGTGGCGCCTTTCAGCCCGTCGAGCTCCTTGACCAGCGGCGGGAAGGCCGTGTAGTTGGCGACGGCGTAGAAGGTGTCATCGGCGGCCTCGTCTGCCACGGCGCCAATTGCCTGCGCGACGTCCGAGATAATCGCGGCATCGATGCCGGCGTACTTGAGGCGCACCTGCATGTCGTGCGCGCGCGTGCCTCCGGCAAAGGCGACAAGACCCGGCGTGTCGGCGATGCGCTCAAAGTCGACGTCGTAGATCCACGATACATCGTGTCCGTCGGCGTCATTGTCGTTAAGGAAGAAAGCGCAGAGTCTGCCGCCTGTCGTCTTGATGGACTGGATTTGTCGATCGAAGCCTACGGGATTCTTAGCCAGGTTGGCCTCGACGGTGCGGCCGGCGATATCCCAGCGCCCCATACGTCCGCCGGCGGGGACGTAGGCATCGAGCGTAGGCTGTAGAAGCGCCGTATCCACGCCCAACTCGTGCGCGGCAAAGAAGGCGGCGGCAACGTTGTAGACCATGTACAGGCCGTTGTAGCGTGTGGCGATGTGTGCGGCAGCCGCGTCGGGCGCAGATCCAAAGACCAGGTCAAAGTCGTAGCCGTCGCAGCCGAGCTCCACGCCCGTCACGCGACGGACAAGCACAGGGCGGGCCCAGCTGCACGAGGGGCAATGGTAGGCGCCGAGCTGGCCGTATTGCACGTAGTCATACTCCAGCGGCGCGTTGCACTGTGAGCAAAAGCGCGAATCGCTAATACGGTCGGACTCGGTGTTGGTGGCGCCGTCGATGCCAAAGGCGATGT
This sequence comes from uncultured Collinsella sp., assembly GCA_900545165.1. GTDB lineage: Bacteria > Actinomycetota > Coriobacteriia > Coriobacteriales > Coriobacteriaceae > Collinsella. The sequence continues at coordinate 4,536 of UQYA01000040.1, forward strand.
TTGCATTGGGAACGCGTGCGGCGATCGCGGCACACAGCGGGTCGTCTGCGTTGTAGATGAGCGTTGTTGCCGGAGAGAGCTCCAACGCATGGGCGATGACCTCCTGGGTGTGATCGATCTCGCCATAGCGATCCAGCTGGTCGCGGAACAGGTTGAGCAGCACGAAGTACGTCGGCTTGAGCTTGGGCAGGACGCGCACGGTGTAGAGCTCATCGCATTCAAAAACGCCCACGCGCTTGCCGCCGCCGGCTCGCTTGAGGCCGCTGCGCGCCTCGAGCAGTGCACCCACCACGCCCGGCTCCATGTTGTTGCCGGCGCGGTTGCATACCACGGTGGCGCCGCTGGCGGCAACGGCGTCGGCGATGAGGTTGGAGGTGGTGGTCTTACCGTTGGTGCCGGTGATCACCACGCTGCGGTCGATAAGGCCGGCGAGGTCGCTTAGCAGCTCGGGGTCGATCTTCATGGCGATGCGGCCGGGGAGTACGCCGCCCTGGCGTTTGAGGACAGAGCGCAGTCCCCAGCGAGCGATATCGCTCGAGGTACAGGCGAGAGATGAGCGGAGGTTCATGAAACCGTTCCTAACGTAAACGACATGGTCGGGTCGAGTGCGTCACTAAAAACCGTAGCGGCGCGCAAATTCCTGGGCAAGCTGTGACACGTCTTCACAGGCATTGGCCCAGGGGGCAAAGTCGGGAGTGTCCGAGATAATACCGTCCGCTTCCCAAACGGCCTGGTGCGAAAGATCCCAGGGATCGCGCGGCTCGGGTCGGCAGGGAAGGTACGGCGTCTGGTACATGGGGTTCAGCAAGAAGAACGCGCCGCCCTCGCAACGGTTGGCAAACTCACGCAGCGCGCGTGTCGCCGGGCGCATCTTGTTTGTTTTGAACAAGAGGATGGTGCGGGCGAGCAGGTACCAGGGGGAGTTCTCGAGTGCATCAGCCCCCACCTGTTCCTCGAGTTGGTGAGCCAGGGCAAAAAAGCCGTCCTGGTCTTCCAGGCGAGCGAGGGCGAGCAACACGGTGCCTGCGGCTCGGGTGGGGTAGCCTTCCGCCTTAAGGACGCGGCGGGCGTAGTTGGCAGCAGCGCGGTAGCGGGCGCTCGCCATGCACAGCTGCGAGATGGTCTCGAGCGTGTGGAGCCACCCGATAAGAGCCGGTTCGCTCACGGTAAGGTCTGCTGCGGTGACACCGTCGGTCAAAACATTATTGGCCCAGTAGTGCGGGGCTTCCATGTCGAACCCGGGCACGCTTTGCTGCAGGTAATCGGCCGTGGTCGCCTCGAGCTTCATCAGGTCGCCCAGGCAGGCGTCGACGGGCGTGTCCGCCAAAATGATGGCGAGCAGCTGCGCGTCGAGGACATGCGCATCGATGCGGACGATCTTGAGCAGCTCATCGCGCATATCGTCGAACAGACGATTGCGCGTCTGCTCGAACTCCTCGTCGCTGCCCATGTCCTCGATGCGATGGAGCTCGTCGAGCAGGTGGCGATGAACACCGGCGTAGGACAGCAGTGCCTGGGCATGCTCGGTCTGCGCATACTTATGAGGGTTGACGTTCACGTCGTTATGGACAAGCTCGCGTGCTGCATCGGTGAGTTCGGGGTGCGACGCAAGGTAGGCGCGCTCCAGGTAGGCGGGGATGTAGACGCTCGGATCCATTAGAGGTCTCCTCCCTTAAACGGCAGGCCCTGCTCGGCCGCCCGCAGGATGCGCTCGTCGATCTGGGAACGCACGATATCGTTGGTGGCGACCCAGGCGGCAAAGCTGGCGTTGTCGGGAGCGCCCAGGCCCTCCTGCAGCACCGGCGTTGCCTCGGACAGCGCAAGGACGAGCTCGTCGGTGGAGCCCACACCTACGTTGACGCGAGCATAGACACCATCGGGAAACTCGGTTTGGAAGTAGAGTGCTTCGGCCGCGTGCGGGCATGAGCGCACAAGGATACGCAGGTAGTGCTCGGCGCCCTCGTAGTCCAGCTCGCGCCAGGCAGCGCTCATCAGCGCGATGAGCGTCCACGGGTCCAAGTCGCGCTCCGCATCTTTGGGACGACGGCGCAGCGGCGTGTTGGCGAGATAGGGGACGGAGTGGGCAGAGCGAAATCGCTTGAGCTCCTCGGCGGGGTATTCGAGCTTTGCCATAGCGAGCATCGCGGTGTGGCGGACACCAGCGGGGTCGTTGGGCGCAAAGTCCAAGCTGCGATTCGCGGCTTGGAGCGACATGCGGTAGCGTCCGCTAATGAGCGCGCGCGATGCCAAGGCGGCAAGCCAGCGCAGGTAGGGGCGGCGCATAAGGTCGCCAGCGGCCTCACGCTCGTAGGGGTCCTGCGCCGAGGCGATTTTGAGCGCCAGGTCATGCTCGACTTCATCGCGCTTGGATGCCAAGTACTGTACGTATTCCTCGTTGGAGCTGGCGGTGAGGGCGGTCAGCATGCGCTGGGCATCCCAGTTGGCCGGGTCGAGCGCGGCTGCCTCGCGGAGCATGTTCTCGGCAGCTGCCTCTTCTTGCTCTGCCTGGGTATCGTCAGGGATAAAGGGAATGCGGTAGTCGACAGCCTCGACCACCTTGGCAATGAGGTGCCCGGCGCGGTCGCGGTCGTGCACGATGAGCGGTGCGGGGTTGCGGGTGAATTGTTCCATCAGACGCTCTACGGCGGCACCGTCGGTGAGCGGGATATTGTCGCGGCGCAAGGCCTCAAGAACGAGGCGATGGCAATCCTCTTGAATGGGATCGAATGCCATGGGGCCTCCTTTGCTGCGGTTAGGGTTCAAATGTTTCTATATAAAGTTCTAGTTTACCCGCATGTGGCACACCGGGGGTGCCGCACTTGGACTTGCACCTTTGCACCACGAAGACGGATGTCGCACAAATGTCGGCACCTTGGACGACCGAGTGGTATCACGGTGCCGCAAACGGTCGATTTTTGGCGGCGAACGGTGCATATTTTGGAGGGGCACGGTCCTGCCCGGGATATGTAGTCAACCTTGATAAAACGTTTGCCCAGCTTGGGAGTATGAATGCCGCACAAGGGTCTTCAGGGATAGAAAAAACGTTTCATCATTGGCGGCTTTAGGTGAATAACTGACCAACCAGAACGGTAAAATAGTGTTTGTCTGAGCGTTGAGACGTTTAGACATCGCGCATTGTCATCGCCGGCAACGCGCAAACCGGTCCTAACGGAGCCAATTGGGTGCTCCGTTATATACGCAAGTCTAAGAGGGGCTTGTTTAGGAGGCACAGTATGGGACGTTTTACCAATCCTCGCGATCTGTACTTTGGTGAGGGCGCTCGCCACGAGGTGAAGAACCTCAAGGGTAAGAAGGCCATCATCGTTTCTGGCGGCAGCTCTATGCGCCGCGGCGGGTTCCTGCAGGACGTTGAGGCCGACCTCAAAGAGGCCGGCATGGAGGTCAAGCTGTTCGAGGGCGTCGAGTCCGATCCCTCCATCGAGACCGTCATGAAGGGCGCAGCCGCTATGCGCGACTTCGAGCCCGACTGGATCGTTGCTATCGGCGGCGGTTCGCCCATCGATGCTGCTAAGGCCATGTGGGTCTTCTACGAGTATCCCGAGGAGTCCTTCGACAACATTATCCAGCCGTTCAGCTTCCCCGAGCTGCGTCAGAAGGCTCACTTCTGCGCCATTTCCTCTACCTCCGGCACTGCTACCGAGGTCACCGCATTCTCCGTCATCACGGATTACGATAAGGGCATCAAGTACCCGCTGGCCGACTTCAACATCACCCCTGATGTCGCCATCGTCGACCCCGAGCTCACCTACACCATGCCCGCCAAGCTGTGCGCTCACACCGGCATGGATGCTCTGACCCACTGCATGGAGGCCTACGTTTCCACCTGCGCCTCTATGTTCACCGACGCCAACGCTCTGCACGGCATCCGCGAGATCGTCGAGTGGCTGCCCAAGTCCTATGCTGGCGACCATGAGGCCCGTCAGCACATGCACGAGGCTCAGTGCATCGCCGGTATCGCCTTCTCCTCGGGCCTGCTCGGCATCGTTCACTCCATGGCTCACAAGACCGGTGCTGCCTTCGAGAACGGCCACATCATCCACGGTGCCGCTAACGCCATGTACCTGGGCAAGGTCATCCAGTGGAACTCCAAGGATCCCCGTGCTGCCGAGCGTTACGCTTACGTGGCCAAGGAGATCCTGCACCTTCCCGGCGAGACCAACGAGGAGCTCATCGCTGCGCTCGTCCAGAAGATCCGCGACCTCAACGACCAGCTCAACATTCCGCAGTCCATCAAGGATTACGCGAATGGTGGCGTGAAGGTCGACGCCGAGAACCCGCAGATGGTTTCCGAGGAGGAGTTCCTCGCCAAGCTGCCCGAGATCGCCGCGAACGCCGAGCAGGACGCCTGCACGCCCGAGAACCCGCGTGAGACCAAGGCTGCCGACTTCGAGAAGATCCTCAAGGCCTGCTACTACGACACCGACATCGATTTCTAATCGACTCTCACTGTCTTGCAAGGGGTCTCGCGCTCAATGCGCGGGGCCCTTTTTGCTATGGTGCAAAGGGGTCAGGTTACTTTGCACCAATCGTTGTTTGATGAAGGGCGGATTCTCGTATGGCGCTTCCTATGGTTTATGGCGGTCCCGGCCGGTATGTTCAGGGGCCGGGCGAACTTTCGCGCCAGGGCAGGTATTTGTCATGGTTGGGCTGCGCTGCCTATGTCTTGTTTGACCAGGGCACCGAGGATCGGCTGTGCAGGCAGATCGTCGATGGATTTCTGGACGAAGATCTGAGCGAGCCGTTCTTTAAGATTTACAACGGTCCGTGTACGGAAGATGCCGTTGTCGAAATGGCCAAGGAAGCCCGGGCCGAGTTTTGTGACATGGTGGTGGGCATTGGCGGCGGCAAGATGCTCGATATCGCCAAGGCCGTTGCGTTTTATGCCGAGTTGCCGTTGTGCGTATGCCCCACGGCGGCTTCGATGGACGGTCCGTGCAGTGCGATTTCGGTGCTGTATCACGAGGACGGGTCGTTCGACCGCTACCTGATGCTTGAGAAGAATCCAGACCTAGTTGTGGTCGATACCAACGTGGTCGCGGAGCCCCGCTGCGTATGACGGTCGCTGGCATGGGCGACGCGCTGGCAACGTACTTCGAGGCACGTTCGTGCGCCGCGGCGCATGGCGCCAACGAGCACGGTGGCACGCCGGGGCACTTGGCCCTGGTTGCTGCTCGGGCCTGCTATGACACGCTCATGGAGTGCGGCGTCGCTGCCAAGCGCGATCTCAAAAAGGGACGTATATCGCCGGCGGTTGAGCGCCTGATCGAGTGCAATATTCTGCTCTCGGGTGTTGGCTTTGAGAGCGGTGGCCTATCGCTTGCCCATGCCATCGCCAACGGCTTGACGATTCTGCCCGAGTGCAAGGCCATGCACGGCGAGGCCGTGGCATTTGGCCTGGTGGTGCAGCTGCGTCTGGAGCGTGCGCCCGAGCTCGATCAGGTGCTCGAGTTTTGCCAGCGCGTCGGTCTGCCGACGACGCTCGAGGCGCTGGGCCTTGGTGAGATTACCGATGCCGACCTGATGAGCGTTGCAAATGCGGTCTTTAAAAACGAGCGTAATATGGCCAACGAGCAGGCCAAGGTGACCAAACAAAAGCTCGTGCAGCTCATGTGCGAGGCATAGTTTGGCGCTTGATTGACCTTGTGCAATCGAGGCGGCGATAGGCCATGGGCTATTTGCCGCAAAGATGCGCCGCGTGTAATTTGCCCGAGGCATGGGCCGATAGCGTATCATTATCTCTTGCTTGTTTGCACTGCTCAGGGAGGGGCCGCGCATGGCGCAGGAACACGATCTGTTTGATGACATTATCGAGATCAGCAAGGGTTTCGATTTTCTTAAAAACCCGCTTGGCGGTGTGACCGATGCACTCGATCCGTCGGCGCCGCAGTGGAATCCTGCCGACTACAAGGAGCGCCCGCGCGGCAACACCATTCCATGCCTGACCTGCAAAAACGAAAAGAGCGGCTGCACCGCGTGCATGGACGTGTGCCCGGTCAACGCTATCGAGGTCGAGGAAGACGCCATTGAGATCCTCGACTCCTGTCGCAAGTGCGGCCTGTGCGCCGCTGCCTGTCCGACCGAGGCGATCATCTCGCCGCGCCTGGCGCCCAAAAACCTGTATGACGATATCGTCTCTGCTGCTACGAGCCACGAGACTGCCTACGTCACCTGCACGCGCGCCCTCAAGCGCATGCCGCGCGAGAACGAGGTCGTCGTCGCCTGCGTGGGCGATATTACTGCCGAGACTTGGTTCTCGGTGCTTGCCGACTATCCCAACGTGAGCGTCTACCTGCCGTTGGGCGTGTGCGATAAGTGCCGCAACACCGGTGGCGAGGATATCCTGGGCGAGGCCATCGCCACCGCCGAGGAGTGGGCCGGTACGGGCATGGGCCTGGAGGTCGACCCCAGGAGCCTCAAATGCCATAAGCGCCGCGAGTACGAGCGCAAGGAGTACATGGAAAAGATTGCCCGCACGACGGGCCTAACGGTGACCAAGCTCAACCCGGCGACGGCGGCGCTGGCCTCGGTGACGCAGAAGTTGAAGGCCCACCGTCACCAGATCACGCAGCTTGAGCGTACGCTCAACACCATGTGCGGCACCACGACGACCAAGCGTCGCCGTACGCTTACGCACGGGCGGCAGCTGGTGCTCTCGACACTGCAGAATCATCCCGAGCTTGCCCAGAACATGCAGGTGAGCACGCCGGAGTGCGATTTTGACAAGTGCACGTCGTGCGGCGAGTGCGTCAGCGTGTGCCCCACGTTTGCCTGCGATTTGGTGGGAAGCGGTCGCTTTGCACTGGAGTCCACGTATTGCCTAGGTTGCGGTGCCTGCGTCAAGGTGTGTCCCGAGCATGCGCTCAAGCTTGTTGAGCACGACGCGTCCAGTCTGGTCGTCGTCGATCCCGAAGCTGAAGAAAAGGCCGCCCAGAAGGCGAAGGCTCACGAAGAAGCTGAGAAGGTCAAGGCTGAGGCAAAGGCCAAGCTCGACAAGATGCTCGATCAGGTGGAGAAGCTCGCGGACTAGCCGGCAACCTCAATCTCTGCTTCATTTGCGCCGTCGTGGCGTCCGGATTCGCCCGGATGCTGCGGCGGCGCTATACTTATACGGTTTGAAGTACCTGTACCAAAAGGAGCTGTCGTGTCCCTTTCCATCGGTATCGTGGGCCTGCCCAACGTGGGCAAGTCGACGCTGTTCACCGCGCTTACCAAAAAGACCGGCCTTGCCGCCAACTACCCGTTTGCCACGATCGACCCCAACGTGGGTATCGTCGATGTGCCCGATAGCCGCCTGCAAAAGCTCGCCGACATCGTCAACCCGGGTCGCATTGTGCCGGCGACGGTCGAGTTTGTCGACATCGCGGGCCTGGTGAAGGGTGCCAACGAGGGCGAGGGCCTGGGCAATCAGTTCTTGGCAAACATCCGCGAGACCGATGCCATCTGCGAGGTCGTGCGTTACTTTAAGGACCCCAACGTCATGCGTGAGGTGGGCCGCACGGGCGAGTTCGTCGATCCTGCCGGCGATGCCGACACCATCATGACCGAGCTCATCCTGGCCGATATGGGAACGCTCGAGAAACAGCTGCCCAAGCTCGAGAAGGAGGCCAAGCGCGACAAGGAGCTCATGCCCAAGTTCGAGGTCGCTAAGCGCCTGCTTGCCTGGCTCAACGAGGGCAAGCGCGCCGCATCCATGGAGATGACCGACGAGGAGCGCGCTGCCGCCAAGGGCCTGTTCCTGCTCACTATGAAGCCCATCCTGTATGTGGCCAACGTGGACGAGGATATGCTCAACGACGATCTGGCGCCCATCGATGGTGTTAAGCCGCTGCCCATCTGCGCCAAGATCGAGGCCGAGCTTTCCGAGCTCGATCCCGAGGACGCTGCCGACTACCTGGAGAGCCTGGGCCTGGAGCAGCCCGGCCTGGACGTGCTCGCGCAGGCAGCCTACAAGCTGCTCGGCCTGCAGTCGTTCTTTACGGCTGGCGAGATGGAGGTCAAGGCCTGGACGGTGCGTCAGGGCGCGACCGCCCCGCAGGCCGCCGGCGTCATCCACACCGATTTTGAACGCGGCTTTATTAAGGCCGAGGTTATTGGCTACGACGACTACATCGAGCTCGGCGGCGAGCAGGGCGCCAAGGCCGCCGGCAAGCTGCGTATTGAGGGCAAGGACTATGTTATGGCCGATGGCGACGTCGTGCACTTCCGCTTTAACGTGTAAGGACGACGCGCATGTTTAAATATGGCAAAAAAGCTGGCTACATGGGTATTGCGCTGCTCGTACTTGCAGTGCTTCCGCTGGTGGTTGCAGCGTGTGTTATCCCCAACATTGGTTCCGAGGTGGCAACGAAGTTTAACGCAGCCGGCGAGGTGACGCGCTGGGGTAAGAGCTACGAGCTGCTGGCACTGCCGGTGCTCAACCTGCTGCTGAGCGTGGCGACGTACTTTACGGCGGGACGCCAGGCAAAGAACAACGAGGACTCCGCTGTGATGGCACGCCTTGCGTGCGAGCGCTACCTGCGCAACGGTTGCATCACGGGTGTGTTCCTCAATGTGATCAACGTCTACTTTATGTATTCGGCGATTACTGGAACGGGCTTTGGCTTTGGTTTCTAGCTTGTCCTTTTAGGCAACGAGCCTGCACGCATATTCAATGGCTGCTGCGAGGCCGCCGCTTGATCGTGGTTTAAAGACCATGTCGGCGGCGGCCTCGTTTTCGTATCCGGCGCCCCGAAGGGCAAGCGCGATACCGGTTTCTAAAAGGAGCGGCAGGCCACGTTGGCTGCTTACGATTACGACAGCCTGATTGAGCGAGCAGCTGTGCGCGTGGCATTGGATGGCAAGTTCACCTTGCGCCGGGCAAGGGACCAGAACGGCGGCGACGCGACTTGATAGCAATGCAAATGCTGTGCGCTCATCGGGAGAAAGGCATTCTGCTTCAACGACGACGAGCTTGGGCGGCGCGCTGTTTGTGCGAAGCGTGGCTCGGTACATGCGGACCGAAGAACCCGACATAGAAAACTCCTGTGTATTCGGCAAAACGTAAACTATAGTTTACGTTTATGTTCGGCTCCATTTCAAACTCGGCTGCATGGACGAACGTGCGAAACAGATTCTTGGCAGGCGGGTCGAAGAGACACGCAAGGACCTTGGTATCTCCAAGGTTGATTTTTGTGTGGCGACAGGAATCAGCCGACCCTACCTCGACCGAATCGAAGATGGAACGGCAAATTTCACGCTCAAGGTTCTATTTAAGATCGCACCCGCACTCGGCATGACGGTGTCAGAGCTTCTCGAGGGCATTGAATAGAAGATGCCTATTGACCGGTGGTTACACCATCGGGATACGGTCGTGGTTGACTTGGCTGTAGAACAGGCGCTGAATCTCGGCCGCATCACGTGACTGGCCGAGCGCCCACATGGTTTTGGCCACGAGCGTCTCGGTGGTCATATCGTCGCCGCGCAAAATACCCGGATGATCAGCGTAGGCACGGCCGACCTCATAAACACCCAGGTCGAGGCCCTCCTCGGGGACCTGCGTGGTCATAACGACGGTGCGGCCCGAATCGACCCAGCGGAAAATCGCCTCCTGGAATGACTCGCCCGACTCACCAAACTCGGGAATACCGCCAATGCCAAAGGTCTCAAGAATTACGGCATCGTAGCTATCGGCTAGGGCGTCGAGGATACCCGGGTTCACGCCGGGCGTGAGCTTAAGGACAAACACGCGCGGATCGATACTGTCGTAGAAACGAACTGGGCTCTCATTCTGATGGGTGCCGTGAAGCCCGTTGCGCACAATGCGGTCGTTGCGGATATAGGCAATGGGCGGATAGTTGACGCTAATGAACGCGTTAAAGCTCATGGTGCGCTGTTTGCGGGCGCGCGTACCGGCAATGGCGACGCCGCCAAACACGATCGACACATCGTGCGAGTGCTCATCGAGCGCATAGAGCAGGCTCTGGTACAGGTTGAGCTTGGCGTCGGTAAAGGGGTTGCCCATGGGCTTTTGCGAGCCGGTGAGCACGATGGGCTTGGGGCTGTCCTGAATCAGATAGGAAAGCGCCGCCGCGGTGTAGCTCATAGTGTCCGTGCCGTGTAGGATCACAAAGCCGTCGTGGTCGGCATAGCCTTCGACGATGACATCGCGGATGCGCATCCAGTCGCTCGGGCGCATATTGGTGCTGTCGATGTTCATGGGCTGCATGACGTCGAGCTCGCAGAGGCCCGAGATCTCGGGGACGCTCTGGGCGAGTTCCTCACCGGTCAGGGCGGGGGAGAGGCCGTTGCCGTCCTCGGTCGATGCGATGGTGCCGCCCGTGGCGATGAGAAGGATGCGCTTCATGCTGGTATTCCTATCGTATTTGCCGCCGCAAGGGCGGAGTCGTTCGGCAGTATTGTGGCACAGGGCGTCGAATGTTCAAACGTATTACATCATCTGTAACGGTTGGTAACACTTCAATTGTCGCAAATAGGAGCTCAGGTCGTGCGTTTGCCGTGCGCTGATGGCTGCGAGGGACGAGAAACCCCATATAACGTGTACACTATGAAAGCAATTTTCGTTTATTCGCGCGGGCGGGCACCGGCTCCCCGCCAACAAGAGGGGGATACCATGGATCAAAAGGCTTCCGCAAAGGTCCTCGTACTCGACTTTGGTGCGCAGTACGGTCAGCTCATTGCCCGTCGCGTCCGCGACCTCAACGTGTATTCCGAGATTGTCCCCTGTGACATCTCGGCCGACGAGATTCGCGAGATGAACGCCTCTGCGCTCATCCTTTCTGGCGGTCCGGCTTCCGTGTATGCCGAGGACGCTCCGTCTATCGATCCCGCCATCTTTGACCTGGGCCTTCCCGTCCTGGGCTTCTGCTACGGCCATCAGATCACGGCCGTGACGCTCGGCGGCAAGGTCGGCCACTCCGAGGTGGGCGAGTACGGCCGCGCCACCATCACGCGCACGGCTGGCGCAAAGCTCTTTAACTCCACGCCCATGGAGCAGACCGTGTGGATGAGCCACCGCGACGCCGTGTCCGAGGTGCCCGAGGGCTTTACCGTTACCGCCAGCACCGACGTGTGCCCGGTTGCCGCCATGGAGTGCGTTGAGCGCAAGATCTACACCACGCAGTTCCATCCCGAGGTCAAGCACTCCGAGTACGGTCAGCAGCTGCTGAGCAACTTCCTGTTTGAGATCTGCGGCCTGGAGCCCAACTGGAGCATGGACAACCTGGTCGAGACCATGACGGCCGAGTTCCGCGGGAAGGTCGGCAACGACCGTGTGATTCTAGCCCTGTCCGGCGGCGTCGACTCCTCCGTCGTGGCTGCGCTGGGCGCCCGCGCCGTAGGCAAGCAGATGACCTGCGTGTTCATCAACCACGGCCTGCTGCGCAAGGGCGAGCCCGAGCAGGTGGAGGAGGTCTTCACCAAGCAGTTTGACGTCGACTTTATCCACGTTCACGCCGAGGACCGCTATGCCGAGCTTCTGGCTGGTGTGACCGAGCCCGAGGAGAAGCGCCGCATTATCGGTACGCAGTTCTGGAAAGAGTTCTTCGCCGTGGCGCAGCAGCTCGAGACCGATGGCAAGCCGGTCAAGTACCTGGCTCAGGGCACCATCTACCCCGACATCATCGAGTCCGGCGCTCGCAAGACGGGCGGCAAGACGGCCACCATCAAGAGCCATCACAACCTGATCCCGTTCCCCGAGGGCGTGCACTTCGACCTCATTGAGCCGCTCGACCACTTCTTTAAGGACGAGGTCCGTGCACTTGGTCTGGCGCTTGGCCTGCCGGGTCACATCGTGTTCCGTCAGCCTTTCCCGGGCCCGGGTCTGGCCATCCGCATCATCGGCGCGGTCGACAAGGAGAAGATCGAGATCCTCAAGAACGCCGACGCCATCGTGCGCGAGGAGCTCGACGCTTACAACCAGCGTCTGTTTGAGCAGACCGGCGAGC
>UQYA01000041.1 GCA_900545165.1 uncultured Collinsella sp.
CGAGCAGCTCGGCCAGCGTGTCGGCGGCGGCAAGCGCTGCGGCCTTGTCGGCAGCGTCGCCCGCCTGCTCCAAGTACTGGTTGCACTCGGTCACAAAGCCAAAGACGGCACCCATGGCACCAGCAGTGTTAAAGTCGTCGTCCATGCACTCCTTAAAGGCGGCGCGGGTCTCAGCGGCCTTGGCGGCAAACGCCTCGGCGGCAGCCGCATCGGCATCGGCCGTCGCGTGGTTCGCGGCCCAGCGCAGGTTCTCGACCGTACCGGCGATACGCGTGAGCGAGTTCTCGGCACCCTCCAGGCGCTCCCAAGAAAAGTCGAGCGGCGAGCGATAGCTCGTCTGCAGCATCAGCAGACGCAGGGCGGCAGCGGAGTGCTGCTCGAGGACCTCGGCCAGCGTAAAGAAGTTGCCGAGCGACTTGGACATCTTCTCGCCGTCTACCAGCAGCATGCCCGTGTGCATCCAGGTGTTGGAGAAGCCCTGGTGCCAGGCGCAGGTGGCCTGAGCGCACTCGTTCTCGTGATGCGGGAAGGCAAGGTCGGAGCCGCCGCCGTGGATGTCGATCGGAGTGCCCAGGTAGCGATGCACCATGGCGGCGCACTCGGTGTGCCAACCGGGACGGCCCTCGCCCCAGGGGCTCGGCCAGCTGGGCTCGCCGGGCTTGGCGGCCTTCCACAGGGCAAAGTCGAGCGGGTCGTTCTTGTCCTCGTTCTCCTCGATGCGCGCGCCAACCATAAGGTCGTCGATGTTGCGGCCCGAGACCTGACCATAGTTGGGATCGCTGCGCACGGCAAAGTACACGTCGCCGTTATCGGCGGCATAGGCATGGCCCTGCTCGATAAGCGTCTTGATCATGGCGATCATGGGGCCGATCTCTTTGGTGGCACGAGGACGCACATCCGGATCGAGCACGTTGGCGGCGCGCATGACGCCGATGAACTTGTCGGAGAACTCCGTTGCGACCTCGGCGGCAGTGCGGCCCTGCTCGTTGGCGCGCTTGATGATCTTGTCATCGACATCGGTGAGGTTCTGGGCGAATGTGACCTCGTAGCCGCTCGCGATGAGCCAGCGGCGGATCACGTCAAAGCTGATGAACGTGCGGGCATTGCCGATGTGGATGTTGTCGTAGACCGTGGGGCCGCACACGTACATGCGGACCTTGCCGGACTCGATGGGCTGGAATTCTTCCTTTTTATGGGTAGCGCTGTTGTAGATACGCATTCGTTACTCCTTAACGGTTTTCTGTAGCAGGCAGACGGCCCAGGCGCCGATTCCCTCGCCCTGGCCTTCCCAACCGAGCTTTTCGGTCGTAGTGGCGGCGACGCCCACGTTTTCGACGTCAACGCCCAGGGCATGGGCAAGGTTGGCGCGCATGGCATCGCGGTGCGGGGTGATCTTGGGTTGCTGACAGGCAATGGTGCAATCGGCATCGACAAACTCGAAGCCCAGCTCGCGCGCATAGTCCATTACGCGGGCAAGCAGCACCATCGAATCGGCACCCTCGTAGGCGGGATCGGTATCGGGGAATAGCTTGCCGATGTCTCCCCCGCGGCAGGCGCCCAGAATGGCGTCGGCCAAAGCGTGCGCGAGCACATCGGCATCCGAGTGGCCCAGCAGGCCGCGCTCGTAGGGAATGTCGACACCGCCGATGATACATCGACGCCCCTCCACCAGACGGTGGACGTCGTAGCCATGGCCAATGCGCAGGTTACTGAACATGGGGAAGGTCCTCTCCCTCGGCCATGCGGCCAAGCAGAATCGCGGTTACGGGACGCAGGTCCTCGGGCACCGTCACCTTAAGGTTATCGCGCGGACTCTGGACGCAGCGGACGCGCCCACCCATGCGCTCGACCAGCGACGAATCGTCGGTACCGATAAAGCCCTCGGCAATCGCCGCGGCATGGGCACGCTTCATAGCGTCGACGCTAAAGATCTGCGGCGTCTGCGCGGCCCAATAGAGCTCACGCGGCGGCGTCTCGACGATATTATCGCCGTCAACGATCTTGAGCGTGTCGATCGCGGGCTGACCGCACACGACGCCGTCGAGAGCACGGTCGCTCACGAGCACGTCGATAGCGTGGTCGATGGCCTCGGTCGTAATGAGCGGACGAGCGCCATCGTGAATGGCGACGTATTCAAAGCCCGCCGGCACCGCGTGCACGCCGGCGCGGGTGGAATCCTGGCGGGTATCGCCGGCATCGGCAAAGCTGATGGGCGTGTCATAGTCAAACGGGTCGATGGCCAGGCGGCGCATCTCGGCACGGCGCTCGGCAGGGCAAACCACGACGATATGGCCGACCTTGTCGCTACGATCGAACGCGCGGATGGACCAGCTCATGAGCGGACGGCCCGCCACGTTAACGAGCTGCTTGCCGCCGGGGTTACCAAAGCGCTGGCCGCTGCCACCGGCAACGACCACGGCGCATACGGGCGCCATTATGCGTTCCCCTGTTTGGTACCCTTCATGCGGTACAGTGAGTCCGCAAGAATGGCAGGGTTGTTAACGCCAAAGTCGCCCAGGCGCTCCGGATCCTCGCTGATGTCGTCCATGAGCTCCTGCAGCGAGCCGTACTCGTCGACGATCTTCTCGGCCACGCCGTCGCGCACGACGGACACGCGAGAAAGCGTGCGCAGGCCCAGCGGCGTCATGACGGAGTCCTCATCCAAGTCGTCATAACCCAGAACCGCCGCCACATGCTGCGGGTCAGACAGGTCCTTAGGCGTCATACGGCTCAGCTCGGCTCGGATCTTCTCGGCGTTTGCCTCGGAAGAATCGCTTGCGTAGTCGCGGATCATCAGGTCGTATTCGGTATCCATGCTGGAGCCCGCGAGCTGCTCAAGCTGCATCTGCACGAGCTTGCCCTGGTTGCCCAGCTTGACGATGCAATCCTTAAGCTCGGTCTTTGCCTGCTGCATGATCTCGAAACTCGAGAAAATGCCGGTGATGTCAGCGAGCGTAACGTAGTCGTCGAGCTCGAGGGCCGTCAGGCGCAGCAGGGAGCGATCGAGCGACTGGCGGGTTGTCTGGAGCGTGGCGACGAGCTGGTTGACCGAGCTCATGATGGTGGTGACGGGCTGGATCTCGTAGCTCTTACCGTGAACGTACACGTTAACGACGGCACGACGGGCAGAGACCGAGATTACGATGGCGTCCGTGAGCACCGACATGCGAGCGGCGGTACGGTGACGCATGCCCGTCTCGCTCGTGGCAAGCGAGGGATCGGGATTGAGGTGGAAGTTGGCGCGCAGGATCTGGGTGAGGTCGCCGTCGATGACGATGGCACCGTCCATCTTGGAGAGCTCGAACAGACGGTTCGAGGTAAACGAAATGTTGAGCGGAAAGCCGTCGTTACCGGCAGCGAGCACGTTTTCGGTGTCGCCGACGCAGATAAGGGCACCCAGGTGACCGGCGATGATCATGTCGAGGGCGGTGCGGATCGGCTGACCGGGGGCAGTCAGGCGGATGGCCTGTTCCATACGCTTTTGCAGCTCGTTCTTATCCAAGGCATCGCTCCCATCGTATACGCTCCATAAACGTCAATAAGTTTCTCACGGTTTGCCCCTGTGACGCCCGCAAAATCCGATGCTTACAGAATGAGCGAACACAGCTGAGAGCCCCAATCCAAATGAGCTGCTTATGTGGTAGCATCGGGATTCGCATAAATGAGGGAGTAGTCGCGTGATCGGGTTCGCCTCCGGTGGCGCGGCAAGTCAACACACTGGCCGATGCGGCCTGGCTTGCCTTAATGAACGAGACTCGTGGCTGTGCGCGCAACGCGTACGCCACGGGTCTTTTTTGTTACTCCCCCAAGAGGTACACGCGGGCCCGCCCGCAGAGAGGGAGCCAGACTATGGGACTCGCAGAGCTCGTGTTGCTCGCCGTTGGCCTTTCGATGGACGCCTTTGCCGTTTCCATCTGCAAGGGCCTTGGCATGAAGAAGATCAACCTTAAAGTCGCCATGGTGCTCGGCCTGTTCTTTGGCGGTTTCCAGGCCGGCATGCCCGTAATTGGGTGGGCCCTTGGTAGCCAGTTCATGGGCATCATCAGCCCCATCGACCACTGGATCGCCTTTATCCTGCTCGCCTTTATCGGCGGCAAGATGCTGTGGGAAGCCTTTACTGAGGACGAGAACGAAGGCGACGGCAAGGATGCCGAAAAGATCGACCTGGGCGAATATCTAATCCTTGCCATCGCCACCTCGATTGACGCGCTTGCCGTGGGCATCTCGTTTGCCGCGCTCTCGGTCGATATCGTTCCCGCCGTGTCGCTCATTGGCATCACGACCTTTGTCTTCTCCGTTGCCGGCGTAGCGATCGGCCACACCTTTGGCGCGCGCTACGAAAAGCCCGCCACCATCGTGGGTGGCGTCGTGCTCGTCCTCATCGGCCTCAAGATTTTGCTGGAGCATCTGGGGATTTTGGCGCTGTAAAACACCCTTCAAAACTAAACGTCCGGATGAGGCCTCATGCAGAGTTTTGCATGAGGCCTTTTCATGCAGACTTTTGCATGTCATACTATGATGCAAAAGTCTGCACGTTAGGAGATCGCCGTGGATACCCTTCCCATCACCACACCGCGCCAAGCTGGCATCTACGTGCGCCAGGCACGCGAGGCTCAGGGTCTCACCCGTGCCGCCCTCGCTAATAAGGCCGGTGTTTCGGAGCGCCTGCTCGCATCGCTCGAGCTGGGAGATGCCACGGGCATTCGGCTCGACAAGCTGTTGACCGTCTTTAACGCACTCGGCATAGGTCTCTTTGCGCAAAGCGATAACGACTCCATCGCATCGCCCTCCGAACATCCGATGACGATAGCGGACCTCCCTATCGCGAACTCGAATGCCCTGCCAAAGCCAAGCGTAGGCAGACGACCCGCTCGACAAGGAACGCCAGCTTTCTATGGTGCCTTGCTGGCCCAAATCGCAGCCGAGCAAGGCCTTTCCGGCACTTCAGACCTCTCCTTTGGCTGTAAGGTTGTGAAATAAATGGCAGAAATGGAGCTTGCGACCCTCATTTGTGGCGAAATCGCCGGCACTCTCCGGCAAGACGAGCATGGACTCTGCAGCTTTGTATACGCCCCAACCTATCGCGGAGCACCGCTATCGTTAACAATGCCGCTTTCCAATCGCACATATGGCCATAACATCGTCCGTCCGTTCCTATTTGGCCTTTTGCCCGACAGCCAAGAGCAGCGTCGCGTTATTGCCGCCGAGCATGACGTTGCATCCAACAACCCCGTCGCCCTCTTGTGCCATATCGGTCTTGACTGCGCGGGGGCCGTTCAGTTTTGTCGAGCCGATCAATTAGATGCCGCCCACGGCAGGGTCTCAGCATACCGCCCGCTTACCAATTCTCAAATCGCTCACAAGCTCAAAGCAATTCGCGATGACGAAAGAGAGACATGGATGGGCTCCAACGAAAGCTGGTCCCTGGGCGGCAACCAAGGCAAATTTGCACTAGCTTGGCATGATGGACAATGGTGCGAATGTCTAGGGTCATCCCCCACTACCCATATCTTCAAAAATGGTGTCGTTGGGTTCAAACATCAGGCCTTAAACGAATTCGTCTGCATGAAAACAGCTCGGCGTGTTGGCATTCCAACTGCCAACGTCTCCTATTGCACATTTGAAGACGAAGCCGCGCTCGTCGTTGAACGGTACGACAGAATGGTCAATAGCAGCGGAAATATCGAAAGGCTGCATCAGGAGGACTTTTGCCAGGCGCTCGGTGTATTGCCAACCCAGAAATACACCGCCGACGGAGGACCAACTACACGAGACATCCAAGAACGACTGATTAACACAGTCCCCCACCACATGAATCTTGTGCTTTTTACCTATATGTTGTTCTATAACGCCATTATCGGAGCGCCTGACGCACACGCTAAAAACTACTCGCTCATCCTAGGCAAAGGCACAAACGCGGCGCTCGCACCCATGTACGATGTCGCATCGGGCTTAGCATACGAACGTATGCGGCGAAAAGCGCGCCTCGCCATGAGCGTTGGCGGCGAGAACCGTGTGGGGCGCATCGGACCCAACGCAATTCGCCGATACCACGGTATGGGCGACCCCGCGCTGGAGGCGGCGCTCACCGATGCCGGGCTATCCGAGAAGTTTTGCTTTGCGACCATGATGAACCTCGCCTACGAGGTGCCCATTTGCATGGAAGAGGTCATGGACGAATACGCCGACCTGCCCGGCATGGCGGACCTGCGCGAGCATATGCTCGGCCCCGTCCGCGAAAACTGCCAGCGCACCCTCGACCTCATCAGGGCAGAAATGGACTAGGTGGCCGTAATTTCGCAATTATCAAACAAAAGAGATGGGGCACCCGTCGCAAAAGCTCAGATGCCCCCTCTCGTAATGTCATTTGCAATCCGCTAGCACGTGGCTCGAACTGCTGCTAGCGCGACCTTTACGCAGCAAGGCGCTTGAGGACGTCGATGAGCAGCTCGTAGAAGCGCTCGGCAGAAGCGAGCTCCATGCTCTCGTCCGGGGTGTGGACATCGGAGAGCGTCGGGCCCACGGCGATGGCGTCCAGGCCGTGCAGGGCCTCGGCAAATAGGCCGCACTCAAGGCCGGCGTGAATGGACTCGATGCGCAGCTCGGAGCCAAAGAGCTCGCGATAGCTCTCGACAAAGACGTCGCGAACCGGCGAATGCTCGGCATAGCTCCAGCCGGGATACTCAAACTCAAACTTGGCGTCAAAGCCCAGGACATCGGCCAGCGTCTGCAGGCGGTCCTTGAACTCGTTCTGCAGCGAGGTGATCGAGGAGCGCGGGGACAGCATGATCTTGACCTCGTCGTCAGAAGTGGCAACCACACCGATGTTGGAGGAAACCTCGACGGAGCCGTCGGTGGCGACGTTGCGGCGAATCACGCCGTTAGGGGCAAGACGCAGGGCGCGGATGAGGGCAAGCGCGGACTTCTGGTCCATGGCCTCGACCTCGGCGTCGTCGGCAATCTCGACGGTGCAGGTAAAGCCGGGGTCGAAGACCTCGAGCTCGGCAGTGACGTCGGCGATGATGCCCTTTGCGATCTGGGCCGCGGCCTCGGCGGCAGCGTGATCGGCATAGACCAGAACGGCCTTGCACTCACGGTTGATGGCGTTGTCCTTGGTGCCGCCGTTGAAGCTGACGATGGCGGGCTCACCGGCGACCATCAGGCGGTCGATGATGCGGGCCATGATGAGGTTTCCGTTGCCGCGCTCCAGGTTGATATCACTGCCGGAGTGGCCGCCCAACAGACCGGAAATGTCGAGCGTGAGGGTGCTACCGGTCTTGTGCTCGCGCACGATGGGGCAGGTGTAGGTAACGACGACGCCGCCGGCGCAGCTGACGGTGGCAACGCCCTCCTCCTCGGAGTCGAGGTTGATCATGGTGCGGGCGCTGATCTGGGACTTGTCGAGCGTCTCGGCGCCAACCAGGCCGGTCTCCTCGTCGGTGGTGAACACGCACTCGAGGGCGGGGTGAACAATCGAATCGTCATCGAGAACAGTGAGCATCAGAGCGACGGCGATACCGTTGTCGGCGCCCAGAGTGGTGCCGTTAGCGGTGAGGACACCGTCCTTGACGACCAAGTCGATACCGTCGGTCGTAAAGTCGTGCTCGACGGAACCCAGCTTGTCACACACCATGTCGATGTGACCCTGCAGCATTACGGTCGGGGCATTCTCGGCGCCGGCAGATGCGGGCTTGCGAATGATGACGTTGTAGACCTCGTCCTGATAAACGTCGAGACCGCGCTCCTTGGCAAATGCGACCAGGAAATCGCTGATGCCCTTCTCGTTGCCAGACCCACGGGGGATCGCGCTGACCTCCTCAAAGAAATGGAACAGCTGGGCGGGCTCGTAGCCGGTAATCTTGTAGTCCATGGTGCCTCCTTGGCGCAACTGGTTAGACAGTAAGACATGCGACTTGTATATTCCCAGACTTTGCGTGCATAAACCAGTCGAAAACGCCGAGCGCCCTCGCATCATCGGCTAACGGTGGACCGTATAGCGTAACGGTCACAACTTCCGCAGCTCTACAAATCGAGGCGCCCTTTTCGGAGCGCCTCGATTGCGCGTATCAAATTGTCGCCACGCCCTACAGCGCGCCGGAACCGGCTTGCATCATGCCGCCGGGGCCCGAGGTCACGCCGCCGCTCACGGGCGCGGCGTTGCCGGTGTGCGGTGCCGCCGGGGCGGTATCGCCACCGAGCGTGCCCGCCGGACGCGGTGCCGGGATCTCGCCCGTGCCGTGGCTAAAGACAAACTTGCCATCGGCCACGTCGCACAGGACGGTATCGCCCTCGCCCCACTCGCCAGCCAGCAGTTCCTCGGACAGCGGATCCTCGATGAGCTTTTGGATGGCACGACGTAGCGGACGCGCGCCGTTGGTGAGGTCGGTACCCTCCGCCACAATCTTGTCGTAGGCCGCATCGGTAAGCTTGATGTTCATGCCGTTTGCGATCAGGCGCTGGCGCAGATCGTCCACCAGCAGGTGCGCAATCTTGGTCAGGTTCTCGCCCGAGAGCTTCTGGAACACCACGATGTCGTCGATACGGTTGAGCAGCTCGGGGCGGAACAGGCGCTTGAGCTCGCCCATCGCGCGGCCGCGGATCTCACTCGAGGTGAGGCCCTGCTCGCCGGTGGTGCCAAAGCCAACGCTCGCATCCTGCGCGATCTCGCGGGCGCCCACGTTTGACGTCATGATGATCACCGTATTGCGGAAGTCGACCGTCTTGCCCTGGCTATCGGTCAGACGGCCCTCCTCCAACACCTGCAGCAGGATATTGAAGATGTCGGGGTGCGCCTTCTCGATCTCGTCGAACAGCACGACCGAGTACGGGTGACGGCGAACAGCCTTGGTGAGCTGGCCGCCCTCGTCGTGGCCCACATAGCCCGGGGGGCTACCGATGAGCTTGGAGACCTCGAACTCACTGCCAAACTCCGACATATCGAAGCTGATGAGCGCGTCCTTGCTGCCAAAGAGATACTCGGCGAGCGTCTTGGCGAGCTCGGTTTTGCCCGTGCCGGTGGGGCCCAGGAAGATAAAGCTGCCGCCGGGGCGACGCGGGTCCTTGAGCGGCGAGCGGCTGCGGCGCACGGCCTTGGCAACGGCCTCGACGGCCTCGTCCTGACCGATGATGCGCGTCTTGAGCACGCTTTCGGCCTGCAGCAGGCGGCGGCTCTCGCTCTCGGTGAGCGAGGACACCGGCACGCCCGAGGTCACGGACACGATGTCGGCAATCTGGGAGACATCGATGGTGAGCGGGCTGGCGTCGAGCTCGGCCGTCCAGGCAGCCTTGGCCTCGGCGAGCTCAATCTCGGCAGCCTTTTGCTGCTCGGTGATCTCGGCGGCCTTGTTCATGTCGTCGCTCTCGGTGGCCTCCTGCGCGGCGGCCTTAAGCTCCTCCACGCGATGCTCGGCCTCGCGCACCGGCTCGGGCGCGCGGTTGGCGGCGATGCGGGCGCGGGCGCCGGCCTCGTCAATGAGGTCGATGGCCTTATCGGGCAGGAAGCGATCCTGGATGTAGCGGTCGGAGAGGTTCGCGGCGGCCTCGATAGCACCCTGCGTATAGCGCACATGGTGGTGCTCCTCGTAGCGCGGCTTGAGCGCGGTCAGGATCTTGACCGTGTCCTCGACGCTCGGCTCCTCGACATCGATGGTCTGGAAGCGACGCTCGAAGGCCGGGTCCTTGGTGAGGTACTTGCGGAATTCCTCGGCCGTGGTGGCGCCGATAATCTGGAAGGCACCGCGCGCGAGCACGGGCTTGAGCATGGAGCTCGCGTCGATGGAGCCCTCGGCAGAGCCGGCACCGATGATGGTGTGCATCTCGTCAATAAACAGGATGACGTCGTCAGCTTCGGTGGCCTCCTGGATCACGTTCTTGAGGCGCTCCTCAAACTCACCGCGATACTTGGCGCCCGCAACGAGGCCCGGCAGGTCGAGCGTCCAGATGTTCTGGTTCATAAGGTTCTCGGGCACGTTGCCAGCTGCAATCTGCTGAGCCAGACCCTCGACGATGGCCGTCTTGCCCACGCCGGGGTCGCCCAAGATAAGCGGATTGTTCTTGGTGCGACGCGAAAGGATCTCCATCATACGCTGGACTTCCTTTTCGCGACCAATTACAGGGTCGAGCTCGCCGTCGCGCGCCTTCTGCGTAAGGTTGGTGGCGAACTGCTTAAGCGTATCGGTGCCGCTCCCCTTTTGCTGCGACGCGTCCGAGCCGCTAAAGAACGGCAGGCCCGCACCGGGACGCCCGGCACCGGCGCCGGCGAGCGGACGCTTCTTGTCCTGGTCCTTGGCGGTAAGTTTCTCGATAGCCTTTTTGATGGAGGCGGACGACACACCCAGGCGCATGAGGATGTCCATGGCCATGCCGTTACCCTCTTCGACGATGCCAATCAGCAAGTGCTCGGTCGACACGTAGGTCTGGTTGTTCTCACGTGCCACGCGGAAGGAGCGCTCCATCACGCTAATGACGAGCGGCGTAAAGGCAAGCTTGGCAGCCTCGGTCTCCTCGCTGGGCTCGGGAACCGTGGTCTGGACCTCCTTGAGGGTGTCCATGATGTCGTCGTAGGAGATATCAAGCGAGCGCAGCGCCTCGGCAGCGATGCCCTCGTCCTCCTTGGCGAGTGCGAGCAGCAGGTGCTCGGTGCCCACCTTATTTGAGTGCAGATCGAGCGCCTCCTGTTTGGCCATCGACATGACCTTGCGCGCTCGATCGGTAAATCTATCTAACATGCTCGTTTCCTTACATGAGTTCATCGAAATCAAAACGCCCGCCCGTCGGCGGCGCTTTTGTCTCTTTACCCACAGGTTGTCTATGTTAACAGCTGGAGGAATATCTATAAACCCGGCTCACATGAATGCAGGTTATGACCGCATCGCGGGACTCACCGCGCGATGCGCGACAGGCGCCCCGCAAGAGAAACCCTAGGCGTCTTTCACCACGTCGGGACTCGTCGCACGCGATGCGCGATAGGCATCGGCCTCCTTGGAGACGCGTTCGAGCAGCTCGGATGTATCGACGCCCTCGACTTGCGCGACCGTTTCCACCGTCTGCATGGCGACCGCCCTCAGGTACGCGCACGCGCTGTCCCCCGGCTGCTCGAGGTCTATCTCCTCGCCGCCCTCCCGGGCAAAGCCGACCGCCATCACAAAGCCCATGATGCCCGAGACCAGAAAGCCCACCGCAAAGCTCGAATCTGCCTTGAGCTCTTCTCCGTCGGGGTGGACGATCTCTCTCACGCGGTCGATGATGATCGCATGGATGCCCTGCACGACCTGCTCGGCGGCACCCGCCCTCATGGTGATGACGATGCGCCGCAGCAGGCAGCGGACGTCGCGCCGGTCGAACGCCGAAAGGTCGCCCTCGCTCGAAAAATGCCAGAGGGCATCGGTGATGAGCTCGTTATCCTGCAGCAGCTGGGCTATGGCGATGGCGACGAGTTCATCGAAATCGTGAAAATAGTAGTAAAACGTTCCGCGATTGCACTGGGCGGCGCGGGTCACCTCGCCAACCGACAGCTCGAAGATGCTGTTGTTCTCGATGAGCTCCCAAAACGCCTCGATGATACGGGTGCGTGCATCGGGCGCATCGGCGTCCTTACGCGGTCTCGCCATGCACCTCACCGCACCCCTGCGCCTTGGCGTTCATGATGAGCATCTGAAGACGGTTCTCCACGTTGGCGAAGCTCACGTCGGGATCGTAGTCGAGCGGCAGGAACTGCGCCGTGGGATACTGCTCCTTGAGCGCATGGATGAGCCCGCGCCCCACGACATGGTTGGGCAGACACCCGAACGGCTGCAGGATCACGAAGTTGCGGCAGCCGCGCTTGGCGTGCTCGAGAATCTCCGCCGGAATCAGCACGCCCTCGCCCGCATCGAACGTATGGTGCAGGATCTTATCGCTCGCGCGCACGAGCTCGGGCATGCGCGTCGGCGGCTCGTAGAGCGGGCTCGCCGCGCCCAGGCGGTCGCAACGGTCGTGCGCGAGCTCGAACAGGTTGTCCGCCGTGGCGTACCAGGCCTTTTCGGGCAGCGACAGGTCGACGTGGAACTCGCGCGACTGCGCATGCTTGTAGAAATAGGTCTTGCGGATCACGTCGGTCATGCGCGCCTCGATGACCTCGAGCCCGTTGTCCTCGAGGTAGCGCTCGATCTCGTGGTTGGCGCCGAGATGGAAATTGAGCAGGTACTCGCCCACGATGAGAACGGTCGGATGCGGGTTCGAGCGGTCGTACGGAACGGCGTCCATGATCGCAAGCGCGCGTTTGAAGCCCGTCGCCTGGCCTCTCAGCCCGGAGCGCTCCATGCCCTCGATAACCTCATCGAGCGCGCGGTCGAACGCAGCGTCCGCCGCGCCCTTCTCGAGCTCGTAGGGACGGATGCGCCTAAGCATGGCCTCGAGGGCATCGATCATGGGAAGACCGTAGGCGATCTGGATGCTCGGGCCAAGGCCGAGCTTGAAGCCCGGATGCGCATTGTGGGCATCGACGTCGTCGTTGGTGAGCACCGGGACATAGTCGTATCCCGCGTCGTCGAGCGCGCGGCGCAGCAGGGGCATGTAGTGCGTCAGGCGGCAGTCGCCGATATACTTGCCAGTCACCACGGCGACGTCGTGCGGGTCGTACTTACCGCTCTCGAGTGCCGCGAGCGCCTCGCCGATCACGATTTGCGCGGGGAAGCAGATGTCGTTGTGCACATAGCGTTTGCCCAGGCGGATGGCATCCTCGCGCCCGATATCAAGGGCCTCGGCGCGCACGCCCTGATTGCGCATCGCCGCGGTCATGAGCCTGCAGAACGCATGGGAGGTGTTGGGGACCAGCGCGATCTTGTCGTGCCGGTCGCGCTTGGTGTACTTGACCTTATACGGGTCGTCGAGCGGATGGACCGCGTGCACCCGGGCGCCCTCGGCACGCTCCTCCGCGCGACGACGGTTGACCGACTCGATAAACGAACGCACGCGAATGCCCATGGGACCGGCGACGTCGCTCTCATCGAGCTTGATCATCATCGGAACCTTGGAGCCCATCTCGCCCATCATGCGCGCGATCTCGTCGGTGAGATACGCATCGTGGCCGCAGCCGAAGCTGCCCATCTGCACGAGCTCGAGCTCGGGCGTCGATGCGACGATGACCGCGCACGACAGCATGCGCGCATGGTAGTTGTTCACGATGTCGATGCGGCTGTTGGAAAGATCGACGTTGCAGACCCCCGGCACCGCATCGGGCGTCAGCACGGGGATGCCGCGCTCAGAGAAGAGCTTGGGCAGCCCGTGGTTGACCAGCGGGTCGTTGTGGTACGGGCGCGAAGCGATCACCACCGCGTAGCCGCCGTCCTCGTGCACGTTCTCGAGCACCTGCCTGCCGCGCAGCTGCAGCTGGTTCTCAAACGTCTCCTGCGCGCGGTCCGCCTGCTCGGTCGCCTTGGCAACCAGGTCGGCATCGATATCGAAGGTCTCCTTGCACCACGCCTTGAGCTGGCGGTTTCGGTCGCCCTCGTCGTACCAGTGGAACAGCGGCGTATCGAACGGAACGCCGAAACGCTCCTCCGGGTTATCGGAATTGCGCATCACGTAGGGGTATCCCTTTACGACGGCGCACATCCACTCGCTGGTAGAGGCGGTGTTTTCGGTGGGCACCGTCGTGATGATGGGCATGAAGATGCGGTCGACGCCGGCGTCGACGAGATTGCGGATGTGCCCGTGGACGAGCTTGGCCGGGAAGCACACGGTGTCGGATGTGACGTGCGCCAGACCGCGCTCGTACATCGCCTTGGTGCTGCGTCCCGAGACGCGCACCTTAAAGCCGAGCGTGCTGAAGAACGTCGACCAGAACGGCATGGTGTCCCAGAACTCGAGCACACGGGGAATGCCGATCGTGACATCGCGCCCCCCGCTGACGGGAACCGTGGGGTACGACTCGAACAGCAGCTTCTCGCGGTCGACAAAGAGATTGGGGGCAGCCGCGGTCCGGTCGCGCCCCGTGCCGGGTGCCTGTGCCTCGCAAGCACCCTGCGGACGCAGCTCCTCCGCCGCGGGAACCTCGCGCACGAGCTCATCCCATGAGATGGCGCCGCCGCGCGGGCAGCGATTGCCCGTGACGTAAAGCGAGCCGTCGCCAAATGCCACGACCGCGCGCTGGCAGCGGTTGTTGCACCGACGGCAGGTAACGCCGCCGAACTCGCGATGCTCGAAGCGCTCCACGGCATCGAGCCCGATAAACGACGTGCCGGCGTCGCCCTTGCGGCATTCCTCGCGCGCGAGCAGGGCGATACCGATAGCGCCCATCAGCCCCGGGTGGGGCGCACGCGTGACGGGTTTGCCCAGATACTGCTCGAATGCGCGCAGCACCGCGTCGTTTCGGAACGTGCCGCCCTGGACGACGACTTTGTCGCCCAGACGGTTGAGATTTGAAACGCGAATGACCTTGGTGAACACGTTCTCGATAATCGAACGGCAGAGACCGGCCATGATGTCGCCCGGACCCTTACCGCGCCGCTGCTCGGAAACGACGCTGCTGTTCATGAACACCGTGCAGCGGCTGCCGAGAACGGCGGGGGCTTTGGACGAAAATGCCTCGGTCGCGATATCCTTAACGGCTATTCCGAGGTTTTTGGCAAAACCCTCGAGGAACGAGCCGCAGCCCGCAGAGCACGCCTCGTTGACGACGATATCGGTCAGCACGCCGTGGTTGAGCCAGATGGCCTTCATATCCTGTCCGCCGATGTCGAGCACGAAGGTCGCATCGGGAACGCATGCGCACGCGGCGCGGGCGTGCGCGACCGTCTCGACCGTATGGTAGTCGGCGTGGAACGCGCGCGCGAAAAGCTCCTCGCCGTATCCCGTGGTGCCCACGGCATCGATCGCAAGCGTGACTCCCGCTGTCTCCCAGCGGTTCTTCAAGCTGACAAGACCCTGTTGGGCGACGTCGAGCGGTCTGCCGTTATTAGACGCGTAGAACGAATCGACAAGCTCACCCGCCTCATCGACCAGGGCGAACTTGGTCGTCGTGCTCCCCGAATCGATACCGAGCGCCACACGCACCGTCTCTCCGGGCGCATACGCATCCGGACCCTTTGCCGGCGTCTCTTTGCCATGGCGTGCCGTAAAATCCGCCTGCTCGGCAGGTGTGGCAAAAAAGGGCTGGGCAAGACGTCCCTCCCCGCTTGCGGGCGCGACCGTCTCGAGCTTATCCAGCCGGACAAAAGCGTCGGGAAGGTCGATCGGTTGGGACGATGCGAACATGTCGGTCAGCGACAGGGCGGCACCGCGCGCGACCATGATCTGCGGATCGCGCGGGACGATAACCTGATCGTCCGATAGATTCAGTTGCTCCCGGAACACGCGGACCAGTGTGGGGTTGTAGGCGAGCGTACCGCCCTCGAAGATTACCGGCGGCTCGATGTCGATACCCTGGGCCAGACCGCCGATCGTTTGGCGGGCGACCGCGTGAAGCGCCGAAAGCGCCAGGTCGGTGGTAGGAATGCCCTCGTTGAGCAGCGGCTGGATATCGGTCTTTGCGTACACGCCGCAGCGGCCCGAGACCTCGTGGACGGTCGTTCCCCGGCTTGCGAGCTGCTCGAACTCGCCCGATTCGGTGCCGACCCCCATGAGCTTTGCCATCTCGTCGATAAATGCACCGGTACCGCCTGCGCACGAGCCGTTCATGCGCATGTCGGCAACCTCGATGTCTCCCTTATCGTTGGTGCGGAAGAAGATCATCTTGGCGTCTTGGCCGCCCAGCTCGATGGCGCAGCGCGTCTGCGGATAGAACCTGCTGATCGCGAGCGCGTTGGCGACCACCTCCTGAACGTACGAGGCGCCCAGCGCGGTCGCGATATCGCGCGCACCCGAGCCGGTCACCGCAACGCGCAGTGACTCATGGGGAAAGCGCTCGGCGAGCTCGCCGAGCATGGCGCGCACGCTCGCTGTCTGACACGCCCCGTGGCGGCGATATCCCCACCACGCCTCGGTCATATCCTCGTGCATCGCGTAAACTTTGGTCGTCGTCGACCCTACGTCCAGTCCTACTAGCAACGCCATACTGCTCCGTCTCTCGCATTTTTCCCGCTAGAGATATACCACTCTACG
>UQYA01000042.1 GCA_900545165.1 uncultured Collinsella sp.
CCTGCTCGACGAGGAAAAGCGCATGATCCACGAGATCTTCGACCTGGGCGACACCGTTGCCCGCGAGGTCATGGTGCCGCGTGTGGACACCACCATGTGCGAGGACGACGAGACGGTCGCCGACGTGCTGTCCACCATGCGCCAGACCGGCTTCAGCCGCATCCCGGTGTACCACGAGGATCCCGACAACGTCGCGGGCATCGCGCACATCAAGGACCTGATTCAGCCCGCGCTCGACGGCAAGGGCGACCAACTCATCGCCGATTACCTACGCGACGCCACCTTTGTGCCCGACACCAAGGACATCCTGCCGCTGCTGTCCGAGATGCAGACTTCGCACGACCAGATCGTAGTGGTCGTGGACGAGTACGGCGGCACGGCCGGCATCATTACCATCGAGGACATCGTCGAGGAGATCGTCGGCGAGATCGAGGATGAATTCGACCCCGATAACAAGTACCTCACGCGCCTTTCGCGCCGCGAGTGGCTTGTCGATGGGCGTTTTTCGTGCGATGACGCGATTGAGCTTGGTTGGCCGCTCGAGGAAAGCGATGATTATGAGACCATCGCCGGCTGGATTTTGGAGCTTTGCGACTCGGTGCCCGACATCGGAGAGGTGTTTGAGGTTGCGGGGTACAAGTTTAAGGTGCAGTCGATGCGTGGCCAGCGTATCTCGCTTATTCGCGTGATCGCTCCGGCCGAAACCGATAAGAAGGATTCCGAGTCTTCGGCAGAGAAGCCGGCGGCGTCGGGTGCGGGCTCTGTGGATCCGCACGATGGCGACGAGTAGGGCAAGGAAGAGTAGGGGAGAGTTATGGCAGGCCTGTTCAACATCCTTAAGGTCACCGTCAGCGAGGACAAGATCTGCGCGCATGTGCTGGTGAACTCCGGCATGCCGCTCATGACCTCGGAGGATATCGAGGCCACAGCGCGCGTGTATTACCTGGTGCCGGCGATTGCCAAGCACCTGTGTCTGGGCGATTCCGGTCGCGAGTTCCAGGACTGCATGGGCCAGACCGAGCTTTGCCATCTGCTTGAGCACGTGACGGTCGAGCTCATGAACGAGACCGGCCTTGCGGGCAGCATTTCGTGCGGCCGCACCCGCGTGAGCGAGCACGACGAGCGCGTCTTTGAGATTGAGCTTTCGTGCCCCGATGATGCGCTGGCCATCGGTGCGCTGTCTTCGGCCACCTTTATGATGGACTGGGCCTACCTGCATGCTGATCAGCCGGCTCCCGACGTGGAGGGCACGGTCGCGGGCCTGCGCAACCTGGTGCTGGGCATGCGTGCCGAGGCCGAGGGCAAAGATCCGCACGAGGCCGTCGCCGCCGCGAATGGTGAGGACGTGGCAGGGGATGCCATTGAGGACGACGCCGCTGTTGGCAGTGAAGCCGCTGCCGAGCCCGTTTCCGATACGGCCGCCGAGCCTGAGTCCGAGCCTGCCGAGCCCCAGGGCGTTCCCAACTTTGACGACGAGCCGCAGGCGGCTATTGATACCGAAGGCGCGACCGTCGAGAGCCACGAGGTCCCCGCTGCCGTCTTTGGCGGTGCGGCAACGGTTCCGGCGGGAGCTGCGCACGAGGGCAGCCTGCCGCTCGTGGACGGCTCCGGCGAGGACCCTGCCGCCACGGTGACCATGCCGGCCCTGCCGCGGGAGTAAGCTCACGCGTTTATCGCCGCCGTCTACCTGCGCTTTTACCGTACGCAGATGAGCGGGGCGGCAAGCGTTGCGCTGCGGGTATAATGGACAGCATTCAAACGGTGGGCACCGAGGTGCCCGCAGGAGAGGAATGATCATGGGAAAGACTTTCAGCTTTGTCTCCGGCGCGCTCTTTGGTGCTGCCGCCGGCGCTATCATCGGCGTTGCCCTGGCCCCGCGTTCGGGTGCCGAGACCCGCGCCATGGCTGCCGATATCGCCAACGATGCTTGGGATAACATGCGCGACACCTACGAGCACGGTGCCGAGGAGGCCCGCGCCGCGGTCAGTGACTTCGGCCCGATGGTCGACGCTAAGACCGATGACCTGCGTGCCAAGGTCGACTTGGCCCGCGAGCGCATGGACCAACTGCGCGAGCAGCTCAACGATGCCATCTCGGGTGGCAACGTGACGCCCGCCGCCGATGTCGTGGTCGAGAACGCCGTCGAGGCTGACACCGAGGCTGCGGAGCCTTCGACCGAGGCATAATGCGCACCGGGGATTTTGTCGGCATCAAGGTTTACCGCAAGCCTGCCGAGGACAAGCGCACCAAAAAGGACGGCACGCCGCGTAGCCCCAAAAAGCTCGGTAAGATTCACTTTCCGGTCTTTTCGCCGGGCGGCACGCGCGTGGTGGGTTTTATGGTTCGCCAGTCCGATATCGCGGGCATGATCGAGCGTCCCGACCGGTTTGTGGCGCTCGATGCTATCGGTGTCTACGAGGGTGCCATCGCGGTCGATGACGCCAAGGGCACCTATGATGCCGCCGCTGCCAAGCGCCTCGATATCAACCTGGACGACTGCATTATCTGGGTCGGTATGGACGTGCGCACGGAATCGGGCGATGCCGTGGGCTATTGCTCGGACGTTGAGTTCAAACCGCGTTCGGGCATTGTGCAGACGTTCTATGTGACCGCCAGCGCTGCGTCGAGCATGTTGGTGGGCGACACGCAGGTGCCGCCGACGATGCTGCGCGGCTACGATAACGGCGCGATGATCGTTTCGGATGAGGTCAAGACGCTCGGGTATTCGGGCGGTGCGGCCGCCAAGGCTGCCGAGGCGAGTGTCGTGGTGGGCGACAAGGTCAAAAAGGGTGCCAAGGTGCTCGACGAAAAGGGTTCGGTTGCCGTTGACAAGGGCAGTCGCGCGCTGGGCAAGCAGCTCGGCAAGACACGCGGCATGTTCAAGGCCTTTAAGGACGAATATCAAAAGGCGAGCGGGGGCTCGTCGAAAGCTAACAAATAGCGACATACCAAACGATGGGAGGCGAGCCGGAGACATGTAACTCCGGCTCGCTGTGTTTATGGGGGAGGGCACATGCGCCAAAACGGATCTAATGTTAACGGGCGATCGAGTGCGCGCTCGATGGCGCGTCGCGACTTGGGGCAGCTGCCCAGCGGCCAGCGTCGCCGTCGCCGTAAGCCCGGCGCGATGTACCTCAACCATAGCCGTGGGTTTAGCGACCGCAGTGCACGCATCGGCAACGGGCGTTCGCCCCGCCGTTCGTCTCGCCTGCCCTACGCGCTCATCGCCGTGGGCTGCGCGTTCGTACTGTTTGTCGCCGCCGTTGTGGGCTATATCAACCGTAGCGTGGACGTCGTGCTCAACGGAGAGCAGACCGCGGTGCGCGTGGGCTCTACGCTGCAGACGCTTATCGACGATCAGGAGTTGACTGACACCTATTCCGCCGGCGACCTGCTGGCGGTCGACGACAGTGTGCTCAAGCGCCATGGCGGCGAAAAGCTGTCGGTGAAGGTTGACGGCAAGTGCGTAAAGCAGGGCAAGTGGGATAGCCGCGAGCTTACCGGCGGCGAGAAGATCACGATTAAAGAAGGCCGCAACGTCTACGAGAAGCACGAGGTGCAGGCTACGACCATCGAGCCCAAGCTCAAAGTCGAGGGCACGGGCGCCATCGAGTACGTGCAAACCTGGGGCGTCCAGGGTCGTTCCGAGGTGTGGGTCGGCGAACAGTCGGGTAAGACGCAGGACCGCGGCGAGGTCGTGCCCGCCACCGATTGCATTGTCGCCTGTGCCAGCGTGGCGCCCAAGGGCAATGAGAAGGTCGTGGCTCTGACGTTTGACGAGGGCCCCAGTGGCGCCACCAAACAGATTTTGCAGGTGCTCAAAGAGAAGGGTGTCACCGCGACGTTCTTTCTTTCGGGCGATAGCGTGGAGGGCAACCCCGCTACGGCCAAGGCGATTGTCGATGCCGGATGCGAGGTCGGTTCCAACAGCTACAGCGACGATTCGCTCAAGGGCGAGGACCGCGAGACGGTGCGCAAGCAAATTTCGAAGGGCACCGACGCCATCAAGTCGGCGACCGGCGTGAAGACGATGCTGCTGCGTGCCCCGTACGCCGCTTTTGACGAGCAAAACTGGATCGACTCGATGGATTTGGTGTCCGCGGTGGTCTCGTGGAATATCGATTCGGGCGATTGGCTGCTCAACGGTGCCGACGAGCAGGTCTCGACGGTGCTGGATTCGGTGACGCCGGGCAATATCGTGCTGCTCACCGATAGCGATGAGTGCTCCGAGCAGACGCTCGAGGCGCTGCCGCAGATTATCGACGGGCTTATTGCCGACGGCTACAAAATTGTGACGTTGAGCGATCTGGTCAAGACGGATACGGCGCTGAGCAAAAAGCTCACCTCGCTGACGAAGGTCACTATGCCCAAAAACGCCGTGTTCCCCCAGCTCGCCGAAAATGACGACACCACGGAATAGTCGTTTAAGAACGTCCCCAATGACTATGTCACGGATGCGTTAGCGTTTGGTATGCCTGCAATGTGCGGCGCATAAATTCGGTGCCACGGCGCGATGCTGATGCTATAGTTACTGCGGATAACAAGGGTCAAGAGAAAGGTTGCAGGTGAAATCCAAACCTCGACCATACAGTCGATGACCCCTTGCAGGTGCTTTCTGCGCATGCACGGGGTGTAAGCGCCGAGCGGCGTGCCGCCCGCGCATGCGTATACATATCCAGAAGTCCACGGAGTGCGTGCCATCACGGCCGCAGCCCGAAGGAATAATGATGGGGAGCACCATTGAATTATCTGAGTGAGATGCTCAAGTTGCCGGTCTTGGACGTCGATGGCGAAAAGCTCGGCGTAGTGAACGATTTTGGCATTGCCACCGGCGAAGTTTTTCCGCACGTGACGTCGCTTGCGTTCCGCGGTCCCGGCAAGACACCGTTTATGATCAGCTGGCGCAAATGGGTCGACCGTATCGACGAGACGGGCGTGTACCTCAATACATCTGCGACCAATATTCGCTTTTCGTATCTGCAGCCGACCGAGCTGCTGCTTGCGCGTGACGTGCTCAACAAGCAGATTGTCGACACGCAGGGCATGAAGGTCGTGCGCGTAAACGACATCAAGTTTTCCATGTCGGGCGAAAATCAGCTGCGTTTGCTGGGTGCCGAGGTGGGCGCTCGCGGCCTGCTGCGTGCGATTAGTCCCGCGCTCGAGCATGTCGTCGAGGGCTTTATGAAGCATCTGGGCAAGCCGCTTGGCGAGGACATCATCGCTTGGTCCTACATGGACCTGCTCGACCGTTCAACTAAGAACATTCAGCTTTCGGTGTCGCACAAGACGCTCGGTGAGCTGCACCCTGCCGATATTGCTGACATTATCGAGCAGCTCGACCCGCGCCTGCGTGCGCAGGTATTTGCGCAGCTCGACACCGCCCAGGCCGCCGAGGCCATCTCGGAGTTCGATGACGACGAGCTTATGACCGAGATGCTCGAGGGCCTGTCCGACACGGACGCGTCGTCGATGCTGGCCATGATGGACCCGGATGACGCCGCCGACTTGATCGACGAGCTCGATTACGAGAAGGCCGAGAAGCTCCTGCGTCTGATGGGCGTCAAGGAGGAGAAGGCGATTCGTAACCTGCTGGGGTATGAGGACAACACCGCCGGCCGCATCATGACCTCGGAGTTTGTCTCGCTGCCCGCCACGGCGACGGTCGGTGACGCCATCGAGGCGATTCGCAAACTCGACGAAGACTTCGAGAGCGTCTACTACGTCTATACCGAGGACCCGAGCGGCATGCTGACGGGCGTGCTTTCGCTGCGTACGCTGATTGTGGCCGACCGCGATGCCACGCTGGGCCAGTTGGCCTACCGCGACCTGGTCTATGTATCGCCCGACGAGGACCAGGAAGACGTAACGGACGAGATGACCAAGTACGACCTGGTTGCCATCCCCGTCTGCGACGAGAACCGTCACATCCTGGGCATCGTGACCTTCGACGACGCCATGGACGTCATCGCCGAGGAACACCAGGAGGACCTGCAGATCGCCGGCATCGGCTCGGGCGATAGCGCGTCCGATGACTCGACGAACGTGCTCAGCTGGTTCGTGCATCGTCAGTACTGGGTTGTCGTGTGGGGCATCGCCTCGTGCCTTATGGCGACGGTGCTGGGGACGGCGCTGGGCTCCGCGCATCTGGTGGTGTTTCCCATGTGCGCCATGCCGCTCGTGCTGCTGGCTGCCTCGCGTATGGTGTCGTTCGTCAAGAACTACTTCCTCGAGTACGACGGTCACGACGACGAGCCCAAACCTTACCTGGGATTCTTCTTCCAGAGCACGGGTATGGGCCTGATCCTTTCGCTCGTGACCTATCTGTGCGCGCAGCTGGTGCGCACCGCCGCGTTCCCCGACGCCCCCATGTTTGAGGAGCAGCTCTTTACCGGCTGCTTTAATATCGCTGCCGTCATTTGCCTGGTTGGCAACATGAGCGCCGTGATTTATCTGATGGTGCTGTTCTGGCGCGACGAGCATGATCTCAACACGTCGGGCACCGCCATGAACGTCATTGCCGTCATGATCTCGTGTGTGGCGTACTGCATCGCCGCGGTGCTGCTCACCATGTCAGTCATGGGTTAGGTGGTCGCGTGCAAAACACGAAGCAAAAGGCGAGCACCAAGCAAAAGCTGACCATTGCGGCCATCTTTGGCGCCATGGGTCCCGGTCTGTTGGCGGCGCTTTCGGGTAATGACGCCGGCGGCATCGCCACGTATTCCAGCGCCGGCGCCAGCTATGGCTACAAGATGCTCTGGATGCTTCCCGTCATGACCGTGCTGCTCATCGTGACGCAGGAGACTGCGGCGCGTTGCGGCTGCGTCACAGGCAAGGGCCTGGCGTCGCTCATTCGCGAGCGCTTTGGCGTGCGCAGGAGCGTGCTGGCCATGGCGGCGCTGCTGATCGCCAATACAGCCGTGACCATTTCGGAGTTTGCGGGTATCGCGAGCGGCCTGGCCCTGTTTGGGGTGCCGGCGAGCATTTCGGTGCCATTGGTGGCCCTGCTGGTTTGGATGCTTACCATGTCGGGCAGTTTCCAGCGCATCGAGAAGATTTTGCTGCTGGTGAGCTGCGTGTTCGTGACCTATATCGTTGCCGCCTTTATGGCCGGCCCCAACTGGGGCGAGGTCGCGGTCGACTTGGTCGTACCCAATATTCAAAACGACCCCAGCTACGTGTCGCTGGTAGTTGCCACGATCGGCACCACCATTGCGCCGTGGATGATTTTTTTGGCGCAGAACAACGTGGTCGATAAGAATGCGGGTGAGGACGATATCGTGCTGCAGCGCATCGATACCGTGAGCGGTTCAATTGCCGCCGACATCATCGCCGGCTTTATCATCATCACGACCGGTACAGTACTGTTTCCGGCGGGCGTCCAGATTAGCGACGCTGCCGATGCGGCCCGCGCGCTGGAGCCCATCGCCGGTCAGTGGTCCACGGTGCTGTTCGCCTTGGGTCTGGTCGCGGCGAGCTTTTTGGCCGCTTGCGTGCTGCCGGGCGTTACGTCGAGCGCTATCTGCGAGGCATTTGGCTGGGAGCGCGGCGCCGACCGCAGCTGGGACGAGGCTCCGGTCTATCGCGGCATCATTACGGCCATCATTGGCATCTCTGCCGTGCTGGTGCTTATGCCCGGCGTCGACCTGTTCCAGATTATGATGACCTCGCAGGTCATTAACGGTGTGCTGCTGCCCGTAGTCTTGGTATTCCAGGTGGTTATCGCGGCGGATCGCCACATTATGGGCGTCAACCGCAACGGCCGCGTATGGAACGTGCTCACGTGGGCGACTATCGGCGTGATTACGGTGCTGACGGTTGTCATGTTTGTCCTACAGGCGATGGGCTACAGCGCGTAGCGCCCGCTTTTGCTTCCGAACAGGCCGCAGCGATGGGCTGCGGCCTGTTTTTTGCCTGCTATAGGGTGTTAGTTATATGGTAGTGGGCAAAAAATGCCAAATATGAGTACTGCTGCTAAGCGAATAGCATTTACATTCAAAAAGATAATGAACATAACATATAATATGTTCATTAAAATTGGCTTCAATACGCCATAAACCAGTCAGATTGGCTGCTTTCGGGGGTTGTAGGGGTCGCTCAGACGTCATTTTGGGTAGTTTTGCCTGCTACTAAAATGGTAACAGTACTCATATTTGCCCCTTTTTGTCCACGACCTCTTGGAGCCGGCTCGAAAAGAGTGATTTTGGGTTGTTTGCTGCGGGCGTGGGCTTGGAAACAACGCCCGGGGTGGCGAGGCGCCCAGAATTCGGTCGCAAGGAGGGCGTTCCGTTGCTGTGACAGGAGTGTCCCTGGGTGCCGGCACATAAGGAACGTCCCTAACTGCCGGAGGGGGTGTCTGCCGTAGCAGGTATCCCCTCCGGATGTGGGAAGCTTGCGCTGCAGGTTACTTGTCGCCGCCGAGCTTGTGCGGCTTGTAGGCGAGAGCGTTGACGAGCGCGTCGCCGGCGGACTTGACGGCTGCCGGTTGCGGATCGTTAACGTGGTCCTCGGGGTGCACGGGTAGGTCTTTCTTGACTGCATCGTGGATGAGATTGAGGTACTCGGTCACGCCGGTAGTCGACAGGTGCGTGCCGTCGCCGTCGAACAGGTCGTTGCGATTGGCGCTGTATCCGTACCAGTCGATAGCGCGCACGTTCTTGTAGCGCGTGGCGGCATTTGCGATAGCCTGGTTGGTGGAACCCACCCACGGCTGCGGACTGCGTGTGTTCACAAACGCGACGATACGCTTGTCGCCGGCATCGGCCATGATGGCATCGATCTGGTCATCAGTTACCAGGCCATTGGTGCCCAGTGCAAAGACCACGACCTTGCCGGCAAGGTTCTGTTGGAGATAGCCCTCAAATGTTGCGCGGCCTGCATCGAACTGGCGGCCCTTTTCGGCATCGATGTGACTGTGGGGGAACACACCATCAAAGGAATCGACGGCGCGCAGCGACACGGAGTCGCCGATCATCAGCAGGTCGTAGGAACCATCGGGGAAGCCGTCGTTGTCCTTGTCGGTGTCGTCGGCCGCCTGCTGGTCGGTGGGCGCGGTGTTATTGGCTTCCTTGTTCAGAACTTCGGCGCCCTCGCCGCTCAGCGCAGACGTCTCGGGCACAAAGATCAGGCCGCCCAGTGCAACGATCAACACGACAGCGCAGGCTGCGCAGGCAGGGACGTGCGCGCGTGCCCAGTTGGCGGGCGTGGTGGTGCCATCGCGGAATTCGGCGACGGTGCGGCCGAAGGCGCCCTTCCTAAACGGAGTCTCGATAAAGCGATAGCAGAACTCTGCCACGGCGACCACCACAAGTACCTGCAAGATGTACTGCCACCAGGGCGTATCGTTGATGTTGGCGACCGGGTTCATAAGCAGCAGCAGCGGATAGTGCCACAGATAGATACTGTACGAGCGCTTGCCGACCCACACGAGCGGCTTGGCGGCAAGAGCGCGCGCGACCAAGCCCTGGGGCTGTACGCAGGCGGCAATGACCATGAGCGTGAGGATGGAGCACAGCAGCGTGCCTCCGCGATATTGGAAAGCGGTGTAGCCGTTGGTGAGCGCGACCATGGCCGCAAGGCCGACCAGGCCCACAACGCCCAGCACGTCGATGGACGCAGGCGAGGACCAAAAGCGTGCGAGCGCACTCGGCTGAGCTGGGGCGGTCTCGGCTGCAGAATCGATCTTCTTGTCATGCCCACCCTTGGCGTTCTTGTCGAGCTTAACGCGCTTGGCAGCGCTCACTAGGCGGTTGAGTCCTAGGCGATGGGCAAGGCGAACCGGCGCCAGGTCGCGATCGGGGATAAATGCCATCCATGCACCCAGCAGCAGCGAGAACACGCGGGTATCCGTGCCGTAGTACACACGGCTGGGGTCGGCGGCAGGGTTGTAGAGCACCATCATGGCAAGGGCGGATACCGCTGCGAGCCCCAGGACCACACGGCGCGTGTTGGGTTTGCTCACATGCATGGACACCATGGCAAACAGCAGCGGTGGCCAAATCAGATAGAACTGCTCCTCGATGGCGAGCGACCAGAAGTGCGTGAGCGGCGAGGGATCGCCCAGAGCATTAAAGTACGAAACATCCTGCGCAATCTGCCACCAGTTGTTAAAGAACAACAGCGACGGCAGGATGTCGGGGCGCATCTTGGTGAGCATTACGTGGTTAAAGATGGTGCACAGCGCACAGGTCACCACCACAACGGTTACCACGGCGGGGAATAGGCGGCGAATGCGGCGGATCCAGAAGCTCTTGAGGTCGATGCGGCCGGTCTTGGCTACTTCGTTGAGCAGCAGGCGCGTGATCAGATAGCCCGAAAGCACAAAGAAAATCGTGACGCCGAGCAAGCCGCCCTGCGCCCAGGTGAGGTTGAGGTGGTAGAGCACCACCGCGACAACGGCGAGTGTGCGTAGGCCATCGAGGGCGGGGATATAACGGGACTTGGGGCGAGCGGGCGTCTGATGGTCGGCAGCCGGTGAGCAGACACCGTCGTTGGCGCTGGCATGCGCGGACTTGCTGGAGGACGCGGGCGTACGACGTGAGTCCGCGCCACGGTGTGTCTCGTTGGTGCGGGGTTTGCCCTGCGGACGTTCGTGCGGAGTCTGCGCCTGGGCCGTGCGGCGTCGGCCGCGTGAGCTCGATTGCGGGAGTTGTTCCATAAAATATCATCCAATGACGAGAATAGTCAGCACATATTCATTGTAGCCGCCTGCTCCTGTGAATGCTTGCTGCTGGCGCAACCTCAAGCGCGCGTCCACATCAAAGTGAACTAAAGTTATAGGGGGTGCGAAGGCGCACAATCGACGGTCGACGGTGGGTGCAAAGCCCGCAGACGAGGAGGTTTCCATGGCGGATAGCGGCATCGTTGCGGTGTTCGGCAGTATGAACATGGACCTTTCGGTGGCGTGCGAGCGCATGCCGCGTGCGGGCGAGACCGTCGGCGGCAGCGGGTTTATCACCAACGCTGGCGGCAAAGGCGCCAACCAGGCCGTGGCAGCTGCGCGCATGGGCGCGCGCACGTGCATGATCGGCACGGTCGGGCGCGATGCGTTTGGCGATGCGCTGGTGGCGGGACTTCAGGATGCCGGCGTGGGCGTTGAGTTCGTGGCGCGCCGCGACGACGTGGAGACGGGCACGGCGACCATCATCCGCTGCGAGAGCGATAACCGCATCGTGCTGTCTCCGGGCGCCAACCATGCGCTTACGGGCGATGATGTGGCCTGTGCGCTGCGCTATCTGGTGGCCGATGAGCTCGACCGCGATGCCTGTGGGCTCGCCCCCGCGGCCGGCAGCGTCTTTATCGCCCAGGGCGAATGCGACCTGATGGCGACGGCCGCGGCGCTTGTTTGCGCTCACGAGCTGGGGTTCTATGCGGTCTTTAACCCCGCGCCGGCCTGCGAGTTGCCGGCGGGTGCGTGGCCCGCAGTCGACCTCGTCTGTCCCAACGAGACCGAATGCCAGGCGCTGACGGGCATTCTGCCCGCAGATGACGCGAGTTGTGTCGAAGCGCTTAATGCCCTGCTCGGCAAAGGCGCTGGCGCCGCGGTCATCACGCTGGGCGGTGCCGGTTCGGTTACGCTCGGCGATGACGGCGAGCTGCTGCGCTTGCCGGCGCTTTCGAGCTCGGTGGTCGACACCACGGCGGCCGGCGATACGTTTATCGGCGCACTTGCAGCGGCTCGTCTGGAGGGCCTGCCGCTCTTTGAGTGCATGGCCGCGGGCGCTCGCGCCTCGGCGGTGACGGTGTCGCGCTTGGGTGCTCAGCAATCGATTCCCACGCGTGCCGAAGTTGAACATTGGTTTGGTTAAACGATAAAGATGGAGAAGCGGAGTAGAACAATGGCAACCAAGAAGCTGATCCTTGACCTGGATATGGGTGTGGACGACGCCATGGCGCTCGCCTATGCCATTGCGAGCCCCGAGGTGGAGCTCGTCGGCATAACCACATGCTTTGGCAACGTGCGCGTCGAGCAGTCGGCGCACAACTGCCTGGCGGTGCTTGACCTGCTAGGTCGCCCCGAGGTGCCGGTGTACCTGGGTGCCGACCGCCCCATTAGAGCGACCGAGCCCTATACGCCGCCAGCGTCGACCACGCTCATCCACGGCAAGAACGGCATCGGTGGCGCGAGCGTGCCCGCGTCGCCCTATGAGCCGGTGGGGGCAACGTCTGCCGACGGCAACGCGGCGGTCGATTATCTGATCGATGCTGCGCGCACCTATGGCCCCGACTTGGTCTATGTGGCAACCGGTCCGCTTTCCAACTTGGCGCTTGCCCTGGAGCGCGACGCGGCGGCGATGATGTCCATCGGCCGCGTGGTGGTGATGGGCGGCGCCCTGACCGTGCCCGGCAACGTGAGCGCGGGTGCCGAGGCCAACATGGCAAGCGATCCCGAGGCGGCCGATGCCGTGCTGCGTTCGGGCCGCAAGCTCACCATGGTGGGTCTGGACGTGACGCATCGCGTGGTGCTCACGCGCCGCGATATTGCCGGCTGGACGGGTTCGGGCACTATGGCGGGCTGTGCGTTTGCGAGCATGGTCGAGCACTACATTGGCTCGTACGAGATGAACGCACCTTACCTGGGTGGTTGTGCGCTGCACGATCCGCTGGCTGTTGCCGTGGCAATCGATCCCACGCTTGTGGGCGCGCTCGGCTGCAATCTGCGTGTTGATCTGCTGGGCGAGTATCGCGGCCGCACCATCTGCGATGAGCGCCGTGTGGCAGATCCCGACAAGAGCGCGCTTGTGGCGCTGACCGTTGATGCCCCGCGCTTCCTTTCCGAGTTCAAGGCACGCATGGCCCGTGTTCTTGGCTAAGTTGTCTTTTTGGGACGGGGCTTTTTTGACTGGTATGATTGGTGCGACCATTCGAACCAGCTAAAAGAGCCCGTTCCAAATTGACTACCGAGAGGATCTGCCATGGAGCGCATCGCGAGTTTTTCCGTTGACCATCTGCTGCTTGAACCCGGCGTGTATGTGAGCCGCATCGACCGCGATCCGGCGACCGGCGCCGCCGTCACCACCTTTGACCTGCGCCTGACCACGCCCAATAAGGAACCGGTCATGAACACGGCCGAGTGCCACACCATCGAGCATCTGGGCGCGACGTTCCTCCGCAATCATGTCGATTGGTCGAGCCGCATTGTCTACTTTGGCCCCATGGGCTGCCGCACGGGCTTTTACCTCGTCGTTTTTGGTGAGCTGACGAGCGAGGAAATCTTGCCGCTCGTGCGCGAGCTGTTCGAGTTTGTCGCCGACTTTGAGGGTGATGTCCCCGGAGCCGCTCCCGAGGAGTGCGGTAACTACCTGGACCAGAACCTCCCCATGGCAAACTGGCTCGCGCGCCGCTATCTCGACCGCGACCTGGCCGATATCGACGAGAAGCACCTGCACTATCAGCAGGCGTAAGGCTGCTGGCAGGAATAGCGTTTGCGCCAGAAGCGCTCCCGCTCTTTGTGGGGCGCTTTTTCATGCTGGGCGCTCAAAACGGAACGAGATAGTTCTAGAATGTTCATACTGTCACATAAACGAACAGGAGCGAGCATGCATATCTACTCTGTATCAGATCCCGAGTTCAAATCTTATGGCCGCGTGTGGAACGACGTTCCGTCCAACCTGACCGCTCCGCTCGTCGGGGCGCTTTCCGCTACGCCCATCCCCGAGGGCAGCAAGTACGTAGCAAGCGCGCCGGAGCTCGAGGGCGTCAAGGATGCCGATAAACTGGGCTTTCTCATGTTTGGCGGCCGTCCCTTCCAGCTCGGCTGGTGCAACGGCCACAACACGCGTCTCAACTGCCTGGAGTACCACCGCGCGAGCGAGTTCAACCTGGGTGCACGCGACTTTATCCTGCTCGTGGCACATCGCTGGGAGATCGAGGACGGCAAGCTCGATACCGCGTGCGTCAAGGCGTTCCGCGTGCCGGCGGGCAAGGTCGTCGAGGTTTTCAACACCACGCTCCACTACACGCCGTGCATGGTCGACGACGGTGGCTTCCAGGTGATGGTGGCGCTGCCCGCTGGCACCAATGGTCCGCGCCCCGAGGCCGCGGCCGACATGCCTGCCGCCGGTGACAGCTACTGCTACTGGAAGGCAGACAAGTGGGTCCTCTGCCACGCCGACAGCCCCAAGGCTGCCGAAGGCGGCTACGTAGGCCTCATTGGCAAGAACCTCGACATCGCCTGCGACTAGAATCTTTCGTCTCAATCTGTAACGTCTATCGGACCAAATCGTCTCTACTTGTTACAGATTTAGACAAACCATAGGGGACAGACCGAAAATCTCGATCTGTAACACCAGACCCGGTTTTGGCTGCCTACCTGTTACAGATCGAGACAAACCGCCCGCCAACCACCACAAAGGTGCCTGTCCCCTTTGTGGTGGTTGGCGGGCGGGTATCAAAAAGTGTCAGATGATGCGGCTGCCGAGTACCTGCGCGCGAAAAGAGGTATCGGTCTGCGTCAGCATGTCGCCGCAATGCGCGACGCGGTGACCGAGGACGGCGTTGACCTGCTGGGCTACACCACCTGGGTCCCGACCGCCGCGCTTCGTAAATCTTGTTATATAACGTCCTAACCAAAGCGCCCGGCAAGCAGTTAATGCTCGCCGGGCGCTTTGTTGGTTAGTCGTTTAAGAACGTCCCCAACGACTAGTCAAAAATGAGCCATGTGTCCCAGTTGTGGAGACTCGTTGAGCCGTCTGGGTATCGTGAAAGATCGCGCGCTCGCCCATCATCAAAAGTGACACACGCTACCAGTTGATGGGAGGCAGCTATGGGCTTCTTTGACAAGATGT
>UQYA01000043.1 GCA_900545165.1 uncultured Collinsella sp.
TGCGCTCGTTGCCGAGCATTCGGGCCGCGCACCGCTCAAGTCCGACCCTTGCACCGTGGAGATTGCGCTTGCCGATGCTCAGGCGGCCCCGCTGTTGGAGGTGCCGGTCGGCGAGCCGCTCTTCTATATGGAGGCGTACTTTACCGATGCGGACGAGCGGCCCTTGCTGCTCGGACGCCAAAAGATCGTGGGCTCGCGCTACGTGTTCGACATCTAACATCCACAGATAGAACAACATAGAACAAGTTTGGCGAAATGGCTTCACGAGCGTCGTCGTGCGTGCTATAAATAGGACAACATAGAACGACAGCAGGTACGAGCTGTCGTCGTTCTAAACCGCCACACAAGGAGGGGCATCACCATGAACGCACATAATCTGGTTCAGGAAATTATCGAGCGCAAGGGCAAGATTGAGAACGTCTTTTGGATTGCCTGCGGCGGTTCGATGATCGACCTCATGCCGGCCAACGAGCTGCTCAAGCGCGAGGCCACTACGTTTACTTCGACGGTCTACACGGCACGCGAGTTCTGCTTGATGGCTCCCAAGAGCCTTGGCGAGAAGTCGCTCGTTATTGCCTGCAGCCACAGCGGCAACACGCAGGAGGTCGTCGACGGTTGTGAGATGGCGCTGGCAGCCGGCGCCGAGGTCGTGGCCATGACCGACTGCGAGGGCTCCAAGATCGATAACGGCAAGTGGACCACCTGGGTCTATCCGTGGGGCGAAGGCGTGCCGCAGGCCGAGGTCCCGCAGGGCATCGGCGCCCTGATGGCTGCCGAGCTGCTCGACCAACAGGAAGGTTACGAGGCGCTTGCCGACATGTACGCCGGCCTTAAGCAGATGGATGCCCTGCTGCCCGCTGCCCGCGAGAAAGTCAACGCCGAGCTGGGCGATCGCTTTGCCGAGCTCTGCCAGCAGCACAAGTTCTTCTATATCCTGGGATCCGGCCCAAACTTTAGCCAGACCTACGCCATGGCGATCTGCTCGCTCATGGAGATGCAGTGGCAGCACTGCTGCTATATTCACTCCGGCGAGTACTTCCATGGCCCGTTCGAAGCCACCGAGCCCGGCGTGTTCTACTTTGTGCAGCTCGGATCGGGCGAGTGCCGCCCCATGGAGGAGCGCGCTCTTGCGTTCCTCAACACGCACACCGATACAGTCATGGTGCTCGATGCGCTCGAGTACGGCGTAGGTGAAGTGCCTGCCAGCGTGCGTTCGTACCTGGAGCCGATCTTCTTCTACGCGATGAGCTGCGAGCTGCGTGCCGCCCGCGGCAAGGTGTTCGACCACAGCCCCGAGATTCGTCGCTACATGGGCATCGAGCAGTACTAAGTAACGGGAAAAGCATTCACCTTCGGTTCGCAAGCGTGCCGTGTGAGTCAAAATGCGGGCCGTGCCGGTGGGTTTCCGGCGCGGCCCGCTTTGCATGGCGTCCGTATGAGCGAGGTGTCGCGGCAACCGACGCTTACTTGGCGTCGTAGGCCTCGGCGTCCCACCAGTCGAGCTGGGCGATGTTGTCGCGGATGTGCTGGCAGCTCTTGTGGAAGCCCTCGAGCTCGTGCTCGGACAGGTCGAGCGTGTAGACCTCCTCGACGCCCTCGGCACCGATCACGCACGGCAGGGAGGTGAAGATGCCCTCCTCGCCATACTGGCCGATCATGAGCGTGGATGCCGAAAGCACGGCGTGCTCATTGTGCAGCACGGCGGCGCAGACGCGCGCGGCGGAGTTGGCGACGGCGTACTCGGTGCACTGCTTGCCCTGGTAGGTCACATAGCCGCCTTTGCGTGCGAGTTCCTCGACTTCCATGTGGTCGAAGGCGTACTTGTCGGGGTTCTCGGCCTGAAGCTCGGTGAGGCTCTTGCCGGCGATGGTCGCGGCCTTAAAGGCTGCAAGCTGGCTAAAGCCGT
Organism: uncultured Collinsella sp.; assembly: GCA_900545165.1. Taxonomy (GTDB): domain Bacteria; phylum Actinomycetota; class Coriobacteriia; order Coriobacteriales; family Coriobacteriaceae; genus Collinsella. The sequence goes on from UQYA01000043.1 coordinate 1,907, forward strand.
GCTCGCCGATCATGTGGGCGTCGATGGACTTGGGGCTCACGCCGACCTTCTTGGAGATCTCGGTGCGCAGGCGGGCGGAGTCCAGACCGCAGCCCGAGCCGATGATCTTCTTGGGATCGTAGCCGGTCAGGTGCCACAGCTCGGTGCACACGACGTCGCAGGGGTTGGAGATGCTCACGAAGATGCCGTCAAAGCCGGCGTCGACGATGCGCTTGGCAAAGGTGCGGGCGGCGTCGGTGGTAAAGAACAGCTCGCCGTCGCGGTTGCCAGCGGCCAGTGCGACCTTGCCGGCGGCATTGACGATGACGTCGCAGCAGGCCAGCTCCTCGTAGTGGTCGTAGCAGTTGACGATTTTGGTGTTGTACGGGACAAACGAAAGGGAGTCGCGCAGGTCCTGGACCTCGGACGTCACCTTGGCCTCGTTGATATCGCACAGGTACAGTTCATCGGCAATGCCCTGCATGAGCAGGCTGTTGGCGACATGTGCTCCTACGTGGCCCTGGCCGACCACACCGATCTTACGCGTCTGGTACATATACGTATCCTTTCGGCCGAGTTTTTCGCGTCGAACCATTGTAGCTTCCTGCCGCCACTTTGCTAGGCTAAAGCGCCATAGATTTTTGGGACATGCCTCAATCTCTACTTTTGGAGTGATTTGGGCCGCTGACGGCATCGCTGGGCGATGTGCTCGCGCGGATGGGGCCGGTCGTTGTACCATAGCTGCAACTGACTCGTAAGGAGCATCCATGCCCATTCGCATCCCCGACGCCCTCCCTGCCGCCGCGCAGCTCGAGAGCGAGAACATCTTTGTCATGACCGAGTACCGCGCGCTGCACCAGGACATCCGTCCGCTGCGCGTGCTCATCCTCAACCTCATGCCCACTAAGATCGCCACCGAGACGCAGATCATGCGCAAGCTCTCCAACACGCCGCTGCAGGTGGAGGTGGACCTGCTGCGCACCAAGACGCACGAGGCCACGCACGTGAGTGCCGGCCACCTGGAGACGTTCTACCGCACGTTCGACGACATCCGCGACATCCACTACGACGGCCTGATCATCACGGGCGCGCCGGTGGAGCAGATGCCGTTCGAGGAGGTCGACTACTGGCCCGAGCTCTGCCAGATCATGGATTGGTCCACCACGCACGTGCACTCTACGCTGCACATTTGTTGGGGCGCACAGGCGGGGCTCTACCATCATTATGGTATCCAGAAGTATGACCTGCCGGCAAAGGCAAGCGGCGTGTTCGAGCATTATCTGGTGAAGCCGCAAAGCCCGCTGGTCCGCGGCTTTGACGATCGCTTCTATGCCGTACATTCGCGCAACACCGACGTGCGCCGCGAGGACGTGGAGGCCGAGCCGCAGCTTGAGGTCGTGGCCGTGTCCGACGAGGTGGGCCTGTACATCGTCAAGTCGACCGACAGCCGTCGCTTCTTTGTATTTGGTCACCCCGAGTACGATACCGACACACTGCGCCTGGAGTACGAGCGCGACGTGAAGCGCGGGCTTAACCCTCAGGTGCCGGCGCATTACTTCCCGGGCGACGACCCCACCGCCGAGCCGCGCAACGTCTGGCGCAGCCAGGCTCAGCTGTTCTACACCAACTGGCTCAACTACTACGTCTACCAGACCACGCCCTACGACCTGGCCCGCGCCGGCGAGGAGCACTAGGCCGCCGGGAGGTGCACCAGCCGTTAGGCGCTGATGATGTGGGGTAGCGGCAGGTCGTGGGCGTCGGTGGGAACGTGGTCGACACGCTGCTCGTCAAAGGCGATGCCGATGATTTGGCATGCGGGCGAGAGCATAGGCAGGTAGCGGTCGTAACAACCGCCGCCGTAGCCCAGGCGCGCGCCGGTTTGGTCGAAGGCCACGAGCGGCACGACGATCATGTCGAGAGCTTCGGCAGGCACGATGGGGAAGCGGTCGCTGTCGATGTCCGTGGCCGCGAAGGCCCGCGTGGGGTGGGCGATAAACGGAGCCGCGGACGCATCGTCGGCGGCAACTGCCCGCATGCACATGCGCTGGCCACAAGCTGCGGCATCAATTGCCGAGAGCATGCACGGATAGGCTACGCGCCGGCCGCGCACGGCGGCCGCAGCGGCAAACGCGGCAGGGTCTGCCTCGGAACCCATCGCGGCGTAGACGGCAACGGTGCGCGGCGCCGCGGCATCCGAGCGGCCCAGCAGCTCAACCAGCCGCGCACAGATATCAGCAGACTTCGCCGCCTGCAAGTCCAAATCAAGAGCATCGCGCCGAGCAATCACCGCCCGCCGCAACTCAGCCTTGTCCATCCCGGCCCTCTCTCCCAAACCTACCAAAAAGGGACAGGTTTATTTTGGCAGGCTTTATCTGGGCAAACGTCGAGACCGCCACAAAGGTGCCCTTTGTGGCGGTCTCGACTCGACGTTGGCTTCACAGCGCCGCAGCGATTGCTTCAGTCACAAACTTATTGAGCGACTCACCCTTCTTTGCCGCTGCCAGTGCCGCCTGTTTGTGAAGCTCGGAACCCGTTCTTACGTTGAACGAGCCCTTAAAAGCCCGCTCGGGTTCCTTGCCCTTTTCGGCGCAAAATTCAAGGTAATCGTCGACGGCGTCGTGGAAACATTGCTCCACTTCTTTGGCCGTGGAACCTTCAAATACGATTGCGTCCCTAATGCCGGCGACCATACCTGTTAGCACATGCTGTTCGGCATCGAACTCGACCGGGGCGAAATAACCCTTGTATGCCAAAACGTTACTCATGACTACCTCCGACATCTTGCAGAAAGCGAACGATGTTTCGAATGGTTCCCGCTGTCAATTCGTCAGATGGATGAGGTGCGTGCATTACGAACATCCTGCCGTCCGATGGCCTGTAGAAGCGAACGCGCGATCCGGATGTCTTGCCTTTGCTGTCCATTTCAAAGCCATACGAAGCCATGACTTTTAAAAAATCCGCATAACGATACGTCGAAGGGCAGCTAAACAGTTGGGCGATGAGTTTATCGGATCGAGTCATCCCGCCTCACATTCTGCAACTATATTCTAGTTGCAATTTCAGTTCGATGCAAGCACCTCTACTATAGAACATGTGTGCGTATAGAACAAGTGTTCGAACTACCACGAAGGGCGCCTGTGAACTGCGCCCTTCGTGGTAGTTTTGCTTGCCGTGCCTTAGCCCAGCAGGTCGACTACGTTGAAGCCGGCGTTGCTCTTGGCGATGACTTCGCGGCTGCCAAAGACGCAGGTGGGCGATTCGGCTGCGATACGCGCCACGTCGGCGCCGAGCGAGCGAAGCTCACCGGGCGTGGCGGCGAGCATCTGGGCGCGACGCTCCTCGCGCGCGTGCGGATCGAGCCCAGCCAGGTAGGTCGTATTGCGGCGCTTGGTGAGCGCGTACGGCTTCACCGGCGCGTCCATGCCGCTCACGCAGCTCACGATAAAGCCCTCAAAGGCGGCCTCGTCGGGCTCAAAGCTGCCAAGCCATGCACCCGCGCGCTTCACGCGCTCAATCGAAGGATCGATCGCCGGGTCGCGGTAGGTGTAGAACGCCGTCTGGCGCTCGCCGGCTGCGCGGAATCCGCAGCCGTACGCACCGCCCTTCACGCGAATCTCGTTCCACAGGTAGTCGTAGGAGAGTGCGTTGGCAGCCACGGCCCAAGCGCCTGTCACGTCAATGCCCAAGCGACGCGGATCGCACGCACACGCGGCAAAGCAGATGTCGCTGGGGATCACGAAAGCCTCGTGGCGGTCGCACGGCGCCGGCACCACGAGCGCGTCGCGGCCGGCATCGGCGCCGTCGCCAGCGTCCAGCCCCAGGTCGCCCGCGGCATCCCAGTACGCGTCAAAGTCCTCGTCGCTGCCGGTAAAGCTCGCCATGCAGCCATCGGCCACAAAGATGCGCTCCGCCAGCTCGGCAAGCTTGGTACGCAGCCCGTCCACGCGCTCGTCAAAGTGCTCGAGCAAATCGCGCAGGAACAGGTAGAAGTCTACGCCCGAGAGCTGCTCGCGCACCACGGCCGAAGGCGAGCTGTAGCTCATCGCGCGACCGAGCGCCGCCGAGTGGCCGTTGTTGATAAAGCCCTGCTCAAGCCCAATGCGAATTTGCGTGAGCACGTCGCGCATGCGGTCGGCGTCGGCGTCTGCCAAAAGTGTGCTCGACCATACCTCGCGCGGCAGACTCGCCAGCGCATCGATCTTCTCAGACAGGGCGCCGGCGCTCACCAGCAGGTAGGGGCGCACGCCGTCCACTTCGGGCTGCGTCATGACTTCGGTCGTAAAGCTCAAAAAACCGAGCTTGCCAGCGAGCAAGTTGTCGAGTTCCTCGGCCGAGTGCTCGCGCGTGGGCAGCTGCTTAAACAGGCGGCAGAGCAGTGTCACATAGGGCAGATCCTCAAACGCGACGCAGCTCAGGTCGAAATACTGCATGGCGTAGGCCAGACGGTTGGTGGGGATGCCGTGGCGCAGGCAGGGGATGGGCGCGGTCGTGTCCACGATCAGCGGCGGCTCGGGGCGCGCCTCGCCAATGTCGGACACGCGCAGGCGCGGCAGCGTGGCCTTGGCCTCGGGCGTGTCTTCCGCCTCCTGCGCGGTACGCAGCGCGGCCGTGCACTCGACCACGTCGGCCAGCTCGGCATCGGTCATGGCATCGCGCTTGGCTGCCAGCTCGGCGGCCTCGGCACCCTCCGAACCCTCGGTGGCGTCCAGCGGCACCAGCTCGACCAGTGCCATGTGATCGTTCTGCAGCACCAGCTCGCGCAGCAGGTCCTCAAAATAGTTGCCGTCCAGCTCGCTACGCAGCTCCTCGTACACCGGGCCGTACTTGAGCGCCAGCGTCGCGGCGTCGTCATCGTAGAGCCATGTGCTCAGCGCGTCGCACGCAATGGCCACGCCGTCGGCGATACCGTAGTCGCGCTGGCGCAGGTCGTATTCGTTGCTGCTGATGATGGCTTCCAGGCGCTCGCGCGGAACGCCATGCTCGCATAGGTCGCGGCAGGCGTCCTGGAACACGCGGCGCAGCTCGCGCGCCACGCCGGGCTGCGCGTTTTGCAGCATGATGAGCTCGTAGGGCTGCAGACTCTCGGCCGCGGTGTAGCTCACCACGTTGCCGCCCAGGCCGGCGGCCAGAATGGCTTTCTTAACCGGCGCTTCGTTGGAGCCCAGCAGTGCCTCAAACAGGATATCCGCCGCGATCGTGCGCTTGCGGTCGAGCGCGCTGCCCAGCACCAGGCCCAGGCCCACCAGGGCGTTCTCGGGCGTGGTGGCCATCTCGACGCGCTTGTACTCGCAGGTCACGGGTGCCTGCACGCCCAGCGGATTGGGCGCCAGCGTGGACGGGTCCTCGCCGGCGGCGACGGCAGCGTCCATGCGGCGGCTCGCGGCATTCGGCTGCGACAGATAGCGCTCGTCCAAAAACGCCAGCGCGCGGTCCACGTCCAGGTCGCCGTAGAGCGTGATGTAAGAGTTGGAGGGGTTGTAGTGGCGCGCGTGCGTGTCCAGGAACTGCTCGTAGGTGAGCGCGGGGATCGCGCGCGGGTCGCCACCGCTCTCGTGTGCATAGGCGGTGTCGGGGTAGAGCGCGGCGTTGACGGCGTCGTCCAGCACGCTCATGGGGTCGGACAGCGCACCCTTCATCTCGTTGAACACCACGCCGTTATAGCGCAGCGCGCCCTCGCGCAAGCTCGCGGAGCCGCCGTCGTCCTCGCCCTCGACGCCCTCCGGCAGGTCCAGCTCGTAGTGCCAGCCCTCCTGCTCAAAAATGGTTGGCTTGGTATAGATGGCCGGGTTGAACACCGCGTCCAGGTACACGTCCATCAGGTTGTACAGGTCCTGCTCGTTGGTGGTGGCAACGGGGTAGATGGTCTTGTCGGGGTAGGTCATAGCGTTGAGGAACGTCTGCATGGAGCTCTTGATCAGGTCGACAAACGGCTCCTTGATGGGAAACTTGGCCGATCCGCACAGCACCGAGTGCTCAAGAATATGGAACACGCCGGTGGAATCGGCCGGCGGCGTCTTAAAGCCAATGGCAAAGGCCTTGTTTTCGTCGTCGCACGCCAGGTACAGCAGGCGAGCGCCCGAGGCAGTGTGGCGCAGCACGTAGGCGTCCGAGTCGAGCTCGGGCACGGTCTCGAAGCGCTCGACGGCAAAGCCGTGACAGGTGGTGCCAGGCACCAGCAGCGCGGCGGCAGCGGCGCGCGGGTCGGTTGAGGTGGTGGGCATATGCAGTCTCCTTTGACGCCCCAGTGGGGGGCGAATCGAGTCGAATCCTCGAGAGTATACCCATATGGGGCCGCGGCTCTGCGGCGAACTGACGACGATGCAGCCGGATTGGGCATAGGTCCCGCGTGCCCGCCGCACGAGCGTGGAAAATTGGACACTCGCCAAACGAGAGTGGATATTCGGACGGACGAGCGAGGATTTCCGGATACCTATCGAACGAGAGTGGATATTTGGACGGAATTTGCCGCAAAAGCCCCAAAAACCGTCCAAATATCCACTCTCGATATCCGACCGTCCGAAAATCCTCGCTCGTCCATCACTCGCGTATCTCTCGTCTCTCATTCGTTTCTAATATGAGAGATGACAGGAAGATGAGAGAAAAATATGAGAGATAACTGAGCAGCAAAGAGGCAGGCAATCATGGTATTGTCTCAATACCGATTGTTCTACCAGCAAAAATATGTATAAATGAAGCAAATGGTAGACATTCCATCTCTATCTATCTCTTATCTCTAAGCCGAGAGATAGAGAGATAAATGAGAGATAATTACGAGAGATAACTGAGAGACGAGGGAAATCTATCCGCGGCATTCTCCGCAGGACCGAGCGAAAGGACGTGCAGATGAACGAAAACGAGCTGACCGGTCTGCTTGAGTCTTTAAGGCGTATGGGCTCGGATGATCTTAACGTCGAAGTGAAGGAGAGCGCCACGACGCTTTCCCGCGACGTGTGGGAAACGGTGAGCGCATTCGCGAACACTGCCGGCGGCATCATCGTACTCGGAGTGAGCGAGCGCGCGGGTTTTGTCCCAGTTGCAAACTTTGAGACCGAGAAAGTGCTCAACCAATTCGTGGCGGGCATGGGCGATGCCGGCGGTCGCGGAAAGCTGGCCAATCCGCCCAAATACACCATTGAGCGCGTGGAGCTCCAGGGCACCGTGGTTCTGGTCATCACGATTGAGGAGCTCGACCCGTCGAGCAAGCCTTGCTATGTCATAGAGCGGGGCGCTCAAGGTGGCAGCTACAAACGCATCGATGACAAAGATGTCCCGCTTTCGTCGACCGAGGTTTTGGCACTGTCGTCATATGAACGGACGAGTCCTAGCGATCGCGATGCGGTGCCCGGCACGAGCGTGGGCGATCTCGACGAGTCGCTGATCGACCGCACGATAGAGCGTGCTTTCTCGCTGACACCTCGTGCGATGCGCGGCGCGCCGGACAAGAAAACGAAGCTGGAGCGCCTGAATTTCCTTGACTCCCAGGGCAATGTCACTAAGGCCGGGCTCCTGGCTGCGGGTGCCTATCCTCAGCAGTTCTATCCCAAGCTCTTTATCGATGTGGCGGTCTATGCCGGAACGCAGAAGGGCGCGGCGGGGTCGTTGAGGTTCATGGACCGTACGATCTGCGAGGGAACGTTGGGCGAAATGATCTCGGATGCCGTCGCGGCGGTCGCCAAGAATTTGCGACGAACCTCGATGATCAAAGGCGTCTCGCGTGTCGACTCGCTGGAGATTCCCGAGGAGGTCCTGCGCGAGGCAATTGCCAACGCCGTAATCCACCGAGAATACGGAGACCGGTTCTGTGGGCAGTCGATCGCTGTTGACGTCTTTGATGACCGTATCGAAGTGACGAACCCCGGCGGCCTATACGGAGGAAAGACTCGCGAGAACCTGTTTGACGGCAGCTCCCGATGTCGCAATGCGACGCTTGTAAAGCTCATGTCGCTTGTCCCATTGCCCGACGGCGCGGGCTCTCCTGCCGAAGGCAACGGGTCGGGCATTCCAATGATGCTAGATGCCATGCGTGCGCAAGGTCTGGCCGAGCCGTTGTTTTGCCCGGGTTTCGACCGGTTTAAGGTTGTCCTTTACCGAGCGAAGGTTGAGCAAATCGATCATGGCGGGGACTTAATTGTGGCGGCACTCAAACGCTACGGCGAGCTGGGGACGCGTGAGCTGGCAGAACGTACGGGGCTTACAATTTCCCAGGTTAGGTCGCGCGTCAACGCGCTCATTGCTCAAGGCGAGCTCGAGCCCACGGCGCCGGCGACGAGCCGCAACCGCAAGTATCGACTGTCGGAGCGCGTGGGATAGATGCGTTAGTGGACGAGGCGACCCAATAATCGACCCTCGATTGGCGTCCATTAAGGTAAAGCGGTTGTTGCCCAGTCGACGGTGATGCTAAAGACTCGGCTTACGCCGGCATGGCCCCGAACCCGTCTATCAGGAACAGCCTGAGAACCAGCTTGATGACATTTCCCGGTTTGACTTCTGCCGCGTCAAAGACGTGGCGCTCGGCGAGCTCGCTGCAGTATGCATAGATGTCGCGGATAAGGTCCGCGCCCGAGAGCGTAAACATGTAGCCTGCGTCCGAAAGCGCATTGGGCGCGGCAGGCAACTTGGCCATGTGACAGAACGTTTGCAGGTCGGGCGCCATAACGTTCTGGTAGTCGAGGTGGCCGTTGGCATCCTGCGCGGCAAGCTCCAATTGGCGCACAAAATCCAGCGCCGCCGCTAACACAAAGCTCGGCGTAGGCGCATTGACGTCCTGAGTGGTCGCCACAAGCCTGCCCGCCGCCTGCGTGACAAGCCAAGCGACCTCGCGCTGGCAACGCACGGCCTTGCGCGTAACCGGCTTGATGGACGAAGAAGAAACGCTTCCCTTAGGCGGATTCGAAGCAGCCATAAGACCCTCCCATGAACAATCCGGCCCAACAAGCCCGGATGAAACACGTGCTACATCAGTATACAGGGGAGTGGGGTAGCGGGGTACAAGCACGCCAGCGGCAAACCGAGAGCATCAACGATGTGCCGATCGCGGAATGAGATCTCGTAATAATTGACTCTCGGCCATATTATTGAGGGGCATGACTCGCGTTCGTATGGTTGTAGGTGCTGGCGATGAACGACATTGACCTTGCTGTTCCGTTGATGGATGGACCAAGCTATGACCGCGCCTGCAGTCTCGTGCCTTCCGAATACGTTGAGGCATGGGAGTGGTTTCTGGGTGAGGAACAGCGCGGCGGCGTTTGGACCAGCCTTCCGCACCACACCAAGGAAGATAGCCCTCAGTATCAGTACCGTTTGAGAATTGACTCGGACTTCTTTCCCGTAACGCGGGATTCAGGGATCTTCTGGCCGGGCCAGGATCGGGTGAAGCAAGATCCCAATAAGATCTTTGCGCTTTCGGTCCATAACTCTAAAAAGAGCTTCTACACCGATGTGCCTCCGCTCTATTTGGATGACGGTACGTGGGTCATTAAGTATTCGGTCCAAGCGCCAGGCGCCGTTGGTTCTCGAGACCAGAATTACAACCGTAAAATGCTCAACTGCATGGAATGTGGCGTCCCAGTCGGAGTCATATTTGCAACCGAGGTGGGCTATAAGGTGCTCGGCCTTGCGTTTGTTGAGCGGTTCGAGCCCGAAAACGGATGGTTTGTTCTGCACGGTCCTGTTCATAAAGGCGGACCGGACCCTCGTTTTGCGCCCGACATGAGTTATCTGAAGCACATACCCGTCGATATTGAGTTTGCCGGACAGGGTGTGACCGACGACGAAAAGATCCGCTATGCGTTAAGGCGCGAGCGATTGGGGCAGCAATGGTTCCGCAAGCAGCTCGTTGCCGCCTATGATGGCCGTTGCGCGGTGTCGGACTGCGGCGTCAGCGAAGCTCTGGAGGCTGCACATATCGAGAATTACTCGGGACCCAAATCGCAGGTTGCCAGCAACGGCATTCTGCTTCGGCGCGACTTACATGCTTTATTCGATGCTCATCTGATTTCGTTTGAGCCTGTTTGCGGCGAATATCGGCTGTGTGGATCGTACCTGCTGGATAAGACCGGCTACGCTTCCTTTGCGGGTGCGACGCTAAGGCAGCCGAATGAGCGTCAGTGGCGACCCAATACGGTGTTTCTTGAGGCCCATCGCATTGAGTTCGATCGCTCGGAAAAGAAGCGTGAAAAGGCGGGGCTTCTGCCGTATTAGCGTATTTGGCTTTGGCATTCTTTGACGATCGTGTTGTTTGATCGGATCGCGTGGCGATGCAATCTCGCGCATGCCCGCCGGTGCATGCTCTTCCTGTTTTGTATAGCGAGAGGGGAGCGTGTATGAGCTGGCGAGGCGATATTGCGATGGGGAAGTACGGAAAACTGCCGTGTGCCCTTATAGACAACAATATGTTTCCGAGCGTAGAGGTTGATTGCGGGTCGTTTGTCGTCACCTGCCCTTGCTGCGGCTCGCAAATACCGTGTCTCGACATTCGGTTCATCGATGCGCGCGACAGGTTCAGCGACGAAGTGAGAAAACAGACAGGCGTTCATATGCCGGTGTATCCGGAGAAATGCCCTGTTTGTGGCCTCGATATCGTGTATGACGCCGGCGACGAGGGATAGGTGATGCGGAGGAGTTGGCTGTGAAGGCTTCTCCGTCCCTACAAATAAACCCCCTCACCGAGTTGCCTGTGGAACTCGGCGTGATGGTCGCGTGCCCAGGTAAAGAGTGCCTGGTCAAAATTGGTGCGCGCGGCTGGGATGCCAAAGACGCCGGCAACTTCGACGCGCACAAACTCCAGTGCCGGCAGCTTGTTGATGGCAGTGAGGGCAAACGGGGACGAGGGCTCCTCGAACAGATAGCGGCTGCCTTGCAGCGCGTCGCAACTGGTGCACGTGTTGCCGAGCGACGGGGCTTTGGAGGCTCGCGCGCCTACGGGCTTGTAGCCGCAGCGCTTATGAAGGTAGTCGCGGATTTCGCCCGGCACGCAGCCAAGAGAGGGCACGATGGCGAGTGCGTTGGCATTGGCCGTGTCGATGGCAATGTGCCCAGCTTCGTTGGGCGCGTGCGCGATGGCGATGCTCTCGTCGCTATCGGTTCGATAGGGAATGCCGAAGGCCGCGACTGAGGTCTCTTTGTGACACTTCCAGCATTCGCGCTTGCCCAGTACTAGATATATATACGGCGCAGAGGGGTCGGATCGGTCAATACCGGGCAGCCACTCGGCAAAGGGCTCGGGGTTGACGCCGCTGGGTACATACCAGATCTTCTTGGTCCGGTCCCATTTGGCGCCCAGCGCCTTGGCTTCTTCTTTGTGCGAAAAGGGGACATCGAGCTCGGTGCGCATGGCGGCTCCTTGGTGCTGCAGGTGCAAGTGGCTCAAGGATACCGCAGGGCGCAGACATCGCGGCGTTTTGTCGAGAAGTTGCGGCTCGGATGGGTTCGAGACGCGTTGGTCTCGGCCTCGGTGGCTATTGACGCGGTTTTGTGCATGGGCGGGGTGGTTGCTTGGGCGGTTGGAACTGCCAGCGGATTTGGCGACATAAAACAAAACAGCTCAGAGACATAGCCTCTGAGCTGTGAACATTTGGTGGGCGTTAGAAGATTTGAACTTCTGACCTCTTCCGTGTCAGGGAAGCGCTCTCCCCCTGAGCTAAACGCCCGATCAAGGGTGCGCAAGCGCGCAAGGGATAATATAACGGAGCCTGAACTCGGTGGCAAGAACATTTTTAAAAATCGCTTACATTGTGGAATTCGGGGGCTTTGTCATATCCATTTCAAAAGAGCCTGCTGCCGCGATTTGGCTGTTGCATAATGCAAGCCCATTGTGGTATCGAGCTATGGAAAGACGTCTGCGGAATTGTCCTACCGATAAACGGACAAGCCTCCAGCTGGTGCCTTTGCCGTGGTAAGGTAAGCCGAATTGCTTCCAGACTGTTTCGGGGGAGTGGAATGAGCAAAGAGTGTGTCGAGCAGGTCGAAGGCGCAGGGGCTTCGGTGCCGATGACCGATATATCGAACATTGATGTGCCCGAGGGCACTGACGAGCTCAGCCGCAGTACCCGCCGTGCATGGCGCGACCGCCTGAACAGTGCGTCGACGCGCAAGATGATTACGGGCGTTCTGGCCACGCTCGTGGGCGGCTCGTTTTGGGGCTTCTCGGGTACCAGCGCGAGCTTCCTGTTCGATACCTACCATGTCGATACGCTGTGGCTCATGAGCGTGCGCCAGATTCTCGCCGGCCTGCTTTTTATGGTCGTGGTCGTTGCGCGCGACCGTGCGCGCCTGGTCAAGCTTTGGACGACGCCGGCCGACCGCAAGCAGCTGTTGCTCTTTACCGCCTTTGGCCTGCTCTTTAACCAGTTTTGTTATCTTTCGGCCGTGCGCCTGACCAATGCCGGAACCGCGACGGTGCTTCAGTGCCTGCAGCTGGTCATCATTATGGGATACACCTGCGTTATCGACCGCCGCAGGCCGCGCACGCGCGAGGTTATCGGCATTGGCTTGGCTCTGGGCGGTACGTTTTTGATCGCCACCGGCGGTGACCCCACCAGCCTGAGCATCTCGCCGCTCGGCCTGGTCGCGGGCCTTATGTGTGCGGTCAGCGCCACCTGCATGGCGGTGATCCCCGCCAAGATCCTGCCCGAATATGGCAGCCCCATCGTCACGGGTTCGGCTATGCTCACGGCGGGCATCGTTTCGTGTGCTTTCGTTCGCCCTTGGGCGCATATGCCGGCGCTCGATGTTGCCGGTATCGAGGCGCTCGCGGTGTTCGTGGTCATCGGTTCGTTTTTTGCCTACATGCTCTATATGCAGGGCGTTAAG
>UQYA01000044.1 GCA_900545165.1 uncultured Collinsella sp.
GAACGAGGATAGCGGCTGAGCTTTTGGACTGTCCGCTCGTAATGGTTCCCGGCGCGCACAACGGCCTGCGCGATCGCCCGGCAGCGGCTGCCCAGACTGTCCGTGGCATCCTGGAGCTCTAGCAGCCGTAAAAATCAAAACAGCCTTCACCCGCAAGCGTTTCGGCAGTGTTAACAAATGTGCTCAAAACCTCACGTCTGCGGCTTCAATTGCACCGTCTGCCAACTCATAAAAATGTAACAGCATTCACGTGCTTACCTGCATCGGCAAGGTGTTACCCTTGTAACATTTGGAACCCACCGCTACCATGCGAAACTATCGAAAGGGCCCCATATGCTCAATAATCACGAGGCCAATCTAACCGACGAGGAGGCTGCCGCCGAGGTCGCCCGCGTCGCGCAGACCTACCCCGTGGTGCGTTTGCTGTCGGCCGATCAGATTAAGAGCGAGCCTAACTGCTTGCTCGCCGGTGATCGCTGCCCTTGTCTGCGTCAGTCGAGTCTTGAGGCCTTGGCAGATTCGGGTGAGGTGTCGGAGCAACTGCTCAACGATGGTGTTGAGTACCGCGCCCGTCTGCGCCCTCTAAAGGTCGAAGGCGAGCCTCACGTCCTGCTGATGGTGCGTCCGATTGATGAGCAAGAGGTCACAGAAGAGGACCTTGTCTACACCGACGTGCTGACGGGCGTGCGCAATCGCCGATATTACGAGGAAAAGCTCCGTAGCGCCCGCATGAATGCCGGCATTGCGATGATCGACCTTGATGATTTTAGGGTCTTCAACGATACGTGTGGCCGTCATGCCGGCGACCTTGCGCTCGGTGCTGTGGCGACAGCCATGCGCAGCGGAATCCGTTCGACTGACGAGCTTGTGCGCTATGGCTGCGACAAGTTTGTGGTTGTCATGCCCAATATTCCCTCCGATGACTTCACCCGTCGCCTGCATCAGGTATCCGATGCCGTTCGTTCCACGATTATTCCGGGCCATGAGTACGTGAGCTTGACGGCATGTGTTGGTGGCGTTCTTATTCATGGCGAGACGGTCGATGAGGGCGTTGGCCGCGCTGTCCAGTTATTGAGCCGCGCTAAGGCAAAAGCCGGTACGGTCGTGACCGATGCCGATTCCATCGAGGTCTTCCAAAGCGAAAAGCCTTTGGTGCTTATTGTCGATGACTCCGAGATGAACCGAGCCATTCTCAACGAGATGCTCAAGGATGAGTATTGCATCCTCGAGGCTGATAACGGTCGTGCGGCGCTCGACATGGTCGACCGCCATGGCGATGAGTTGTCGCTCGTGCTGCTGGACATTGTCATGCCGGGCATAAGCGGCTTTGAGGTGCTGGCCGATCTATCGCACCGATCGGCTACTGACAATCTGCCTGTCATCATGATCTCGAGCGAAGATTCCGATGATATGGTTCTGCGCGCGTACGAGCTGGGCGCCTCGGACTATATCAACCGCCCGTTTGACTCCCGTGTCGTGCGCCGCCGTGTAAGCAACACCATCCGCCTATACGCCAAACAGCGCCGCCTGACGAACCTGCTGTCCCAGCAGTACAACGAGCGCGTCAAGAACAGTCGCATGCTCATCGACATCATGGCCGGCGTCATGGAACTTCGCAATGGCGAGAGCGGCAGGCACGTTACGAATATCGAAAAGCTGACCGAGCTGCTGCTTGGCTGTCTAGTCCAGCGTAGCGACACCATTTCCCTCGACAACGAGGAACGCTCCACGATTGCCCTGGCTTCGGCGCTGCACGATATCGGCAAGATGGCGATTGACGATGCAATTCTCAACAAACCCGGACGCCTTACGTCCGAGGAGTTCGAGATTATGAAGACGCATACCACGATCGGCGCCAACATGCTGTTTGAGCTGGGTCGCCATCACGTCGGCAATGCGCTTATGGAATATGCGTACCAGATTGCGCGTTGGCACCACGAGCGTTGGGACGGCAAGGGCTATCCCGATGGCCTTAAGGGCGACGATATTCCCATTGCCGCGCAGGTGGTCTCGGTGGCCGACGTGTACGATGCTCTGACGAGCGTGCGTGTGTACAAGGACGCTATTCCGCACAAGGAGGCGATCCAGATGATCCTGGACGGTAAGTGCGGCACCTTTAACCCGCTGTTGCTCGACTGTCTGCTCGAGGTGCAAGACCGTATTGCCGAGACGTTGGCACGCCCCGCCGACGTCGTCGCGTTTCCCACGATTTAGTTTGACCAAAGGAGTTTTATCCATGATTTCCATGCGTGAGGCGTATGAGAAGATCGGCGCCAATTATGATGACGCGTGCGCTCGGCTGATGGGCGAGGAAATGCTTGCCCGCTTTGCCCTCAAGTTTTTGGATGACGAGAGCATGGACAAGCTGGAGGCTGCCATGGCGGCGGGAGACGCCGAAGGTGCGTTTATGGCAGCGCACACGCTCAAGGGCGTGAGCCAGAACCTGGGATTTGATAATCTGTACGAGCCGGCGGTCGTGGTGACCGAGGCGCTGCGCGGCGCCGATGCCGTTGACGGCGCTCGCGAGGGAATGCATGCGCTGCAGCGGCAATATGCGGCTACGATGTCGGCCCTGCGCGAGGCGGCCGAATAAGGGCTTGCGAGCCTTGGGCTGTGTGTCCCGGCCATAAATAGGTAAAAGGGCGCCCCGCCGGACCATGTGGTCGGCGGGGCGCCCTTTTGTGTTGTGCTGTCCGTGAACTAGCGAGCCTGCTTTACCTTGGCTGCCGCCTCGACAAACGACTTCCAGAGGTTAAAGTCAGTCTCGAGCGTCTGCCAGGTGTACTCGGGATGCCATTGCACGCCCAGGCAGAAGGGTTGACCTTCGACTTCGATGCACTCGGGAACGCCGTCGGTTGCCTTGGCGACCAAGCGCGTGCTTTTGCCCAGGCGGTCGACGCAGCAGTGATGTGCCGAGTTGGTCTGGATCAGCCTGTGCCTGCCAAGCGCGCGCTCCAACAGCGAACCCGGCACGACCTCGACGGGATGCACGGGGTCGTTGAGCACGTGGGTGTGGCGCCACTGCGTGCGGCCCTCGCGCGCACCCAGGCTCGGCACGTCCATGCACAGGGTACCGCCGGTGGCGACGTTGAGCAGCTGCGTGCCGCGGCAGGTGGTAAAGAGCGGCTTTTTGGCGCGGAGCACCTCGCCGACCAGCTTAAACTCAAAGCTATCGCGGATCTCGCAGCAGAGGGTGGGGTCGTAGGGTCGATCATCGCCCCAACGTTTGGGATTGACATCGGGGCCGCCGGGAATGGCGATGCCGTCGGCGATATCGACGTAATGACGGATGACCTCAATGTCCTCGGTGATGGACATCTGCAGCGGCAGGCCGCCAGCGGCAAGGATGGCATCGACAAAGGCACTTGCGATTTCCTCGTTGGGGGAGAGCATCTCGGTTAAAAACGGCTCTGCCTCTTCCCAGCGCGGCGCGACGAGGATGAGTGGGCGGTCGGCGGGGGCGACGTCGACGTGCGGGGTGTATGACGATGAAGTGCGAGTTCCGATCATAGGTGTAACTTTCGAGTTTGGATGGGCATGGCTGGCGGGTGGGCGGTCTGGTTAGTGGCCCTTGATGGAGTTGAGGAAGTCTTGGGCGCGCTTGGTCTGGGGATGGTCGAAGAACTCGTCGGGCGTGCCGGTCTCCACGATCTGGCCGTCGGCCATAAACACGACGCGGTCGGCTACGCGGCGGGCGAAGTTCATCTCGTGCGTGATGACGATCATCGTCATGCCCTGCTGGGCCAAGCGCACCATGACCTCGAGCACCTCGTTGATCATTTCGGGATCGAGGGCGCTTGTGGGCTCGTCAAAAAGCATGGCCTTGGGCTGCATGGCGAGTGAACGGGCGATGGCCACGCGCTGCTGCTGGCCGCCCGAGAGCTGTGCGGGCACCTTATCGGCCTGCTCGGCCACGCCCACGCGGCTCAGCAGGTCCATGGCGCGCTCGCGGGCCTCGTCCTTGGAGACGCCCAGCACATCGACCGGTCCCAGCATGACGTTCTGCAGCACCGTCATATGTGCGAACAGGTTGAACTGTTGGAACACCATGCCCAGCTCGGCGCGCATACGGGCAAGGTCCTTGCCTTCCTGTGGCAGGGGCTCGCCCTCGATGAGGATCTCGCCCGAGTCGATGGTTTCCAGACGGTTGATGGTGCGGCACATGGTCGACTTGCCCGAGCCCGAGGGTCCAATCACAACGACGACCTCGCCGCGGTCGACCGAGAGATTGATGTCGTTGAGGACGTGCAGATCGCCATAGTGCTTATCGACGTGTCTGAGCTCGATCAGCGGCTGATTGCCGGTGGAAGAGGTGCTCTGTGCCATGGTGCTCGGCTCCTTATGACTCGAAATGGTAAAGCGTTAGCGGATGATGGTCGCGCCGGTCTTGTGCGAAACGTAGACAGCGGCCTTGTTGATCGCGACGTTGATGAGGATGTAGATGACCGCGATAACCAGGTAGACCGACACGAGGGCGTCGTAGTTGGTAATGAGCACGCGGGCATTTTGCATGAGGTCGGGGTAGCTCACCACATAGGCGACGGTGGTGTCTTTGACTACGACCACGAGCTGCGAAATCAACGACGGAATGATAAACCGAATAGCCTGCGGCAACACGATTTTAAAGGTGATTTTAGCCTTGGAGAGACCAAGTGCCTGGGCGGCTTCGACCTGGCCGCGCGGCACGGCGTTGACGCCGGCACGGAAGATCTCGGCAAGTACGCCGGCTGCGGCGAGCGCAACGGGAAGCGTGAGCATCCAAAACGACGGCAGCGCGATCTTGTACTGTGGCAGCACCAAAAAGAAGAAGTAGATGAACAGCAGGCTCGGCACGCCGCGGAAGAAATCGGTGAGCACGCGGCAGACCAGCTGCAGCGGCTTGATGTCGCTCGTGCGGCCGAGCATGAGAGCGAGGCCCAGCACCAGCGCGATGGCGCCGGCGGTGAGCGCGACTTTAACGGTGCCCTCAAAGCCGGTAAGCAAGAACTTCCAGGTGGTGAGGTGCGTAAAGAAATACCAATAGTGGACCGAAAGTTGGCCGGTCACGTAAAAGCGCTGCAGTACCAGGGCGACGAGCGCGGCGACGGCGACAAGTGAGATGGCGGTGCCGATGCGAATCTTGGCGCGCATCTTGGGGCCGGGAGCCTCGTAGAGCGCATCGCGCATGGTAAGCGCAGAGGAGGAGTGCTTGCTCATCGGAGGATCCTCACCTTCTTATCGATGTAGTTGCCAATGTGGCTCACCACAAAGGCCGTGCCCAGGTAGCCGAGCGCCGAGATAAAGAACGCGGCGACGCCGCCGAGCGAGCGCGTGTTGATGTAGCTCACCACGCCGGTAAGCTCTTGCGGCTTAAGCGGCACCTGGCTGCCCAAGGCAGTAGTGAGCATGACGGCGATAAAGAGGTTCGTCATGGGCAATACGCTTGAGCGCAGTGCCTGCGGAATCACGATTTTGGCGAGGATGCGGTTAAAGCTCATGCCGAGCGAGCGGGCGGCTTCCACCTGGCCGACGCCGACGGTGTTGATGCCGCTCATAAAGTTTTCGGAGCCAAAGGCCGAGCCCAAAAGGACCGTGGCGACGATAACGCAGGTGCGGTAGGGCAGAACGACCTTGAGCGGCGGCAGCGCATAGACGACGATGATGAGCAGCGCGATGCCGGGGATGTTACGGAAGACCTGGACATACAGGTCGCCAAAGACGCGCAGTGGCTTGAGCGGCGACACGCGCATCACGGTGACGGCGACGGCCAGTACCATGGCGATGGCAAACGACTCAAGCGTCATGCCCCAGGTTGCTAGCAGCGCGTCGATATAGTTCTGGCCATAGAGCGACCAGAGTTCGGAGAGACTCATGCGGACCTCCCGCCGATAAGGAAAGGGGCTCCCGTGTGTACGGAAGCCCCGACAACTCAGTGAGGAAACAGTTTATCGCAATAAAGCGCATCGTGCGTTTCCATATGGTTTCGTTGCGGCCGTTACCAGGCTCGCTGCCTAGGCCCCGATCTCGGGCAGCTCGGGAACATTGGTGTCGCCCGTACGGTCGCCGATGCAGATCTGCCACAGCTCGGTCCAGGTGCCGTCGTCCTCGATCTTCTTAAGGAAGTCGTTGACAAAGGCGACGCCGTCGGAATCGAGCGGCAGGCCGATGCCGTAGGGCTCCTTGCTGCCGAAGGGCTTGCCGGCGATCTTGTACTTACCAGGCTCGCGGACCAGGGCGCTCTGCTGCATGTTGTTATCGATGACGTAGGCGTCAACGCGGCCCTGCTGGAGTGCCTGGCGGGCCTCCTCGTCGGTCTTGAACTCCTGCTGGCTGGCCTTGGGAGCGAGCTCCTCCAGGATGGCGGGGCCGTTGGAGCCGGACTGGACGGCAACGCTCTTGTCGGCCAGGTCGTCGACGCTCTTGATGTCGTCGTTATCGGCGAGCACCAGGATAGCCTGCTGGGTGTAGTAGTAGGGACCGGCAAAGGAGACGAGCTTCTTGCGCTCGTCAGTGATGGTGTAGGTGGCAAAGACGGCGTCGACCTGGCCGTTCTGCAGGACGGACTCTCGCGTGTCCGAGGTCACCTGGGTGATCTCGACCCTGTTCTCGCCCAGGATGTAGTTGGACAGGAGCTGTGCGATACCGGCATCGAAGCCGCGGGTCTGGCCGTCTTTCTCGTTGAGGAGGGAGAAGAGCGTTGAGGTCTGAACGCCGCCGATCTTAAAGACGCCGGCGTCCTTGACAGCCGTGGCCCAGGTGCTGGCGGCGATGGCATCGTCATCGGCCTTGGGGCCGTTGTCGACGAGCTTGTCGAATGCCTTGGCATCGAGCGTGGCGGAAACTTCGGTATCCTCGGAGCTCTTGGAGGAGCCGGCGGCGGAACCCTTGTCGGCCTCGGCGCTGGTGTCAGAGCAGCCGGCAAGACCAAGGCCGGCGACGGTTGCGAAAGTGGCGGCAACGAAGCCGCGACGGTCGAGAACGACCTGCTGGGAGAGGTTCTTGCTCATGGTAGAACACCTTTCTCAATAAAATCCCTAGCGGTTGAGTAGAGTTATACCCTATCGCGCTCAAATGGGTCAACACGAAATAACTCAGAAACATACTTACCTTATGGGTAATTCAACCTACCAAAAAGGGACAGGCACCTTTGTGGTGGTTCTTGCAGATGTGGTGGCCTGTCTCGCTGCTTTGTCTCAATCTGTAACATCTGGACGGTCAAAAGGTCCCTATCTGTTACAGATTGAGACAAAGGTCTGGGACTACGACGTCTTATCTAGATCTGTAACAGTTAGACGGAAATTCGGGCCCTAGATGTTACAGATTGAGATAATCGCGTCGTGAAAACAAAAACCTCCGCAGGGGTGCTTCCCTTGCGGAGGTTTTCTTACTCGTTGAGTAGTCTCACGGCTTCGGCGGCCATATTCTCGACCGTCATGCCGTTTTGCGCGAGCAGTTCGTTGGGATCGTAGCGGTCGGGGAAGCCCTTGGCGATGCCGAAGGTACGCGTGCGCAACGGCGTGCATGCCAGATAACATGCCACGCGCTCGCCCCAGCCGCCGTCCAAGACGCCGTCCTCGAGGGTGACGACAACGCGATGCTCGGCGGCAAGACTGTCGAGGAACTCGCGGTCGAGCTCGGTTGCAAAGCGCGGGTTGACGAGCGTGGCCTCGATGCCGTACTCGGCAGTCAGACGGTTTGCCACGCGCTCACCCAGCTCAAAGAAATCGCCAAGCGCGAGCACGGCAACGTCGCGGCCCTGACGCACCACGTTGTAGCGAACGGCGCTGTAGTCGGCGTCCTCGGCAGGTGCCAGATCGGGGCGGCTTACCAGGCCGATGCCCGGTACGCGGATTGCCACGGGATGCTCGCGGTGGTCGAGCGACCAGCTCAGCATGGACAGATATTCCTCCATGCAGGCCGGCGCCAAGTAGTGCATGTTGGGAAGACCGCCCAGCATGGAAATATCAAAGAACGAAAGGTGCGTCTCGGACGTGGTGCCAAAGATCGACGCACCAAACACCAAAATGGTTGCCGGGGCGTCGTTGAGGCACAGGTCGTGCCACAGCTCGTCGTAGGCGCGCTGCAAAAACGTACCGTACACACCAAAGACTGGCTTGGCGCCCGAGCGCGCAAGCGCGGTGGCAAAGGTCACGGCGTGCTCCTCGGCAATGCCCACATCGACGAACTGTTTGCCGGCGGCAGCGCGAAGCTCGGGTGTAAAGCCCATGATGTAGGGCGTGGCGGCCGTGATGCCAACGACCTGTGGATCGCGCTCGATGGCGGCGCTGAGCGCCTCGCCCGTAATGTCGGCGTAGGTGCGCGGCGCAGGCTCGCTCGGATGGCCCGGGCAGAGCTTGCGCCCGGTCGCCATGTCAAACGGACCCACGTGGTGCCAGCGCTCGGGGTCGCTCTGGGCCGGCTCAAAGCCCTTGCCCTTGGCAGTGGAGACGTGCAGCACGATGGGATGATCGATATCGCGCAGTTCCTGCAGCGCGTCGACTAGGGCCAACACGTCGTTACCGGCGTCCAGATAGCGGTAGTCGAGCCCC
This sequence comes from uncultured Collinsella sp., assembly GCA_900545165.1. Lineage (GTDB taxonomy): Bacteria > Actinomycetota > Coriobacteriia > Coriobacteriales > Coriobacteriaceae > Collinsella. Next base: position 8,529 of record UQYA01000044.1, read on the forward strand.
ATCGCGCGGAAAACGTTGCGCTCACAGGTGCCGTTGCTGGCGCGCAGCTCGGCCAGATTGCGATACAGGCCACCGTGGTTCTCGGCAATGGACTGGTCGTTATCGTTGACGATGATGATCAGGTTGCTGTCGAGCTCGGCGGCGTTGTTAAAGCCCTCAAACGCCAGGCCGCCCGAAAGCGAGCCGTCGCCAATAACGGTGATGACGTTGTACGCATCGCCCGCCAGGTCACGAGCGTGCGCCAGGCCGCAGCCCAGGCTCACCGACGTGGAGGTATGGCCCATGGCGAACAGGTCGTGCTCGGACTCGTCGGGATTGGCAAAGCCAGAGGCCTCGCCAAAGCGCTTCGGATCGATATAAGTGTACGCGCGCCCCGTCAGCGCCTTGTGGGCGTAGGTCTGGTGCGAAACGTCAAAGAGAATCTTGTCGATAGGGGAGTTAAACACGCGATGGAGCGCGACCGTAAGCTCAACGACGCCCAGGTTGGGGGCAACGTGCCCGCCGACGGCGGCGGAGCTTTCGAGGATGGCGTGGCGAATCTCGTCGCAGAGCTGCGGGAGCTCGGCACGATTAAGAGCCTTGACGTCCTCGGGCGTTGTCGTTTGCGTAAGCAGCATCGTTGTGGGTTACTCCATGCGAATCGAGCGCCGGCGCTCCCTCGGCCGACACAATTGCACAAGACAGTCTCGCACATTTTGGCGTTTGATATGTGACGGCGGCGCGGTAATTCGCCAACTGGTGGGGCAAAACGTTTTGTCCGATGCCATACTGATGTGTTCCATGATGTTTTTATCGATTGTGCACAGGCCGTGGCTTGCCGCCATGAGCCGCCGGAAGGAGGCAGCATGTCCGATGCCGTTCGTGCCGAGAAAATCGCGCACGAGGTCGAGTATGCCGCCCGCCAGCTGGCCCAGGCGGGCCGCTTGGACCTGACGCGTGAGTTTATCCAGCATGGCGACGTGACGGTCTATGCACATGTGACTTCGGTAGCGCGGGCGAGTCTGTCCTTTGCCGAGCGCCTGGGCCGCGTCGGTGTTTCGGTCGACCGTGCCTCGCTGCTGCGCGGAGCCCTGTTGCACGATTATTTTCTCTATGACTGGCACGATCCCGACCCGAGCCATCGACTGCACGGATTCCGGCATCCATTTTTTGCTCTGGCGCGTGCCGAGGAAGATTTTGAGCTGACGCCGCGCGAGCGGAATATTATCGTGCGGCATATGTTTCCGCTGGTGCCGGTGCCGCCGACGTGTCGCGAGGCGTGGATTGTTTGCCTGGCGGATAAATGGTGTGCTCTGCGTGAGACGGTCGCCGGCCGCCTGCCGCGCAAGGACGAGACGGACGATAGCGTGAGTAAAGCATCGAGCGAAAAGAGGAGAGGGTAGACGGTGGGGACCGCGATTGATATGGCGTTTTGCGGCGCGACGCTTGCCGCCTGCCCACTCTCGGCACTGGTGCTCTCGTTTGCCTTTTACGGGTTTTGCGGTTGGGCATGGGAGTCGACAGTATGCGCCATGCTCAATCACGGACGATTTGCCAACAGTGGCTTTTTGCTGGGGCCGTGTTGTCCCATCTATGGTGTGGGCGGCATTGCCTGCTGGCTGCTGTTGCGCGGGATTCCGGATGCCTCGAGCCAGTTTGTCGCTGCAGCGCTCGTATGCAGCGTGATTGAGTACAGCGTGGGCGTGCTGTTGGAAAAAACAACGGGCGCTCGCTTTTGGGATTACTCGCACCTGCCGTTTAACCTGCACGGACGCATCTGTCTGTACTGGGCCTGCGCGTTTGGCTTGGGTGCGTTGTGTATTTGCCGTTTAGTGGAGCCGGCATTGCTGGGGCTGCTTGGCCATCTGCCGGTGCTGATTGTGCGACTGTCCGCCTTTATCGTCGCGGTCGCGATGATGGTCGACGCGGTGTGCTCGTTGGCGAGCTGGCGGCGTCTGTCTGATCAGCTGGAGCGCGTCCGGGCCGACCTTGCCGACCGCATCAACGAGTCGCTTGCCGACGCGTCCGACTCAATGCTCGAGCGCATTCCCGAATCGACGATTGACTCGGTGGCACAGACGCATATCCGTAGCCGTGCCGTTAACGCGTGGCTGGCCGAGCTGGGTGACGCCGCGCTCGATGCTCTGCGCGAGAAGGCTTCGATGCCGACGTTTATCGCGGATGGTGCTCGCGGCCTGGCGCTTGCCGCCCGCCGCGTGGCCGATGCCGCGCCGAACATGCCGCGTCCGTCGCTCAGTCGTCGCCTTGCCGGCAAGCGCATGAGCCGTCCGGTGCCAAGCGTGTCGCTCAGCCGCCGCGACCTACGCTTCTTTAACGCCTTCCCGCGTCTGCGCATCAATCGCTACGAAGGCGTCATTCGAGCAACTAATCTCCGCGACCGAGCCCGCGAGCTGTTCTGCCACTAGCCGGGACGGGCGCGCTCACGGCTTCCTTGCTCGCGTATTTCCCGTCCGTTTCGCGTCCGTTGCCGCGCCGTTTCCAAGATTGCGGCGCCGTTTCCATTCGACAACGCCGCGTTTAACAACGCCGTATCTGGTCTACACCAGTTGCCCCTCGGCCGCATTATGGGCGCCGACAACGTTCATGCGACCAAGGGAGAGCGAATGTACGATACGGGATCGACAACGTTTATGCTCATCTGCACCATGCTCGTGTTTTTAATGACACCGGGTCTGGCGTTTTTCTATGGCGGCCTGTCCAGGCGCAAAAATGTCATCAACACCATGCTCATGTGCTTTGGCGCCATTGGTCTGGTTGGTGTGCTGTGGATTGTTGCCGGCTGGTCTCTGGCCTATGGCGGCGACGGTTCGAGTCCGTTTATTGGAGGCCTTGACCAGCTGCTGTGCCTGCCGGTGCTCAACCAGGTGCTGCAGGCGGCCGAGGGCAACGCCGCGGACGGCGCCGCCTACCCCCAGATCATCAACATCGCCTTCCAGATGGCATTTGCCATGATCACGGCTGCTATCGTCACGGGCAGCCTGGCCGGCCGCGTTAAGTTTGGTGCCATGACGGCCTTCCTGGGCATTTGGCTGCTTGTGGTCTATGCGCCGCTTGCCCACATGGTTTGGGGCGGCGATGGCTCCTTTATCGGTGACATTATCGGCGCACTCGACTTTGCCGGCGGCGACGTGGTGCACATTTCGTCCGGTCTTACCGGCCTGATCCTCTGCTTAATGCTTGGCCGTCGTCGTGGCTTTGGCATGGTGAGCTACCGTCCACATAACGTGCCGTTTGTGGCGCTGGGCGCCGGCCTGCTTTGGTTTGGCTGGTTTGGCTTTAACGGCGGCAGCGAGTTTAAGGCCGACGCCGTGGCGGCACTTGCCATCCTCAACACCGTGACGGCCAGCGCGGCGGGCATGGTTTCGTGGCTTGCCGTCGAGCGCGTGCATACCGGCCGCCCCACGCTGGTGGGTGCCAGCACCGGTCTGGTTGCGGGTCTTGTGGTGGTCACGCCCGGGGCAGGCTTTGTCGAGCCGTGGGCAGCGCTGGTCATGGGCCTGATCGTCTCGCCCGTCTGCTACTTGGCTATCAGCCATCTTAAGACCAAGTTCGGCTACGACGATGCGCTCGACGCGTTCGGTTGCCACGGCATTGGCGGCATCTTGGGCGGCGTGCTCACGGGCCTGTTCTGCGTGCCGGAGCTCTCGTGGACCGGTAAGGGCGGCCTGTTCTACACGGGCGACGCGTCGCTGCTCATCTCGCAGATCTTGGGCATTGTGGTGACGGTCGCTATTGTGCTGGTGCTCGATTTGGTGATCGCCGCGGTGGTCAAGGTGCTGTTCCACGGCAGCCTGCGTGTGGACGAGGCCGACGAGGCGCTGGGCTTGGATGCGAGTCAGCACGGCGAGAGCGCTTATCCCTCCTTCTCGGGACTCGATTAGCAGCTTCCCCAAGCACCGCACCTTGCCGTTCAATCGTCGCTCACGTACTTAAGTACGCTTCGCTCCTCTTTCACGGCAATCTGCGGCACTTGGGAAACCTGCTAAGACCAGTCAGTTGAACTTTTTGATTTCTGAGGTTGGTTTGCGGCACCTGGGAAACCCGCGTCTCATGTAAAGGGATACGTTGATTATTGAGAGGAATTCATTATGAAAAAGATCACGGCTATCGTGCGCCAGGAGAAGCTTGAGGTTCTTAAAGATGCGCTGTTTGCTGCTGATGTTCGCGGTATGACTATCAACCAGGTGCAGGGCTGCGGCGCGCAGCATGGCTGGAAGGAATACGTGCGCGGCAACGAGTTGCTTGTCAACACGATCCCTAAGGTACAGTTCACGCTCATTTGTGCCGATGAGCATGTCGACGGCATTGTCGAGATTATCTGCAACGCTGCTCGCACCGGAGCCGTCGGCGACGGCAAGATCTGGGTCGAGCCGGTCGAGGAGGTCATCCGCATCCGCACCGGCGAACACGGCCCCGCCGCGGTGTAGGACAATCTTTCGCCTAGCGGGCGCGTCTCTCTTGGGGCGCGCCCGTTCTCGTCTACAATATCGTGCAGACGAAGGAGAGGCATGCCCATGATCAAGATGTTTGCGAGTGACTTAGACGGAACGCTGCTGAACGCCCTGCATGAGGCGGATGGGACCATCCGCCGTGCCATTCGCGAGCTGACCGAGGCTGGCCTGCATGTGGTTCCCGCGACCGGACGCTCGACGCTGCCGGTCGGCGAGCATGGCTTTACGGGCCTGGCGCTTGACGCCTGCTGCTCTAACGGCTCCATCGTGCGCGACAGTCATGGCGAGGTGCTCAAAACCTGGACCATCGACCCGCAGGTTACCGAGGAGCTGCTCAAGGCGTTCCCGGACATTTGCTTCGACTGCTCCACGCCCGACGGCATGTTCTCGAGCGGGTCGTTCGAGATGCACCAGGCGGGCTTTAAAAAGGACAGCCCCATCAAGCGTATTGTGATGCGCGGCATGCGTGCACGTGGCGGGTATCACGAGGAGCAGTATTTCGATCAGTCGATCGGCGACATCCTGCGTCACGATGTATGCAAGATTAACTGTCGCGTGACCTCGCCCGAGCTGGAGCGCGACCTTAAGGCGTATTTGGCCGAGCGATCGGACCGCGTGGTCAACGCGCCGTTCGATCCGGTGATGTTCGAGATCACGGACGTGGCGTGCAACAAGGGCGAGAGCGTGGCCTGGCTGGCGGGCTACTACGGCATTGCCGAGGATGAGGTCGCGGTTTACGGAGACGGCGGCAACGACATCGCCATGCTCAAACGCTTCCGCCACAGCTACGCGACCAAAAACGCAAGCGATGCCGCCAAGGCCGCCGCGAGCGCGACTATCGGCAGCTGCATGGTCCACGCCGTCCCCAAACACATGCTTGCCACCATGCATAAGCAAAACTCTCGCACCATCATCGAATAATGTGACAAAGGGATAGCCCCTTTGTCACAGTTGACGCTGGTCTCTTGAAATACGAACAAACATTCGCATACCTAACTGCGCTTTGATAGAATTGATGCTGTTGGCGGCAGTTCCATGTGCCGGGCAGCGCCCTCCATCTGACGGGAGGTGATGCCCATGACCGATTTGATTGATTTCGTGAGACTTCTGACCGCTTTGGTCTCGTTCTTCACGGCGCTTGTCGGCCTTTCCGAGGCACTCAAGCAGCGTTCGAAGCGCAACAGAAGGGGTCGCCGCCGCTAAGGCGTTGACCCCCTAATGCAAACAACGGCGCTGCCCAGCTTTCCAGAACTTGGGCTGCCGTCGACACTATTCTACCCACGAATGACATTTTGAACAATTGGCAATGCCGCTTCAAAAGCCAGGCACAACTGGCACAACCTAGGCGGTCGCTGAATGTGACAAAGGGACTGTCCCTTCGTCACATCTAAAATATTGCCTTTACGTGTTGATGCACACGGTGTGCAATAATACTCGCACTGTGCAATAGCGCACAGGCAGAGTAACAAGGAGG
>UQYA01000045.1 GCA_900545165.1 uncultured Collinsella sp.
GCTCAAGACCGTCTCGGGCCTGCTGCGCTCCAAGACCGGCTCCATCAAGTTTATGGGCGAGGACATTACCCATACGCCTGCCGACAAGCTGGTGGGTAAGGGCCTGGCTCAGGTCCCCGAGGGCCGTCGCGCCTTTTTGCAGATGACGGTCGAGGAGAACCTGGAGATGGGCGCCTATACACAGCCCAAGTCCACGGTTGCTTCGGGCCTGGAGCGCGTCTACGAGCAGTTCCCGCGCCTTAAGGAGCGCCGTCGCCAGGTCGCCGGCACCCTTTCGGGCGGCGAGCAGCAGATGCTCGTTATGGGCCGCGCCCTTATGAGCAACCCCAAGCTGCTCATGCTCGACGAGCCTTCCATGGGCCTGGCGCCGATTCTGATTGAGCAGATCTTCCAGATTGTCGAGGACCTGCACAAGGCTGGCACCACGGTGCTTCTGGTCGAGCAAAACGCGCAGATGGCGCTTTCGATTGCTACGCGCGGTTACGTGCTCGAGACCGGCAAGATCACCATGACCGGCACCGGCCAAGAGCTACTGCACGACGATAACGTGCGTAAAGCCTACCTGGGTGGTTAATCCATTCAACAAAGGGGGGCGCTGACCAACCCGGTCAGCGCCCCCTTTTAAGTTGCGGTGAAATAGGGACTAAATGGGGGCGCTAGACGCCAAAACAGTCCCTATTCCACCGCAACTTCATGGGGATGTGTGACAATGCCCGTCGGAAAACATCTGCTGTCTTTGGGGGTCTATCTATGGTGTACGAGTTTTGTGCCGAGAACTTTGAGCGGGTGCCGGCGGCTATCGATGCCGGTGCAAGGCGTATCGAGCTGTGCGACAACCTTGCCGTTGGTGGTACCACGCCTTCGGCCGGCGTTATCAGCGTTACGACCAACTATGCCCACGAGCACGATGCACGGGTGATGTGCATGATTCGCCCGCGTGGCGGCGACTTTCACTACAACCAGGACGAGCTGCGTATGATGGAGATGGACCTGGGCCTTGCCGTAAGCGCCGGCGTTGACGGCTTGGTCTTTGGCTGCTGCAAGCCCTGCGCTGGCGGATGGGCGCTCGACGAGCTTACGTTGGGCGCCCTCGTGATGGCCGCGGGCTGCGCGACTGAGGAATGCAAGCGTGAGCCCATCGACATCACCTTCCACATGGCGTTTGACCAGCTCTCGCCCGAGGCTCAGCTCGATGCGATTGATACACTTGCCGACTGCGGCGTTACGCGCATCCTCACGCATGGCGGCGCTGCCGGTACGTCGATCGAGGATAATTTCGATTACCTGGCTCGTTTAATCGAGTATGCGGGTGATCGTTTGACCATCCTTCCCGGCGGCGGCATCACTACGGCAAATCGCGATGCGGTCGCGGCGGCGCTAGGCGTCTCCGAGCTCCATGGCACCAAGATCGTGCCGCTGGAGGTATAACCCGTGGCGCTGGTATTTGACGTTCAGCAGGCGAGCGGTAAGCCCGACGATAATCGTCGCCCTGGCACCGCGTGCCCCTTTTGCGACACGGAGGGACTTGCCAATATCATCCAGCGCGATGGTGACTGCATCTGGCTCGAGAATAAGTTCAAGACCTTGCGGGCCACACGTCAGACCGTATTGATCGAGTCTGCCAATCACGACGCCGACCTGGTGACCTATGAACCGGATGAGCTGCATCATGTGATGCGGTTTGCCCTGGGCTGTTGGCAGCAGATGATCGATTCCCAACAGTACCGCAGTGTGCTCATGTACAAGAACAAAGGCCCGCTTTCGGGCGGCAGCCTCGTCCATCCACACATGCAGATTGTGGGCCTGGAACAGGAGGACGGCTATGCGGCGCTGACCTCAGCCAACTTTGAAGGCATCAGTGTCTGGCAACAAGGGAGAATCTCGGTCGACATCTCAACCGAACCGATCATGGGGTTCTTTGAGGTCAACGTTTCAGCCCCGCAGGGAATCGCCGGCAGCGATGACACGAGAGACCAAGCCGAGACGGACCTCTTCGCCGATGCGATTCAGGTAGCTCTGCGCTATATCCTGAACGAGCACCATGGTGGTCGCGCAGAGTCGTACAACCTGTTCTTCTATCACATGAGCGGCCGGACCATTGCCAAGGCGCTTCCACGTTGGGTGGTTTCACCCTACTTTGTCGGGTATCGGCTGGCTCAGGTCAATGCTGAGACCACGCTCGATGTTGATGCGGAGCGACTCCGCGCACATCTGGAGGCGCTCACATCGTAAAGTGAGCGCCCGCACACTGCGGACGGTTTAGCGCGCCATTGCATCGCGGCCGGCCTCGACGCGCTTGCGCTGGGCGGCGCGCTCCTCGCCGGTCAGACGCTCGAAGAAGTGCCCGATAAGCGAGGCGAGCACCTGCTGAAACAACGTTCCACACATGACGGGAAACACAACTTCGCCCGGAAAGTATTGCGTGGCGATGACGGCGCCCGAAGAGATATTGCGCATGCCGCAGGTAAAGCACATGGTGGTCGTTTCGCTATATGGCAGATGCAGCGCGCGGGCGACCAGAATGCCGACGACAAAGCCGCTGATGGCGAAGACCAAAATAAAGAGGGCAACTTCCAGGCGCACCGCGTTCATGTGCAGCACGTACTCGCTCATGGCGGTGGAGTTGGAGGCGATAACGCCCATCATCATGAACTTGCAGGCGGGCGAGAGCGCGGGGGAGAGTTTTTCGTGCCCCCATCCGCGCGTGAGCTCGTTGATCACGATGCCGAGCACGGCGGGGATGGCGATCATAAAGGCCATGTTCTGCATCATGCTCGGCATGTCGATCGAGACGGTGGCGCCCAGCAGGAGCTTGAGCGTAAGCGGAATCGTCACAGGGGAGATGACCGAGGACGTCAGGATGATGGTGAGCGCGAGCGGGCCGTTGCCGCCGAACATGCTGATCCACATAAAAGCGGTGACTGCCACGGGCACACTGTATTCGAGCACGATGCCGCAGACAAGGTTGGGGTTGGAACCAAAGAACAACGATCCCATGGCGTAGGCCGCGATGGGAATAAGCGCCGCCGAGACCAACAACGCCAGAATCAGGTGCAGCGGACGGTGGAACACCTCGGCTACCTGGTGAAAGGTGTTGCTGAGCGCACCTTGGAACGTCATAAAGGCAAACAAGGTGGGAACGATGGGCTTGAGAACGCCGATCTGTTGAGGAAAGAGCACGCCGAGCGCCACGCAAATCGGAACGATGACCTGCATATGCCCCGCGAGAAACTTGCCCAGTCCAGCCCATTGCCTCATATGCTCTTGTGACTCCCTTTGCTTGTGAATCCGTTTTGACTGGATATGCTAGACGCTCACATGTGTCCGTGCGTCAGAAACGCTCGATTATTTCGAGGCTATTACCGGCATCGTTTACCGAAACCGCGGCGTGCTGCGGCGATTTGCGTCCGCGCCGCACGGTATAATAAATCCGTTCAACAGATCTGCCTGCCGAAGCGGGCATACACAGAGGACTCATCGCTATGAACCGTGAGAGGTATCGCGGCGACCTGCCCCTATCGGGGGTGGGTGCCTATGTCATCGCTTAAGACGACGCATCGCTGGGCGGTCGCTCAGCAAAACTCCGAGCTCGAAAAGGAGCTTTCGGCTGGTCTGGGCATTCCCGGGCTGGTGGCGCGCATTATGGTCGCGCACGGCATTGGCTCCATCAAAGAGGGCCAATTGTTTTTGACGCCTTCGCTCGATCGCGACTGGGCCGACCCACTCATTATCCCGGGCATGTCGGTCGTTGCCGACCGCGTCGAGCGTGCTATTCGCAACCACGAGCACATTGCAGTCTTTGGCGATTTTGACGTTGACGGTATTACGTCGACCTGTCTGTTGACCGAGGCGCTGCGCACGTTCGGCGCCGATGTCACGCCGTTTATTCCGCATCGCTTTGATGAGGGCTACGGTCTTTCGCGCGCGGCGCTCGACCGCGTTAACGAGCTCGCTCGCCCCCAGCTGATCGTGACCGTCGATAACGGTATTGCTGCCAAGGAAGAGGTCTCCTATCTGGAGAGTCTGGGGATCGATTTGGTGGTCACGGACCATCACGAGCCGTCCGACCAGGTGCCGCAGGGCGTGCCCCTGACCGATCCCAAGCTCGAGGACGAGGGCCCCTCGCGCGAGCTTGCCGGTGCCGGTGTGGCGCTTAAGCTGGTGCAGGTCCTGGGCGAGCGTTTGGGCAAGCCGTCGTATTGGCGTTCGCTGATAGAGGTCGCGGCGCTGGGCACCGTGTCCGACATGATGCCGCTCACGCCCGAGAATCGCGCACTGGTCGCCGAGGGCATCCAGCAGATGCGCGTGACGGCCCGCCCCGGTTATATCGCGCTTGCCGCGCTTGCCAAGGCCGACCTTTCTACCATTACGGCCGACGGCCTGTCGTTTTCGCTCATCCCTCGTCTGAATGCTGCCGGCCGCATGGCTGATCCCAAGCTGGCGCTCGACCTGCTGCTTGCCCGCGACCCCATCGAAGCGAGCGCGCTTGCCGCCGAGCTCGAGGAAATCAATCGCCAGCGCCGTGAGATCGAGGCGGAGCTCACGCGCGATGCCATGGCAAAGGTCGAGGAGACCTATGACGGCGGACGCGCGATCGTCGTGGGCGGCGAAGGCTGGCACGAGGGCGTCAAGGGCATCGTGGCAAGCCGTCTGACCAACCGCTACCACGTGCCGGCGCTGCTGTTCTCGATCGAGGACGGTATCGCGCGCGGCTCTGGTCGCTCGGTGGGCAAAGTCAACCTGTTCGACGCCGTAGAACGCTGCTCCGACCTGCTGATTCGTCGCGGCGGGCATGCCGGTGCGGTGGGCGTGACCATCGAGGCATCCAAGCTCGATGAGTTCCGCCGTCGCCTTTCGGCCGTGCTATCGGAGCTTCCTGCCGATGACTTTGAGGACACTGACGAGGTTGCCGCCACCGTTGACCTCTCCGAGCTAAATATCGAGACTATCGAGCAGATCTCCCGTCTTGAGCCGTTTGGCCAGGGCAACAAGGTGCCGCTGTTGGCGGCCGAGGGCGTGACAATGTGCGATCGCGCCGTGGTGGGCAAAACTGGCGAGCACATGCGCTTCGTGGTGACCGATGGCGCCGCGAGTGTGCCGGCCATTATGTTCCGCGTGCCGCAGATTGATAAACTCATCAATTGCGATAGCGCCGTCGACTTGGTGTTCGAGGCCGTGGCCGAGCATTGGCAGGGACGTGTAAAGCCCAAGCTTATGATCAAGGATGTCTTGGTCCGCGATACCACGGCGCCCAGCGTTGACGACCCGGCATGTGAGCTTCGCCGCGGCGTGGAGCCTGCGGACGTCGGTCTTCGTCTGGAGTCCCGCAAGCGCCAAACGCTCGCCCAGCTTTCCTATACCGAGCTGACGCGCTCGCTTATTCATAGCTTTATCGGCTCGAACCAGCCGCACCGCGCGCAGGTCGAGGCGCTCGATGCCCTGGCCGATCACCAAAGTGTTCTGGCCGTTATGGGAACGGGGCGCGGCAAGTCTCTTATCTTCCATGTGCATGCTGCGCGCGAGGCGGTCCTTCGCGGGCGTGCGAGCATCTTTGTCTATCCGCTGCGCGCGCTCGTTGCCGACCAGGCCTATCACCTCTCGTCGACGATGGCCGCGCTCGGCATTGGCGTGGGCGTGCTGACCGGCGAGACCGTGGAGGCGGCGCGCGATGACGTGTTTGCCGGCTTGGCTTCGGGCCGCACCGGCATCGTGCTCACGACGCCCGAGTTCCTGTCCATTCACCGCGACCGCTTTGCGCGTTCGGGGCGCATCGGTTTTGTCGTTATCGATGAGGCGCATCATGCCGGTCTTGCCAAGGGCGGCGACCGCAGCGCCTATCTCGACATGCCCGATATCCTCAAGGCCTTGGGCGACCCGGTCGTTCTGGCCACGACTGCCACCGCAACGGCTCCGGTCGTTGCGGAGCTCGCCCGCGTGCTACCGATTACCCGTACGGTGGTCGACGAGACGGTGCGCGAGAACTTGCAGCTCGAGGACGATCGCGATCTTTCGAGCCGCGAAAACCGCCTGGTGTCAATCGTGGCGACGGGGGAGAAGACTGTCATCTACGTCAACTCGCGCGACCAGTCCGTGGCGCTTGCTAAGACGCTGCGCAAACGGGTACCCGATTGCGCGACCCGCATCGCGTTCTATAACGCGGGCCTTACGCGCGCCGACCGCCATCGCGTAGAGGAGGCGTTTCGTGACGGAAGCCTCAGCTGCATCGTTTCGACCTCTGCCTTTGGTGAGGGCGTCAACCTGCCCGATATCCGCCATGTCGTGCTCTACCACATGCCGTTTGGCGGCATTGAGTTTAACCAGATGAGCGGCCGCGCCGGTCGCGACGGCCAACCTGCCGTGATTCACCTGCTCTATTCGTCGCGTGACGCTCGCATTAACGAGCGCCTGCTCGACTGCTACGCGCCCGAGCGCGACGAGCTCGTCACGCTCTATCGCGCGTTGCAGACCATGTGGCGCTCCAACCGCGGCAAGACTGGGGACGATTCCTTTAGCGCGAGCGATATCGACATCGCGCAGATGTGCCTTGCCATCGATGCTCGCACGCCGGTCGACGAGCGCTCGGTGGAAAGTGGCCTGGGAATCTTCGAAGAGCTTGGTTTCTGTCGCGTTTCGGGGTTTGACGACACCCGTCGCATCGCGATGGCCGAAAACCCCGGCCGCGTGCAATTGAGCAGGTCAATTCGCTATTTGGAGGGCTTGCGCTCGCGCATGGAGTTCTCGGCTTTCCGGAGTTGGGCGCTCGATTCGTGCGCTTCTGATATGCTAGCCAAAGTTAACCGCCCGATCGTACCGCGGGCCTAGGGGAAGGGGACCTCGATGGATGCCGCAGCCCGTACCGCCCATGATTCCACCCTCCAGCCTTTTTCGGAGATGGAGCACTATAAGCATGCCGATGAGCTGCCACCCGAGATTATGGCGGACAGCTACGACAAGCTGGAGCGCCTGTGCCTCAAATATATGAATGAGGACGACTTCTCTAAGGTGGAGCAGGCCTATTGCTTTGCTGCCGAGAAGCACTGCAACCAAAAGCGCCGCTCGGGCGAGATGTACATTAACCATCCTGTCGAGGTGGCCATCATTTTGGCCGATCTCAAGATGGACTGCGATGTGGTGTGCGCCGCGCTGCTGCACGATACCGTCGAGGATACCGAGACCTCGCTTGCCGATGTGTCAAGCCTGTTTGGCGATACGGTGGCCGAGCTCGTCGATGGCGTGACCAAGCTTACCAACATCGAAGTCGATAGCATGGACGAGAAGCAGGCGCTTACGCTGCGCAAGATGTTCCTCGCCATGTCCAAGGACATCCGCGTCATTATCGTTAAGCTTGCCGACCGCCTGCATAACATGCGCACCCTTGCAGCCCTGCGCGAGGACCGTCGCCTGTTTAAGGCTCGCGAGACCATGGACGTGTATGCGCCCCTGGCCGACCGTCTGGGCATGAGCTCTATCAAGTGGGAGCTCGAGGACCTGTCCTTCTTCTACCTGGAGCCCGATGCCTACCAGCGCATCGCGCGCATGGTGGCTGAGTCGCGCGAGGTTCGCGAGCGCTATCTGGCCGAGACCATCAAGACGCTCACCGACGAGCTCAACCGCATTGGCCTGGAGGGCTTCCAGATTAATGGCCGCTCCAAGCACTATTGGTCCATCTACCAAAAGATGAAGCGCAAGGGTAAGGAGTTCTCCGAGATTTACGACCTGGTGGCGCTGCGCGTCATCACCCATTCGGTGCGCGATTGCTACTCCACGCTTGGCGCGGTGCACACACTATGGCACCCCATGCCCGGTCGCTTTAAAGACTATATCGCCATGCCCAAGGTCAATAACTACCAGTCACTCCACACGACGGTTATCGGCCCTACGGCCCGCCCGCTCGAGATTCAGATTCGAACCTACGAGATGCATGAGCAGGCCGAGTACGGCATTGCCGCCCACTGGCTTTATAAGAAGTCAGGCGGATCGTCTGCGTCTAAGACCAATGATGCCCAGCGTCTGGACGACCAGATTAACTGGCTCAAGCACTCACTCGACTGGGCGGCGTCTGACGAGATTACCGATGCCAAGGAATACCTGCACTCGCTGAAGGTCGACTTGTTTGACCAAGAGATTTTTGTCTTTACGCCCAAGGGCGAGGTCATGGCGCTTCGTGCCGGCTCCACGCCGCTCGACTTTGCCTACGCCGTTCATACCGAGGTGGGCAACCACTGCGTCGGCGCTAAGATCAACGGTGCGGTGGCCCCGCTCACGCATGAGATCAAGACGGGCGACCGCGTTGAAATCCTGACCAACAAGAGCTCCAAGCCGTCGCGTGATTGGCTCAAGATCGTTAAGACACCTTCCGCCAAGTCAAAGATCCGCCGTTACTTCGCCGCCGCGACCAAAGACGATGACGCTGCTGCCGGCCGCGATATACTGGCCAAGGACCTGCGCAAGCGCGGGTATGGCATCTCTACGCCGCGATCCACGCGTGCGCTCAACGCCGTGGCGGAGCAGTTTAACTTCAAGCAGCTCGAGGACCTGTTTGCCGCCGTCGGCGCCGGCAAGGTTGCCCCGCGCGCTGTGGGCAATAAGGTCGAGCAAATCTTGGACCCCAAGCCCGAGGAACAGCTCACCAAGGCCGAGGCTATCGCCGAGGTCGTGAAGCAGCCCGCTCGCGGCTCCAACCGCAAGCCGCAAAAGCGCGGCAAGAGCGCCAGTAACGGCATTATCGTCAAGGGCGAGAGCAACAGCGGTCTGCTTGTTCGTCTGGCGCATTGCTGCAATCCGGTGACGGGCGACGATATCGTCGGCTTCATCACGCGCGGTCGCGGCGTCTCGGTGCATCGCGCCAACTGCCCCAACGTTAAGGGTCTTATGGAACATCCCGAGCGCATGATCGACGTGGAGTGGGACGGCGCTGCCGACACCCTCTTTCAGGTCGAGATCGTGGTCGAGTGCCTGGACCGCATGGGCCTGCTCAAGGATGTCACTATCGCCATTGGCGATGCGGGCGGCAATATCCTTTCTGCCGCCACGTCGACCAACCGCGAGGGTATTGCAACCCTGCGCTTTATGGTCGAGATTTCGGACGCGAGTGGTTTGGATCCGCTGCTGGCCTCTATCAGCAGCGTTGACTCGGTCTACGATGCGCGCCGCCTGATGCCCGGCGAGGGTGGAGCCCAGCTTAAGCGCCGCGTTTAGTCGCGACGAACGTGCCACATTATCGATATTCGCTACACTCGAGGCATCGTTTGATGCCTCGAGTTCTATAGAGAGGAGAGGGACATGAGTGCTGTGTCCTTGGATTTAACTCCCAAGGGATCGGTCGAGATCGAGACGCTCGTAAACGGTCCCATTCAGACCAATAGCTATGCTGTTATTTCGGATAATGAGTGCGTGATTATCGATCCCGCATGGGAAGGCAAGCGCCTGGTGGAGCATGTTCGAGCCGAGCATTCCGGCATACGCGTGCTTGGCGCCGTATGCACTCATGGCCATGCCGATCATGTTGGTGGTGTTGCCGGCGTGCGAACCGCCGTTGGCGAGGGCTGCCAGTATGAGCTGTGTGCTAAGGATGCGGCGGTGCCGCACGCGAACATCGAGGAACAGCGAGCTATGTGGGGCATTGAGACGCCCGACCCCGGGGAGCCGACGCGTCTGCTCGCCGAGGGCGATGCTATCGAGGTGGGCGATATCTGCCTGCAGGTGATCGAGGCGCCCGGTCACACACCGGGTGGCATCGTCTTGTTTGCTGCCACCGAGCAGGGGAACATTGCCTTCGTGGGCGACACCCTGTTTCCGGGTGGGCACGGCCGCACCGATCTTGCTGGTGGCGATGAGGCGGCGATTCTGCGTTCGCTCTCCAAGCTCGCCCGGCTTCTCCCGCCCGATACCGTTTGTCTAACCGGCCATGGCGACTCGACCACCATGGCACGCGAGCTCATGCAGAACCCTTTCATGCAGATGTAGCTTAATAGTCGGCTTTTGAAGCACGAGAAGCGTCCAAACGTCAAGCTATTTTTCCCCAACGGGTCGATTCCGTAGGGCAAACGGTCAAAAAAAGTCTGTTTGGACGATATTCGTGAACAAACGAACGTTTATGCTCGGGTGCGCCGTGGTAAAATCTCAGGCGTTATCGGAGCAACCTTACAGGAGGTTTCTTTTATGCTCGTCAACGCAGCAGACATGCTCAAGAAGGCTGAGGCCGGCAAGTACGGTCTCGGTGCCTTCAACACCAACAACCTCGAGTGGACCCTGGCTATTCTCCAGGCCGCCGAGGAGGCCAAGTCTCCGCTGATCCTTCAGTGCACCGCTGGTGCCGCTAAGTGGATGGGCGGTTTCAAGGTCTGCGCCGACATGGTCAAGGCTGCCGTCGAGGCCACGGGCGTTACCGTTCCCGTCGCCCTTCACCTCGATCACGGTTCTTACGAGGACTGCTTCAAGTGCATCGAGGCCGGCTTCACGTCCATCATGTATGACGGCTCTCACGAGGAGACCTTCCAGCTTAACCTCGACCGCACCAAGGAGCTCGTTGAGCTTGCCCACTCCAAGGGCATGTCCATCGAGGCCGAGGTCGGCGGTATCGGCGGCACCGAGGACGGCGTGACCTCCAGCGGCGAGCTCGCTGATCCTGCTGAGTGCAAGCAGATTGCTGACCTGGGCGTCGACTTCCTCGCCTGCGGCATCGGCAACATCCACGGCGTGTATCCCGCCGACTGGGCTGGCCTTTCCTTCGAGCGTCTGGGCGAGATCAAGGCTCAGACCGGCGACCTGCCCCTCGTTCTGCACGGTGGTACCGGCATCCCCGAGGATCAGATCAAGAAGGCCATCTCCCTGGGCATCTCCAAGATCAACGTCAACACCGACCTGCAGCTCGTCTTCGCCAAGGGCGTCCGCGAGTACATCGAGGCTGGCAAGGATCAGCAGGGCAAGGGCTTTGACCCCCGCAAGCTCCTCAAGCCTGGTCGCGACAACATCGTTGCCCGCACCAAGGAGCTCATGGAGGAGTTTGGCTCCGTCAACAAGGCGTAAGTAGCGGTTTAACTTCCCGCCGGTGGCCCCGTTTCCCCTACGCTGTTTCCCTCGCGCTCACCTGGCTTCGCCAGAAGTCGCGCGACGGAATCAGCTCCAGGGAAACGGGGCCTCCTTCGTTAACTCGCTACAGGGTTACTGGGCTGAATTCATTTTTATAGGTACCGTTTATCGGCGTTGAGGGCTCCTTTGTTGGGGCTTTCTTTTTTATCTCGGTACAATGGGGGTTGTCTATCGTTCGACGCGGGAGTGGTTATGGCTGTTATTGATGTGCTGCCTTCGGATGGGAAGGTTATTGACGAGGGTCCTGTTGGTTGCTCTGTTGATGTTTGCTGTGATGACTTTCGTCATCTCGATGTTGGACTGCCGCCCGAGATTCTTCGTCTTAAGGATGCCGGGTATTTGACGCAGGCTGTTGCTGCCTGCAATCGCCTTTTGGAACAGAACCCCGAGCCTTCGCTGGCCGCCTGCGTTCGCGCCGAGCGGTATCGCATGCTCGAGACGCCGCTTCATTTTTCGGTGTCGCGTGATCGAGCCATTGCGATGATTCGCGAGGAGTGGCCAGAGTTTACCGAAGAGCAGTTTGACGACCTGATTGATCGTAAGCGTATTGACTGGCGCTTTATCGATGGCGAGCTGTTCGTTCTTGACAACTTCCTTAATTCGCTTCGCGTTTATCCCAAAGAGGTCCCCGGCATGCGTCCCGATCCTGTGGACGGAATTGCGCTACGCAACCAGATGCTCAAGGAGATGGAATCGCAGAATGGGCTGTCTCGCATCATTACCCTTAAGGCATCCGTGTCTGTCCCCGGTGCTCTTGAGGGGGAGGCCGTTCGCGCGTGGCTTCCCGTTGCTGCCGCCTGCCGTCAACAGTCTCAGGTCGAGGTTCTCGATATGACGCCGGAGGGGCATGTTGCCCCCGAGGATGCGCCGGCACGCACCGCCTCATGGTGTTCTTCGACCGATCGCTCGTTCTCGGTAACCTATCGTTATCACATTAATGCTGCCTATTGCGACATTTATGGAGGCGCGCTGCCCGAACGCCCGTGCACGGATGCACCGCTGCCCGAGGACGCTTCCGAGGACCGTCCGCACATCGCGTTTACGCCGTATCTGCGTCAACTGACGGCGCACATCATTGACGGGCTCGTCGATCCGCTTGACCGTGCTCGCGCCGTCTATGATTATCTGACGCAACATATCGACTATCGCTATCAGCCACCATATCTGCTTTTGGGCTCTATCGCCGATGACTGTGCACACTCGCTCCGCGGCGATTGCGGCGTTATGGCGCTCACGTTTATCACCATGTGCCGCATCGCGGGCGTGCCTGCCCGTTGGCAGAGCGGCCTGTATGTCGCGCCCGATTCGGTGGGACCGCACGACTGGGCCGAGTTCTACACACCTCAGACCGGTTGGCTTAACGCCGATATTTCGTTTGGTTCCTCTGCGCGCAGAATGGGGGAGGAGTGGCGTCGCCAGCATTACTTTGGCAACCTCGATCCGTGGCGCATGGTGGCAAACTCCCAGTTCCAAGCGGACTTATTCCCTGTATCTGATGGCATGCGTGAGGATCCCTATGACAACCAGATGGGCGAGGCCTCGGTTGACGGACGTGGATGCCGTCAGCGGGAGATGTTGCGCAAGATTGAGCTTATCGAAATGCTTGAAGTTCCATTTTCGGACTAATCAACAGAAAGCTGTGATAAACTAACTCACGCATTACGTGCCCGAGTGGCGGAATTGGCAGACGCAGTGGACTCAAAATCCACCGTTGGCAACAACGTGCGAGTTCGAGTCTCGCCTCGGGCACCATACATGCAAGTGAGCGTTCAAGGGGGTCAAGGCCCCCTTTTTCGTGCCGAACTCGCGTGAGCGCGCGGAGCGTTAGGCAAACAGGCCAGCGGCCTGTTTGTAGCGGAGCGTGGCGAGGGCACCGTGCGCCCGAAGCCCGGGGCTTCGCGAAGCGAAGGCCCTTCGAGTCTCGCCTCGGGCACCATACATGCATCTGCGCTTCAAGGGGGTTACGGCCTCTCTTTTTCGTGTACGTAATGTGATAACGCGCTGCGCGTGTTATTATCCACAAGGCGTTGTTCCCGCAATGCCCTAAAGAGGAACCCGAGGGTTCCCACCTTTTGGCGCCAATGAGCAGCTGACTGGTCATACAACTTAGATTCTCTTCCTCATACCGAGGATGTCTATGTGTACGACCTGGTTGCAAAGAAGCGCCGGGTTATTTTTTTATGAATGGAGGTAGGGAAAATAGCTAAGTCTGATGACACCCGCATCAACGACGAGATCACTGCATCTTCGTGCCGTTTGATTGGCGTCGATGGCTCTCAGCTCGGCCTGTTCGCCATCCGCGATGCCCAGCGCGTCGCCGACGATCAGGGTCTCGACCTGGTCGAGATCGCTCCCAACGCGGAGCCGCCGGTCTGCAAGGTCATGGACTACGGTAAGTTCAAGTACCAGCAGGCCATGAAGGCCAAGGCTGCTCGTAAGAACCAGTCCAAGGTCGAGGTCAAGGAAATGAAGTTCCGACCCAAGATCGACGTTGGCGACTACGAGACCAAGAAGGGCCACGTTCTGCGTTTCCTCAAGAAGGGCGCACGCGTTAAGATCACCATCATGTTCCGCGGCCGTGAGATGGCTCACCCGGAGCAGGGCCTTAACGTTCTCGAGCGTCTCGCCGAGGATCTCAAGCCTTACGCTACGGTCGAGTCCAAGCCTAAGATGGAAGGCCGTAACATGCTTATGCTGCTCGCCCCGATTAAGGGCGCCTTCGATGAGGATAAAGCGGCAAGCGATACCAAGTAACTAGTGTTCTGTAACCGATTAAGGAGTATTTCATGCCTAAGATGAAGTCCCACAGCGGCACCAAGAAGCGTTTCCGCAAGACTGGTACCGGCAAGCTTATGCGCGCCAAGGCTTTCAAGAGCCACATCCTGAGCAAGAAGTCCACCAAGCGTAAGCGTGGCTTCCGTCAGGAGACCGAGATCGCCGCTGCCGACCGCAAGGTCATCAAGTCGCGTCTCGCCTAAGTTCCCGTTCCCGTTTTTCGTTTTACCGTCTAGGAGTTGATAGAACATGGCACGTATTAAGCGCGCTGTTGCCGCCAAGAAGAAGCGCCGTACCGTTATGCACC
>UQYA01000046.1 GCA_900545165.1 uncultured Collinsella sp.
TCTACACGAGCCTTATCGTCGGCAGCGTCAGATGTGTATAAGAGACAGAGTCTGGTCTTGCCTATGAGTTCCGCGCCAACCTGCGTGAGGGCAAGCTCGAGTTTACGGCTGCCCCCCAGTATCCATGGTTCCAGGTCAACAACATGGGCCTCGAGCGTCCGTTGTTCTTTAAGGGCGAGGGCACTCATCATGTGCGCCTGGTCGTTGACGACGATATCGCGACCATCTTTGTCGATGATGTTGCGCTTAACGCTCGCTTCTGCAATAAGCAGGGCCAGGGTGTGGCGCTGACGGTCACCGATGGTACGCTCAAGTGCGCAAATGCAACGATCGCGTCTCTGTAATGGCATCAAAACGTCTTATGATTTCGTAAGGGAATGGAGAGGAACATGGACTACAAAGTAGTGTCTCAGCAAGTCGTCGATAACGTCGGCGGTCTGGAGAACATCGAGGGTGCCACGCATTGCGTTACGCGTCTGCGCCTGGTGCTCAAGGATACGAGCAAGTACAACAAGGCCGAGCTTGAGAACATCGATGGCGTCAAGGGCGTGCTGTACAACAGCGGCCAGCTCATGATCATCTTCGGTACCGGTACCGTCAACAAGGTCTACGATGAGTTTATGGCTCTGACGGGCGTTAAGGAGATCAGCGCTTCCGAGGCCAAGGGCGCCGAGGCGGACAAGAAAGGCAAGTTCTTCTCTGTCCTCAAGGTGTTCTCGGACATCTTTATCCCCATCATTCCCGCCTTCGTCGGTGCCGCTATCATCATCGGCCTTAAGTCGCTGATCGTTGCCAACGGCCTCTTTGGCATGGAGGGCAGCCTCGCCGATCACAGCGAGTTCCTCAAGAACCTCGCAAGCTTCTTTGCCATTATCGCCACCACCTTCGACTACCTACCCGTCCTGGTTATGTACAGCGCGGTCAAGCGTTTTGGCGGTAACCCGATCCTGGGCATCCTCGTCGGTATCGTCATGGTTCACCCGAGCCTTATGAACCGTAACACGTTCGTTATGGACCCGACGGGTGCTGAGTACTGGAACTTCGGTCCGCTCTCCATTCCCATGGTTGCTTTCCAGGGCGGCGTGTTCCCTGCAATCCTGACTGCCTGGTTTATGGCCAAGGTCGAGAAGATTGCCCAGAAGTACATCCCCGAGGTCGTTTCGTTCGTCTTTGTCCCGACCGTTACCCTGATTCTTGCTAACGTCGCCCTGTTCACCGTGTTCGGCCCGCTCGGCAACCTGATCGGCAACGTCCTCGCCGGCGTAATCGATATTCTGTACAACAGGATGGGCGTCTTCGGTGCCTTTGTCTTTGCCGCATTCCTGCAGCCGCTCGTCGTTACCGGTACGCATCAGTTCATCCAGGGTATCGAGGCAAACCTCGTTGCCACGACTGGCTTCAACTACATCCAGGCAATCTGGTCGGTTTCCATCGTCGCCCAGGGCGGCGGCGCCATCGGCATGTACCTCATTCACAAGAAGCATTCCAAAGAGCGCAACATCTGCATGTCGTCCTTTATCCCGACGCTGGTCGGTATCTCCGAGCCCGCAATCTTTGCTGCAAACATGCGCTACTCGATCATTCCGTTCATCTGCGCTTGCATCGGTGCAGGCTGCGGCGGTGCCTTCGTGAAGCTCTTTGAGGTGCGCGCCATCGGTCAGGGTCTGACCGGCGTGCTTGGCCTGCTCATCGTCACGCCCGAGACGCTCGTGTGGTATGTGGCTGGCAATCTCATCGCCTTTATCGTGCCGATCGTCTTGATCTTTGCCTACAACAAGGCAAAGGGCGTTCCGACCACCGATGAAGAGGGCGCTGGCGCTGGCTTCGATGTCAGCTTCTAGTTGAGCCGTTCAGCGTAATCTGAGGATAAGTCCATTTGAGGAAGGGCGTTCGGCTCGTGTGAGTCGAGCGTCCTTTCCCATAGACGAGAAGGTCAATGGCGATGTTTAATCAAAAAAACAAGGTGATGCGTGCGGACTATGAGCAGTGGCGAGCTGGACAGGATGAGACGGCGGCTCGCATCGCGTCCGACCCCGATAGGCTTTTGTTCCATGTGGAGCCTGAGCTTGGCTGGCTCAACGACCCCAACGGTTTGGTTCAGATTGGTGATACGTATCACATCTATCATCAATACGATCCGTTCGATGCTGCGCATGGCGGTCCAGTGCTTTGGAATCATCTGACAACAAAGGATTTTGTGACGTACGAGAATCACGGCCCCGTGTTGTTCCCCGATTCCGATTTGGATTCGAGTGGAGCGTATTCTGGTTCTGCCTTTGTACGTGATGACAAGATTCACTACTTCTATACCGGCAACGTTAAGCATTTTGACCGCGATGATTACGACTACGTGTTGACGGGCCGTGAGCAAAACCAGATTCATATGGTTGCCGAGAATCCCGACGAATTGGGCGAGAAGTGCATAGCTGTTGGACCGGTCGATTACCCCGACGATATCGGTACGCACGTGCGCGACCCCAAGATCCTTGAGCACGATGGTATCTACTACATGGTTCTGGGTGCTCGTACGAAAGACGACCGTGGCTGCGTGCTTGTCTATACCTCGCGCAATCTTGAGGACTGGAGCTATGCGACGCGCATTGAGTTGGGCGAGAAGTTTGGCTTTATGTGGGAGTGCCCCGATCTGTTTGAGCTCGATGGCGAGCTTATTCTCGTTTGCTGTCCGCAGGGTGTGCCTGCCGATGGTTGGCGTTACCGCAATCCGCATCAGTGCGTGTGGTTCCCCATCGAGGCCGATTGGGAGGCGCCGAGCTTTAAAATCGTCGGGCAGGGCATGCCCCCGATGGTCGATGCCGGTTTTGATTTCTATGCTCCGCAGTCCTTTGAGGATGCTGCGGGTCGGCGTTTGATGATCGGGTGGTCGGGTTGCCCCGATGCGACGGCAGAAAACCCGACGGTGGCGCGCGGGTGGCAGTGCACGTTGACGGTGCCGCGAGAGCTGAGCATGCGCGATGGCAAGCTCTGCCAGCAACCGGCGCACGAGATTGAGAGGATGCGCGGCGACTGCGTTCGCGCGACAGGCGGTGAAACCGTTGAGGAGCCGGGCCGCCTGTTTGATCTTGTGGTTTCCTGTGAGGGCGCCAAGATGGTCGAGCTCGAAATCCGCAAGGGTGTCTTTGTGTGCTATGCAGACGGGATGCTTACCCTCGACATGGGTGACGAAGGCTATGGGCGCGACCAGAGGTCGATCGAGCTCAGCGAGCTTCGCGACCTGCGCGTGCTTTCGGACACTACGATGGTCGAGATTTTTGCAAATGGCGGCGAGGCGGCACTTACGAGCCGTACCTATTCGCCGGCGGTTCCGGCGATGGAGCTGCACGCCGAGGGCGCGGCATCGATGAATTTCTACCGCCTCGTGCATTAACCGTGCATGGGGCACGATTGGACTTGCTGGGCGGAATGTGTTGCAGTTGCCGCAGCGAACTACCGTTTATCGCGTATAGCTACCGTTTGCGGGATAAGTAACACTCATTTATAAACCGTGTAAAATCTCAGCCAAGCACGGAGTTTTCCAGGGAGACGCTGTCCTTTGTTGTGTGCAAGGGGCGGCGTCTCTTTGGCGCTTGGAGGCCGTTGCGCAACAGTGCGGCGGCGCGTGTCATGTATTGAAAAACCAACGTTGAGATGGGTCGTGATAATAATGGGCAAGTACGTAATCGTGGTTGAGTCTGGTTCGGATGTGACGCCGGAGCTTTGCGAACGCTACGGCATCGTGCGCGTGCCCATGCATGTCACGATTGGTGACGAGACCGTCGAGGACGGCTCGATCGATCCGCTCGAGATTTATTCGCGCTGCAACGAGTTTGGCGTGATGCCCAAGACCAGTGGCTGTGCGCCTGCGGATTTCGCTCTCGTGTATGACCGCATTCATGCCGAGCAGCCCGACGCGACTATTCTGCATCTCGCGTATTCCGAGGCCACGACCTGCTCGCATCAATCATCGAAGATCGCCGCCAAGGGTCGCGACTACGTTTACTCCATGGACACGCGTTTTGTCTCGGTGGGCCAGTCGCTCGTTGTCGTCGAGACCGCCAAATACATCGAGGCTCACCCCGATGCCACCGTCGACGAGATCTTTGCATTTACGAATTCCGTCATGGACCGTGTGCTGCTGGGCTTTGTTCCTACCGACCTAGCCTTCCTTAAGGCAGGCGGTCGTCTGTCCAACGTGGCATTCCTTGGCGCCCACCTGCTCAAGATTAAGCCCTGCATTGAGGTAACGGGCGGTAAGTTTGTGGCGACCAAGAAGTTCCGCGGCTCTATGCTCAAATGCGCCCGCGCCTTTATTGACCACATGGTTGCGAAGGGCGAGATTGACTACTCGCACATTGGCCTGGCGTATTCGGTAGGTCTTTCCCAGGAGCTGCGCGACGACATGGAAGTCTATGCGTACGACCTGGGCTTTAAGGACGTTACCTGGACTCAGGTCGGCGGTGTCATCTCGAGCCATTGCGGCCCGACCGCCTTCGGTGCGGTGCTCACGCTTAAAGCGTAAGGCCTGGCGTCTATCGATTTCTATTGCCTCGGCGGCGGGCGGGTTGCGACAACCTTCCCGCCGCTCTTGCGTAGGGCCAAATAGGACAATCCAATTGACCGCTAAACCGTTTCGCCATCATGCATATGGGCTAGAATGACTCTGGCATTTATGTAGCTAAAACCAATGAGAGGCAAGGTAGCGGGAATGGCTGAGATGACGCTCGAGGGTGTGGACGCTCGTCCCGAGGACTCTGCGTTTGCCCTGGGCCGCGTGCATTCGATTGAGACGATGGGAACGGTCGATGGACCCGGCATCCGCTTTGTGGTGTTTGTTCAGGGCTGTCCCATGCGCTGTGCGTATTGCCACAACCCCGACACCTGGTCGGTTAACGGCGGCACCATGGTGACCGTCGAGCACCTGATGGACGAGTTCCAGAGCAACCATGAGTTTTACCGCAGCGGTGGTATTACGGTATCCGGTGGCGAGCCGCTTCTGCAGCCCGAGTTTTTGGCCGACCTGTTCCGTACAATGCACAACAACCCCGATGGCCGCGTGCATACCTGCCTTGACAGCTGCGGATATGCGTTTGACCCCAACCATCCCGAGAAGTTCGATGCCGTTCTCAACGAGACTGACATGGTGCTGCTCGACATTAAGCATGCCGATCCGGTTGAGCACAAAAAGCTGACCGGTTGCGATCCTGCACGTATCTTGGCGTTTGGCGATGAGCTGGCGCGTCGCAGGATCAAGGTCGTTATCCGTCACGTGGTGGTGCCGGGCATTACCGACACGGTGGAGGAGTGCGAGAAGCTCGGTCGCCTCATCGCTCCATGGCACAACGTGGTGGGCCTGGAAATGCTGCCGTATCACACGATGGGTGTCGTTAAGTACGAGCAACTGGGTATTCCCTATAAGCTCGAGGGCGTGCCCCAGATGGATACCGCGCGCATGCCCGAGCTGCGCAATGCCGTTATGACCGGCATGAAAAAGCGCCGTGCGGAGCTCAGGTCGGCTATCGGCTAACAAGCCATTTTGCCCCTTTATGATACCCGAGCTGTACTGGCCTAACGGCTTGGTGCTGACACGGTTGAGTCAAAATGCTGGTACCATACCGTGGATAAGCAGTTTTCACAGGTTTGGGGGATGGTATGCCTACCATCGCAATCATCGGTGCGCTCGAAAAAGAGGTCGCGCAGATTAAAGAAGAACTGAACGGCGCTCGTGTGTCGCAAGAGGCGGGTTTGACCGTTGTCAGCGGTGAGCTCGACAGCTTGTCCGTTGTCGCTACGACCGCTGGCATGGGAACCGTAAACGCCGCGGCGGCAACGCAGCATCTCATCAGCAAATATGCCCCGCAGGCCGTTGTGTTTTCGGGCATTGCGGGTGGCCTAAACCCTAAGCTCCATATTAACGACGTGGTTATAGGCAAGTGCCTGCGCTATCTCGATACTGATACGGCGCTCATCGCTGAGTCGGCGCCGGGACTCGAGGAGTTTGTCTCGACGCCGGCGTTGGCTGATGTTGCCGCCGCCGTGCTTGCCGAGCATGGATTTGTGGATGCCTCGGCGGATGAGAATTCTGCGGAGAAGGACCCCAAGCAGTTCCTGTGTGGCACTATCGCCACGGGTGACCGCTTTGTTACGGGTGACGCCATGCGTAACGCTGCGATTGAGGTCACGCATGCCGATTGCGTCGAGATGGAGGGCGCGGCAATTGCGCACATCGCGGCCAAGAATGGTGTCGATTGCCTGGTACTGCGCGCTATCAGCGATAATTGTGACGAGGCATATGACGCGTTTTGCGAGCGAGAGTTCGATTTGGACGAGTACGCCCGCACCGCGAGCGGCATGACGCTCGATATCGTCCGCCGCATCGCCGCCGCGCAATAGCACGCCCGTTTTGTAAAAACCTACGACCAAGGAGTGTCCATGGCCGATTCCATTAACTACCAGCTTGCCAAGTTTGTTGCCAGCTATGGCAAGGTTTCGCAGATTCCCGAGTCCACCTGCCCCGAGGTGAGCTTTGTGGGCCGCTCCAATGTGGGCAAGTCGTCCATCATGAACAAGCTCTTTGGCCGCAAGAACCTGGTGAAGGTTTCGAGTACGCCGGGTAAGACGAGCAATATCAATTTCTTCGAGGCCGACGATGTGCACTTTGTGGACCTGCCGGGCTACGGTTTCGCGCGTCGCTCCAAGGCCGAGCGCGATCGTTGGGCCGAGCTCATTGGTGACTTCTTCGACTCCGAGCGCAGCTTCAACCTGGTTGTGTCGCTGGTGGACATTCGCCACGACCCCAGTAAACTCGACCATGACATGATCGACTACCTGCAGGGCAACGAGTTCAACTTTATCGTCTGCCTCACCAAAGCCGACAAGCTCAGCCGCACCCAGCAGGCCCGCCAGGCAGCAGCCATCAAAAAGCAGCTCAACGTCCCGGCCGAGAACGTAATCATTACAAGCTCCCAGACCGGCGTGGGCATCGATGAGCTTAAGCGCCGCATTGCCGCGGCCTGCCTCTAGTCAGGCTGCAGCCCCTCAAAAGCTCTCATCTATATCACCCCAGTGATAGTTATTGGTAAACTATCACTGGGGTGATATTTTTTAGGAGGTCGATATGGAGCTTTGGCACGGGTCGGAGGTTGTTGTCGAGCATCCATCGTTGGATAAATGCAGGCAATTCAATGATTATGGGCGCGGGTTTTATTGCACGCCACATGAGGAAATGGCAATGGAATGGGCATGCCGGACCGAGTCTGATGGCATTGCCAATCGATATGAGCTTGATTTAGATGGCCTTTCGGTCTTGGATTTAGAGTCTGGGGAGTTTTCAATCCTCAATTGGCTTGCGATTTTGGCCGACAACCGGGAGTTTAATGTCTCGACGCCGCTGGCACGCGAAGGACTTCGGTATTTGCTGGACAACTGCCTGATTGATATTTCTCCCTATGACGTTATTCGAGGCTATCGCGCTGATGATTCCTACTTTTCGTTTGCAAGACAGTTCGTTAACGGCATGATTTCGCTCAGGCAATTGCAGCGCATTATGTTTTTGGGGGATTTGGGCATTCAATATGCGCTTATGAGTGAGCGCGCGTTCTCGGCGATCAGATTTCGCGATTGGAAGCAGGCCTCGGGAGCTGAGTTTTATCCCAAACGATTTGAGCGAGAACAGAACGCTCGACGTAAGTACCTGGATACGGTAAACGGATTTGACACCGAGGGTGTCGACATTAGGGATTTGATGTCAGGGAGGGTTGATTTAAATGATCCAAGAGTTAACGGATCGTGGGCCGAGTAGGACATACCCCGTCTACTACCTCGAGGATGCAATGAACAATCTCGGTGACTGCTTTGACTATGCCGTTAACGATTGTGGAGCAGAAGGATCGGAAGTTGCTGAACTCTTTTGCCTGAGCGGCGTAGCTCGCGAGTTTGAGCGCGGCAACGCATGGGTAGTGTCGGGAAAATCGGGCGTTGAGCTGTTCGCGCTTATCGCCGAAAGGTCGGGCTATCAAAACAGGCCTATACCGGACCGCACCTATCGATTTGAGAAGACGCCGGAATATTGGACGGGCTGGATGCTGGCATACCTGCAGTGGCGCCTAGGAGAGTCTTTCGAAGATCTGCTGCATGTCGTTCCGTTTGACGCACTGCGCAACCTGTACTACCCCTGGCATGAAGCCTCAGAGGAACGTGTGGCGAGTCTTGTTTGCGATATGGCGAAGAAAACACCTCGTCAAACCAAGCTAGCACTAGCAAGAAAGAGACTTAAGAAAACCCAACAAGACCTGGCATACGAATCGGGCGTATCACTCCGCTCAATCCAAATGTACGAACAGCGCCAACGAAACATCAACGAAGCCTCGGTAACAACCGTAAGAGCTATAGCAAAAGCCCTCCACTGCGACATCGAAGACCTCCTAGAACCAGTCTTCGAATACAAAGAAACCAGCGCAGCGTAAACCAAGCACGCAGCCGATGCTCGCCTCTAGGAAGTGCTCCAGCCTAGCAAGAGCCCCTATCAATAAAAAGCCAAACTATCGGCCCAGCGCCCCTTCAAAGCGTGGGTCCCTGTAGACATCCTCAGCAAGGTAGGCGCAGGGGCGGTCGGGATGTTCCCTCAAAATCATTCCGCAGCGCGAAGGCCCCTTGTCCGTCGCTCCGTAGGAGCAGGACAAGGGGCCTTCATGCGCGAGGACGATTTTGAGGGAACATCCCGACCGTCCCGGACAGGTATATGAGGAGGATGTCTACAGGTACTCGATTTGAGCGCCCTCGGTGTCGCACGTGAGGATATGCGTATCACACTTAGGGAACTGCTCGCGCAGCTTGACCTGCAGGAACTTTGCCACGATGGTGTCGTCAGTCACGGCCATGAGGGTCGAGCCCGAACCGCTGATCCAGATGGTCTTGGCGCCGCCGTTAAGGCAGGTGTCGCGCACGGCGTTGTAGTCGGGAATCAGACGGCGACGATAGGGTTCCTGAATGCGGTCGTCATTGGCGGCGGCAATCAGGTCGAGGTCACCAGTCTCCAAGCCGCGCGTCATACCGGCGATGCGGCCCATCTGCCACACGGCGGTGGAGAGCGGAATCTCCTGCGGCACGACCTTGCGTGCTTCGCTCGTGTGTACCTCGTAGGGCGGAATCACGGTAATAAAACGCAGGCGATCGCTCACCTCGTAGCGCAGGCACTGGGGGAGCGAATCGGTCGGCGTAAAGGAGCAGACGGCGCCGCCCAGGATAGCGGGGGCGACGTTATCGGGATGGCCCTCGACCTCGGTGGCAATGCGGACGAGCTCGGCGCGGTCGACGGTATGGCCCGTCAGCGCGGCGGCTGCCATGATGCCGGCGACGACGCAAGTGGAGCTGGAACCTAGGCCGCGAGCGACGGGCACGTCGGTTTGAATGTCGATGGCAACGGGAAAAGCCGGCTCGCCCCATGCGGCAAGCGCATCGACAAAGCTGACGTAGACCAGGTTGTTCTCGTTTTGGAACTCTTCGGGGCATCCGGTGATGGTGAGTTTGTCGGCGCGCTCGAAGGTGAAGTGCGAGTAGAGGCTGACGGCCATGCCGAGGGTGTCGTAGCCGATGCCTAGGTTGGCGCTGGTTGCTGGGACGGTGATTTTGATCATGTGGGTCCTCCTGGGCGGGTCTGGCCGTTTAGTTCGCTGCTCGGGCAGTCCTGGCTCGCTCGGAAAGCACATTAAGTGCTTTCCGGCTCGTGCGGAACTCGCGACGAACTAAACAGGCAGACCCGCATGTCAGTTCGTCATCATCCCGGTGGGTATCTGATAAAAGAAAGTGCGCCGGCTTTCGCCGGCGCCTTATAAGGGGTTTTAGTTGGTAGCCATCTTTTTTGCTGCAGACTCTACGTAGTTGGCCATGTCGGCTACGTCGCAGACGTCTTCGAAGCGGACGGGCTTGGACTCGAGTTCGGCGAGCTGGGTCGGGGCGACCGTGTTGGTGGCCTGCTCGAGTACGCGCATAGCCTCAAAGTCGTCCTCGGGAACGTCGAGCCCCAGGGCGTCGCAGCAGGCGCGCGGGAACTTGTAGGGGCTGGCGGTCGAAAGCAGCACGCGGGCCTTGGCGCCCTCGGCGGGAGCGACCTTTTCAAAGACGTGATAGCCGCAAGCGGTGTGCGGGTCGATCATGTAGCCGTTCGCATCCCAGCAACTCTTGATGGCAGCGCGGACCTCGTCCTCGCTGGCCCAACCGCAGCCAAAGACGCTCTGAATCTTTGCCAACAGGTCAGTGGGAACCTCGTAGCGACCAGTCTGTGCCAGCTGCTCCATAAGGCCGGCAACGAGTTCGCAGTCGCCATCGGACAGGAAGTAGAGCATGCGCTCCAGGTTGGAGCTGATGAGGATGTCCATCGACGGCGAGATGGTCGTGAAGAACGGGCGGTTGCGGTCGTAGACGCCGGTGGTCAGGAAGTCAGCAAGAACGTTGTTCTTGTCGCTCGCGACGATGAGCTTGGCGACGGGCAGACCCATGCGCTTGGCATAGTAACCGGCCAGGATATCGCCAAAGTTGCCGGTCGGTACGCAGAACTCCACGGCGTCGCCGGCCTCGATGGCGCCGGCGCGAAGCAGCTGCGCATAGGCGGCAAAGTAGTAGACGACTTGCGGCACCAGGCGGCCGACGTTGATGGAGTTGGCACTCGAAAGTACCGTGCCGGCGGCCTCCAGACGCTCGGCAAGCTCCTTATCGGCAAAGATGCGCTTGACGGCACTCTGGGCGTCATCGAAGTTGCCGCGGATGCCGCAGACGGCGACGTTATCGCCCTCCTGTGTGGACATCTGCAGGTTCTGGACGCGGCTGACCTTGCCCTCGGGATAAAAGACGGTGATGCCCGTGCCCGGAGCGTCGGCAAAGCCGGCGAGTGCTGCCTTGCCCGTGTCGCCCGACGTGGCGGTGACGATCATGATGCGCTCGGCGCCGCCGTCCTTGGCGGAGGTGCGGGCCATGAGGCGGGGGAGCATCTGCAGAGCGACGTCCTTAAAGGCACTCGTGGGGCCGCCAAAGAGCTCCATCACATAGGTTTGAGGAGCGTCGGTGCCCGGCGCTGCGTCGAGTTTGACGAGCGGCGTGACCTCATCACTCGCAAACGTACCGCGGTATGCTTCGTCGACACACGCCGAAATTTCTTCGCCCGTGTAATCGTTCAGTAACATTCCCAACACATTTTGAGCGATTTCAAAGTACGATTTATCTGCAAGCGAGCTGATATCGACCTGCTGGGTGCCCAGCTCGTCCGAGACAAACAAACCCCCGTCGGGAGCGATGCCGGTGCGGATTGCCACCTTACTTGAGCACGATAAAGTGCGTCCTCGTGTACTATGATAAGTTCCCATATAACAGTGCTCCTCGGATGCCGTGGTCCCAATCGGTGAACCCATGGTATCAGAGCACGCAAAACAGGTTTGCAGAGGCTTTTAGAAAGGTAACCTCCAGCCCATGATAAAAATTGCCAAGTTTGGCGGCTCGTCGGTCGCCGACGCCGAACACTTCAAGAAGATCAAGGCCATCGTCGAAGCCGACCCTGCCCGCCGTTTTGTGGTGGTTTCCGCCTGTGGTCGCCGCTTTAAGGGCGACACCAAGGTGACCGACCTGCTCTACCTGGTTAACGCACACGTTAAGTATCACGTGTCGTGCGAGGAGCTGCTCGAGGACATTGGCCAGCGCTATTTTGATATCGCTGACGAGTTGGAGCTCACCTATCCCATTCGTGAGGAGTTCGCGGCCTTTGCCGAGCGCGCCCGTTCGGGCGGCTACTCCACCGAGGAGCTCGTGAGCCGTGGCGAGTACTTCACCGCTCGCCTGATGGCCGAGTACCTGGGCCTGCCGTTCCTGGACGCCGCGACGGTTGTGGCGTTCCATCACGACGGTACGCTCAGCATGAACCGCACCTCCGAGCTGGTGCAGGAGTACGGTCAGCAGGGCGGCTTTGTTATGCCCGGTTTTTACGGCGCGACGCGTGAGGGTCAGATCAAGTTACTCGATCGTGGCGGCGGCGATATCTCGGGCTCGATCCTGGCCAAGTGCCTGGGCGCTGATCTGTACGAGAACTGGACCGACGTCTCGGGTTTCTATTCTGCCGATCCGCGTATTGTTCCGGAGGCTCAGCCTATTGCGCGTGTTACCTACGAGGAGCTGCGCGAGCTTTCGTACATGGGCGCAAGCGTCCTGCACGAGGAGGCCGTGTTCCCCGTGCGCGAGGCGGGCATTCCTCTGGTCATCAAGAACACCAATGCGCCGCAGGACCCTGGCACCATCATTAGCGAGACGGCTGATGAGGGCGAGGCAGAGCCCATCATTACCGGCGTGACCGGCAAGCGCGGTTTTGTCGCCATCAACGTGGCCCGCGACCGCACCAAGCCGCGCGTCGGCTTTATGCGCCGCGCGCTTTCGGTCTTCGAGCGCTATGACGTTTCCGTCGAGCATATGCCCACCGGCGTCGACCGCTTTGGCGCCGTGGTGCAGGAGCAGGACGTTCACGATTCACTGTACTCGCTCGTGGGCGACATTCAGCAGGAGGTCGAGCCGCTCGAGATCGAGGTTGTCGAGGGCCTGGCACTTATCGCGACCGTCGGCCGTAACCTGCGCGGTCGTGCCGGCATCTCGGGCCACCTGTTTGGCATGCTTGGCCAGGCTGGCGTGAGCGTGCGTATGATTTCGCAGAGCTGCGACGAGATCAATATCATCATCGGTGTGGAGGAGAAGGACTTTGATCTGGCGATTCAGACCATTTACCGCGCCTTCTCCGACGAGAACGGCATTGTGAAGGTCTCCGATCTGGAGGCTCCCGCGCCGGTCGATCCCGCTCTGGTCGCGCTCCACAAGTAGCTGCTATCCCAGTAGATTTTTGGACTTGCCTCAAAAATCTATGGCGGGGCGTTTCGTTTCGGTTTCGTTTCGACGGGGCGGGTTTCGTGCCCGCTCCGTTCTTGTATACACTGGCAACAATAATCGGCCTGCTTGGCGTGCGGGCAAAAGCCACAACCTTTAAAGGGGGAAGCATGAAACAGTACACGGTTGCTATTTTGGGCGCGACGGGAGCCGTGGGCACCCAGATGCTCGAGTGCCTCAACGAGCAGGAGTTCCCGGTTGGCAAGCTCAAGCTGCTGGCGAGCGCGCGTTCTGCGGGCAAGACCGTCGAGTTCCGCGGCGAGCAGATCGTGATCGAAGAGGCTTGTCCCGAGGCCTTTGAGGGCTGTGACATTGTGCTTGGAGCTGCCGGCGACGACATCGCGAAGGAGCTACTGCCCGAGGCCGTCAAGCGCGGCGCCGTCGTGGTCGACAACAGCCATGCCTTCCGCATGGATCCCGAGGTGCCGCTGGTTGTGCCCGAGATCAATGCCGACGACATCAAGTGGCATCACGGCCTTATCGCCAACCCCAACTGCGCGACCATTATCGGCCTGGTTCCCACGTGGCCGCTGCATCAGCTCGCTGGCGTGAAGCGCATGATCGTCTCGACGTACCAGGCGGCTTCGGGTGCTGGCGCCCCCGGTATGGCCGAGCTCGAGGCTCAGCTGGCCGCCCTGGGCCGTGGCGAGGAGATTCCCGAGCCGCGCGCGTTTGCCGCCCAGCTGGCGAGCAACCTGATTCCGCAAATTGGCGGCGTCAAGGAGGAGGGCTTTACCTCCGAGGAGATGAAGTTGCAAAACGAGGGCCGCAAGATCATGCATCTGCCCGAGCTGCGCGTGAACTGCACCTGTGTGCGCGTGCCCGTGCTGCGTTCGCACTCCGAGAGCATTACGCTCGAGTTTGAGCGCGATATTACGGTCGAGGAGGCCCGTGTTGCGCTGGCTGCCGCTCCGGGCGTGAAGCTGGTTGACGACATGAGCGCCGAGGATGCGCACGAGCGCTTCCCCATGCCGATGGATACGTCCGACCAGGACCTGATCTGGGTCGGCCGCGCGCGCCGCGACATCTCGAACCCCGAGGCCGCGCGCGGTATCACCTTCTGGTGCTGCGGCGACCAAATCCGTAAGGGCGCGGCAACCAACGCCGTCCAGATCGCTAAGCTGCTCTGCGAGTAGTGTGACCTGTCCGGCGGGGGCCGGGCTTAGTTTTCAGAACGTCCTCGACCATGTGTGGCGCCTTGTCCTGCTCCTTCGGAGCCGCGGACAAGGCGCCACACTGGTCTGCGGAGTGTTCT
>UQYA01000047.1 GCA_900545165.1 uncultured Collinsella sp.
GGAAGCGGTTGTGATCGGTCTTCTCCAGAAGATCGTCAATGCAAGGCTTTACAACGGACACGGACCTCAGATCCTTTCATGCATATCGAGAACGCGAACGAGCTCATCGGTCGCGCGGTCGAGATCGTCATTTACCACGACGTCGTCGTAGCGGTCGGCAAGGGCAAGCTCATCGGCGGCGTTTGCCATACGCAGCTCAATCGTCTCGGGCGTCTCGGTACCGCGACCGACTAGACGCTCGCGGAGCACCTCAAGCGAAGGCGGCTTGATAAAGATCAGCACGGCCTCGGGGAAACGCTCCTTCACCTGCAGGGCGCCCTGGACATCGATCTCCAAAATCAGAGATGCGCCAGAGGCGAGCTTGGATGTGACCTCGCTCACCAACGTGCCGTAGCAGTTACCGTGGACCTCGGCCCACTCAACAAACTCACCGTTTGCCACGCGGCGGTCGAACTCCTCGCGCGTCAGAAAAAAGTAGTTGACGCCGTCGACCTCACCTTTGCGTGGTGCTCGCGTGGTAGCCGAAACCGTCAGGCCCAGGTTCGAGCGGCGCTCGCGCACACGAGTGACGAGCGTACCCTTCCCTGCGCCTGACGGTCCAGAAATCACAAAGAGCTTGGAATCCTGAGCGCTCACTTATTTGGTCAGCTGCTCGAGGAGCTGCTCGCGCTGACGGACGCCGAGGCCCTGGACGCGACGGGTAGCGGAGATACCGAGCTCCTCCATGATCTTGGCGGCCTTGGCCTTGCCATAACCAGGGAGAGACTCGATGAGAGTGGAAACCTTCATGCGGGAAGCGATGGGATCATCGGAGTTGAGCACGGACTCGAGGGACTTCTCGCCCTTCTTGATCTGCTCGCGAAGCTCAGCGCGAGCGTGACGTGCGGCAGCAGCCTTCTCAAGAGCCTGCTTGCGCTGCTCATCGGTAAGCTGAGGGAGTGCCATTCGTACCTCCAAATAGTTGGGTTATATCTGATTCAATAATTGGCATTTTAGCACGTAGAACGTACAAAATGCCCAATCGCGGCTCCATAGGTTAGACGATACCCGCAAAAAGTGCAATATACTGCGCCCAAAGTTAAGCCCCTGACCTGCGATTCCACACAAAGGATGGGAAAGTTTACGCAGGCACAGGGGCTATTTTGTGCTAATAAAACCCAAAAGTGGTGACTTAGGGGAATCTTTTACGCGACGTTTTCGACCAGCTCAGCGACGATGGCGTCAAAGGCGGCAACCGGATCGTCGGCACCGGTGATGGGACGGCCCACCACAATGTGGCTTGCGCCACGCTCGATAGCCTGGGAAGGCGTCGCCACGCGGGACTGGTCACCAAGGGCGGCACCCACCGGACGCACACCCGGAGTCACGATCAGAGCATCGGGACCCAGCAGTTCACGCATGTCGTGAGCCTCCATCGGCGAGCACACGATGCCATCGATGCCGTTGGCCTGAGCGAGCTTTGCCAGGCGGGCGGCCTCCTCGGCCACGGGCGACTCGACGCCGATCTCGCTCAAGGCATCCTGATTCATGCTCGTGAGCACGGTGATGGCGACGAGCTTGGCGCGGTCCTCGCGCGCCTCCTCGGCACCCTCGCGGCAGGCAGCGAGCATGGCGCCCGAACCCAAGCCGTGAACCGAGAGCAGGTCGGCACCGGCAAGCGAGGCCGAACGGGCGGCACCGCGAACCTGATGCGGAATATCATGGAACTTAAGGTCAAGGAAGACCTTAAAGCCCAGGTCCTTAAAGGTCTTGACGATCTCGGGGCCCTCAGCGTAATAGAGCGTCATACCAACCTTAAGCCAGGCGGCATGGCCCGAAAGCTCGTGGGCGAGCTCAAGCGCACGCTCGCGGTCGCAGTCGAGAGCGACGATTACGCGGTCGCGGGCATCGGTCTCTAGCATTCGAAAGCACCTACCAGTTCGTTGATGTCCTTCACGCCTTGGGACTCAGCCCAGGCCTCGAGCTCGTGCGCGATCTTGAGCGAAGCGCACGGATCGACGAAGTTGGCCATGCCGACCGACACGCAGGTGGCGCCGGCCAGGATAAACTCGGCCGCATCCTCGCCGGTCATGACACCGCCGACGCCGTTGATGGGGATATCGACGGCCTGGGCAACCTCCCAGACCATGCGCACGGCGATGTGGTGGCACAGCGGGCCCGAAAGGCCGCCCTTGGGCTTGGCCACGCGGGACTTGCGGGTATGGACGTCGATGGCCATGCCCTGAATGGAGTTGATGACCGAAAGGCCGTCGGCGCCGGCAGCCTCGAGGGCCTTGGCAATCTCGGCGACGTTGACCGGCGCCATCTTCACGAACAGCGGCTTATCGGTCACCTTGCGGCAGGCAGCCATAACGGATGAGGCGCCCTCGGGCGTAGAGCCCATGGCGGCACCGCCGGCGGCGATATTAGGGCAGCTCACGTTGATCTCGTAGCCGGCAGCCCAGGGGCACAGCTCGACATACATCTCGAGCGCGCGGACAAACTCGTCAACGGAGTGGCCGGCAACCTGACAGATGACCTGGCAGCCGTCCTTGGACAGCTGTTCGAGCCACGGACCGGACTCGCGGGCAAAGGCGGCCACGCCGGGGTTCTGAAGGCCCACGGAGTTGATCATACCGCCGGGGATCTCGGCCATGCGGGGCGCGGGGTTGCCGGGCCAGGGCTCGGCAGCGCAACCCTTGGTGGTGATGGCGCCCAGCTGGGAAACATCAAAGAAATTCTGGAACTGCCAACCGTAACCAAAAGTACCGGCTGCGGTGTTGATGGGGTTCTGCATCTTGACGCCGCCGAAATCGACGGCCATGTTCACGGTACCCACTAGAAGACCACCACCTTGGAAGCATCGAACACGGGGCCGCACATGCAAGCACCCTTCATACCGTCGACCGTCTCGACATTGCAGGTGTTGCAGGCGCCAAAGCCACAGCTCATCATGCGCTCAAGCGACACCTCGCAGTACGCACCGGCCTCGGCGGCAGCGGCGGCGACTTTCTTCATCATGACAGCGGGGCCGCAGCTGGCCACATAGTCGTAGCCGCCCTCGCCGAGCAGCTCGGCTGCCGGGTCGGTGCAAAAACCGTGCGTGCCCAGCGTGCCATCATCGGTGCAAACGTTGACCGTGGCGCCCAGCGCGCGGAACTCATCGACACCCACGGCCTTGGACGCGGTGCCAAAGCCCAGGCACACGTCAACGGCCACACCCTGCTCGGCAAGCTTGTCGGCAAGGCACAGCACGGGCGGAACACCGATGCCACCGGCGACGAGCAGGGCCTTCCTGGTGCCCTCGGGTACCATCCAGCCACGGCCACCGGGGCCCAGCAGGTTAGAGGTGGAGCCAGGGCCCATCTGGGACAAACGACGGGTATCGTCGCCCACGACGGCGTACCACAGCTCGACGGTGCCGGCCTCGGCGTCGGCGCGGTAGTAGCTCAGGGGCACGCGAAGCAGCGAGGACGCATCGCCGGGTACGGCGATGTTCACAAACTGACCGGGCTTGAGCGCACTTGCAAGCTTGGGGGCCGAGATGACGAGCGAGAAGATGCCGTCGGCAATCTCCCGGTTCGAGACGACCTCGAAGTCGTGCATGCGTGCAGTGGAAGGTGTGGGCATAGACGCTCCAATCCCCCATGCGGTTGCATGGTCCAAACTAATAGAAAGCGCGGCACCGCAAGGGCGCCGCGCACAAAAGCGATAAGGCTATGCTAGCAGATGCAGCCGTCGGCAAGCGTCTGCTTACCGCCGACGAACACATCGGTGGCACGGCCGGTGAGCGTGCGGCCGGCAAAACCGGAGTTCTCGGCGCGCGACTCGTAACCGTCCTCGCCAACCGTCCAGGTTGCGGAGGGGTCGAACACGGTCAGGTCGGCAACGGAGCCCGCCTTGACCTGAACCTGGTCGAGACCCAGGATCTCACGCGGCTTGATGGCCATGAGCTCGACCATGCGGCCCATGCTCATCTTGCCCGTGTTGACCAGCTCGGTGAGTACGAGCGACAGCGAGGTCTCGAGGCCGATCATACCAAAGGGCGCAAGCTCGAACTCACGGGCCTTCTCCCACGGGGTGTGAGGAGCGTGATCGGTGACGATAACATCGACGGTGCCGTCGATGACGCCCTGACGGATGGCCTCGGCATCCTCCTCGGTACGCAGCGGCGGATTGACCTTAAGCGAGGTGTTGTAGGTCTCGTCAAGGTCGTTCTCGGTCAGGAACATGTGGTGCGGGGTGGCCTCGCAGGTAACCTGAACGCCAGCGGCCTTACCGGCACGCACGATCTCCAAGCCATGAGCGGTGGAGATGTGCTGGATGTGCAGCTTGGCACCGGTCAGCTTGGCGATCTCGATGTCGCGGGCGATCTGGAGCTCCTCGCCGGCAGCCGGCCAGCCCTCGAGAGCCAGACGGGTCGAAACCTTGCCCTCGTTGATCTGGCCGTGGCCGACCAGGTCCTCGTCCTGGCAGTGGCTCATAAAGACCTTGCCGAACATCTTGCCGTAGTCCATGCAACGACGGAGCATGCCCGCACCCTGCACGCCGCGACCGTCGTCGGTGAAGGCGACGGCGCCGTGGGCGACCATATCGCCCATCTCGGACATGGCCTCACCCTTAAGACCGCGGGTCATGGCGCCCGACGGATAGACGCGGCAGTGGCCGACCTCGGCAGCACGGGACTTGACGAACTCCACGACAGTGCCGTTATCGGTGACGGGATCGGTGTTGGGCATGGAGCACACGCCGGTAAAGCCGCCCTTGGCAGCTGCGCGGGTACCGCTCTCGATGTCCTCTTTGACCTCGTAGCCGGGCTCGCGAAGGTGAACGTGCATATCCACCAGGCCGGGGACGAGGTACTTGCCGGAAAGGTCGCGGACCTCGGCTCCCTCGACGGCGAGATTCTCGCCGACCTCGGCGATCTTGTCGCCGTCAATCAGGACGTCAACGACACCGTCAAGCTCGACGGACGGGTCGACGACGTGGGCATTCTTAAGAAGCAAGGCCATTATCGGCACCTCCAAGCAGCAGATACAGGATAGCCATACGCACGCAGATACCGGCGTAGACCTGCTCCAGGATGACGGAGCGTTGCGGGTGGTCGGCCATATAGGAGTCGAACTCGACGCCGCGGTTGATGGGGCCCGGGTGGCAGATGATCGCATCGGGCTTCATGAGCTTCTCGCGGTCCTTGGTCAGGCCGAAGAGCTTATGGTACTCACGAATGGTCGGGAACGGGGCACCCTCGAGACGCTCCTGCTGCACGCGCAGCATGTAGACGACGTCCAGCTCGGGCAGGACGGAATCGAGGTCGCTCGTCACGTGGTCGCAGCCCAGGACCTCGGGCGACGGCGGCAGCAGCGTGCCGGGGGCGACGGCGTAGGTCTCGCAGCCCATGATCTTCAACGCGGGGATCAGCGAGCCGCAAACGCGGGAGTGGGCGATATCGCCGACGACGGCGACCTTCAGACCGTGGAAGTCACCCTTGTGCTCCCAGATGGTGTACAGGTCGAGCAGGGCCTGCGTAGGATGGTTGTGCTTGCCGTCACCGGCGCAGATGACGCTTGCGGGCGAGTTCTGTGTGACGATGTAGGGAGCGCCAGCGTGCTTGTCGCGCACGACAATGCAGTCGATCTTATAGGCGTTGAGGGTCTCGACGGTGTCGACAAGGCTCTCGCCCTTGACCGTGGAGGTCGAGGAGCCGCCAAAGTTGAGGCTGTCGGCCGAAAGACGCTTCTCGGCGAGCTCGAAGGAGCTGCGGGTGCGCGTCGAGGGCTCGTTGAACATGTTGACGATGGTCTTGCCCTTGAGCGTGGGGACCTTCTTGATCGCACGCTCGTTGACCTCGGAGAACGCCTTGGCGGTCTCGAGGATGAGCTTGATGTCCTCTTCGGAGTACTCGGTAATGTCGATCAGGTGCTTATGGTTGAACGCCACGGTACTACTCACCTCCCAGCGGCGCAGAACCCACGTGGGAGCCCGGCGCGACGTCGTTGATCTCGACGGTGGTGTGGCCGTCGACTTCCTTCATATATAGATGCACGTTCTCCTCATGCGACGAGGGAACGTTCTTGCCGACAAAGTCCGGCGAGATGGGGAGCTCGCGGTGGCCGCGGTCAACGAGGACTGCCAACTCAATGCGGCTCGGACGGCCCAGGTCCATGACGGCGTCGAGAGCGGCGCGGATGGTACGGCCCGTATACAGGATGTCGTCCACCAGCACGACGCGCTTGCCGTCGACGCTAAAGGGAATGTTGGTGGCGTGGATCGCGGGAGCGAAATTGGTCGCATAGTCATCGCGGTAGAAGCTGATGTCGAGGCTGCCGAGCGGAACTTCGACGCCCTCGATCTCCTTGATCTCGTCGGCGAGCTTCTTAGCCAGAAGGTCGCCGCGCGTGACGATGCCGACCAGAGCGAGGTCTTCACAGCCCTCGTTGCGCTCGAGAATCTCGTGCGCGATGCGGGTCATCGCTCGATTGACGGCGGTCTCGTCCATGATGACCGCCTTGGGGGAAGTCGTGCCCATCGATCTCCTTCCTCACATGTCTTGACTGCTGACACAGTCAAAAAAATAGATGCCCGACCGCTTAAAGCGGACCAGACACCCACAGGAAGGGCTGCTCTTTGGCAGCTATGTAATTCCATGTGGGTATCTCGTACCCCTTTAATGGTCAAGGGATAGTGTAGCCAACCTCGAGCTTAATTGCGAGCATAAATACAGAGCAATCCGTAAACGGAGCCCAAAGCCCAATAAACCTATATATATTTGTGGGACGAGCTTGAAAACGCACGCACGAGCTGGCATAATCCCCTCTGCTGCACGCAAATCGGATCTACGTCCAGGGCCGTGGCGTGGGCACTATCGCCAAAAGAGGAATATCTCTGTGTAGATTGCGCACAGGGAGCGACTTCTGTGCTATAGTTCAGGCTTGTTTGTTAACGCGACATGTTCGTTTGTCGCCCAAGGAGGGTCAGTTATGTCCAAAGTTTGCGAAGTTTGCGGTAAGCACCCCGTTGCCGGTCGCTCCATCAGCCACTCTCACCGCGTCACCAACCGTAAGTTCCGCCCCAACATCCAGCGCGTCTACGTCGTCGTCGATGG
This sequence comes from uncultured Collinsella sp., assembly GCA_900545165.1. GTDB lineage: Bacteria > Actinomycetota > Coriobacteriia > Coriobacteriales > Coriobacteriaceae > Collinsella. The sequence goes on from UQYA01000047.1 coordinate 7,085, forward strand.
TCACCGTCGCAAGATGAACGTTTGCTCCACCTGCCTCAAGTCCGGCAAGGTTGCGCGCTCCTAAATAAGGTCTTACCAACAAGTACCTCGGACTCTCCGGGTCAAAGACCTCGCGTTCATATAGAACTTACCAAAGGCGTCCTCCCCTACGGAGGGCGCCTTTTTGCACTCATTGGGGACAGGCTTACATGAGTGCTTTCACGCATTGGGGACAGACGTGACGTACACATGCGGCGCCATGATCAGGTCCTGCCCAGCCTCACGCAGCCTCCCTCCAGCCCACAGTGGCCTTGGTCACGCTTGTAGCGCCAATGCCGGTGATACGGGCAATTTGCTTGACCGTGAGATGTGCCCGCCTGAGCCTCAGCAGACAGGCATCGCGATCGGGGCGTGGCAGGGCCTTGAGCAGCGCAGGATCTATGCTCGGCAGGACTTCGTGCGCAATGGAAAGGGCCTCCTCATCGGGGATCCGCCGGCGTGGAAGAACCTCCACTGACCAAGTGCGCCCGGCAACTTCCTCGAGATGCTCGCAATAGCAACGGGAGCCTCCGACGATATCGAGCATAGGAGCCGCGTCACAGATGTCAAAGGGATCATAGCCCAGCTGATATGCCTTGTAGCTTGACCAGCGGTACGCCTCGAGCGAGTCGAGCGCACCTTTCACGGGATTGAGATGGATATAATCGAGCAGCTGTACCGCCTGCGTGTCCGACTCGACCGCGACCCGTGAATAGCGATTGTCAAACAGATGGCCTGTTCTCCCCGTTTTCCCATTGAAATACTTGGCATACGCCGTCAGCGCACACTGCATTGCCTTTGAAAGATTGTCAAATGGGTCATCAACCATCAAATGGAAGTGATTGTCCATAAGGCACCAAGCCAACACCGCCACTTTATGGTGCGCGAACCTGTCCGAGATGTCCGATAAGAAACGATATCGGTCAGAGTCATCTTCAAAAATAATCTGTTTAGAGTTACCACGGTCAAAGACGTGGTAATAACCGGTGAGCGAAACGGCGCGGGCACATCGAGGCATAATCTCTCCTTTCAAAAACTGAACAGGCAACACCTAAAAGGAGAGAAGGAACGCGAAATGCTGAGCCTGTGACCTATTTATATCCAATGAGCGGCAAACAGGTCCAGAACGACAAAATGGCAAAACGATGTCTGTCCCAAATGAGTGAAAGCACTCATGTAAGTCTGTCCCCAATGAGCGGGGCGATGCAGCATTAGTTGAAACGGTTCATTTAGTTGAAGCGTTTTAGTGTGCCTTTTACGGGAATCTTACCGTTCGCCGAATAATTTCTTGCTATCATGCAAGGCGTAGGGTAAATCTCCGATCGCAAGGAGACACAAATGGTGAAAAAGTCACCGGAAAACACTACTCCCGCCATCGTGGACAACGTGGAGGCGCTTGAGGCCAAACTCAAATCTATGCGTGAGGCCCAGGCTAAATTCGCTGAGTACACTCAGGAGCAGGTAGACAAGATCTTCTACGAGGCTGCTATGGCCGCCAACAAGGCTCGTATTCCTTTGGCCAAGCTCGCCATCGAGGAGACCGGCCGTGGCGTTCTCGAGGACAAGGTCATCAAGAACCACTACGCCGCTGAGTACATCTACAACGCTTACAAGAACACCAAGACCTGCGGTGTCATCGAGCGCGACGACGCTTACGGCATCACCAAGGTCGCCGAGCCGATCGGTATCGTTGGCGCTGTCATCCCGACCACCAACCCGACCTCCACGGCCATCTTCAAGACGCTCATCTGCCTGAAGACCCGTAACGCCATCATCATCTCCCCGCACCCGGCAGCCGCCAAGTGCACCATCGCCGCCGCCAAGCTCGTTCTCGACGCAGCTGTCAAGGCCGGTGCTCCTGAGGGCATCATCGGCTGGGTCGACAAGCCGTCCATCGAGCTGACCAACATGGTCATGCGCGACGTCGACATCATTCTCGCAACCGGTGGCCCGGGCATGGTCAAGGCTGCTTACTCCTCCGGTAAGCCCGCACTCGGCGTCGGCGCCGGCAACACCCCGGTCATCATCGACGATACCGCGGACATCAAGCTCGCCGTCAACTCCATCATCCACTCCAAGACCTTCGACAACGGCATGATCTGCGCTTCCGAGCAGTCCGTGACCGTCATCGACACCATCTATGACCAGGTCAAGGCCGAGTTCCAGAAGCGCGGCTGCTACTTCGTCAAGCAGGGTGCCGAGATGGAGGCCCTGCGTGCCGCCATGTTCAAGAACGGCGCTCTCGATCACCGCATCCCCGGCATGGCTGCCGCCAAGATCGCCGAGCTCGCCGGCATCGAGGTTCCCGCCAAGACCAAGATCCTGATCGCCGAGGTCACCTCCACCGATCCCGAGAAGGAAGAGTTCTCCCACGAGAAGCTCTCCCCGGTCCTCGCTATGTATCACGCCAGTGACTTCCAGGAGGCCGTTGACAAGGCAGAGCACCTCGTCCTCGCAGGTGGCCCGGGCCACACCGCCTCTCTCTACGTGCACCCGGCACAGAGCGAGAAGATCGCTAAGTTCCAGCACGTCATGAAGGCCTGCCGCATCGTCATCAACACCCCGTCCTCGCACGGCGGCATCGGTGACCTCTACAACTTCGGCATGAAGCCGTCTCTAACCCTGGGCTGCGGCTCCTGGGGTGGCAACTCCGTCTCCGAGAACGTTGGGGTGAAGCACTTGATCAACGTCAAGACCGTGGCAGAGCGCCGCGAGAACATGCTGTGGTTCCGCGCACCCGAGAAGGTCTACTTCAAGAAGGGCTGCACGCCCGTCGCACTCGACGAGCTCGGCACCGTAATGGGCAAGAAGCGCGCCTTCATCGTTACCGACCAGTTCCTCTTCAAGAATGGCAACACGCGTGCCATCGAGGCCAAGCTCGATGAGATGGGCATCGCTCACGACTGCTTCTACGACGTTGAGCCCGATCCCTCCCTGCAGTGCGCACGTCGCGGCGCCAAGCAGATGACGCTCTTCGAGCCGGATGTCATCATCGCCGTTGGCGGCGGTTCCGCAATGGACGCCGGCAAGATTATGTGGATGATGTACGAGCACCCCGAGGCGAACTTCGAGGACATGGCCATGGACTTCATGGACATCCGCAAGCGTATCTTCACCTTCCCCGAGATGGGCAAGAAGGCTTACTTCGTCGCCGTCCCGACCTCTTCGGGCACTGGCTCCGAGTGCACGCCGTTCGCCATCATCACCGACAAGGAGACCGGCATCAAGTGGCCGCTCGCCGACTACGCGCTGCTCCCCAACATGGCAATCGTCGACGCTGACAACTGCATGACCGCCCCGAAGGGCCTCACCGCAGCTTCCGGTATTGACGTCATGACCCACGCCATCGAGTCCTACGTCTCCATCATGGCTTCCGATTACACCAAGGGCCTCTCCGAGCGCGCCGCAAAGCTCGTCTTCGAGAACCTCCCGAGCTCCTTCACCAACGGTGCCAAGGATCCGCACGCTCGCGAGGAGATGCACAACGCATCCTGCATGGCCGGTATGGCATTCGGTAACGCCTTCCTGGGCCTCAACCACTCCATGGCCCACAAGCTCGGCGCTTTCCACCATCTGCCCCACGGCCTCGCAAACGCAGTCATCCTGACCCGCGTCATGCGTTACAACGCCGCCGAGGCTCCTGTCAAGATGGGAACCTTCTCTCAGTATCCTTACCCCAACGCGCTGCACAACTACGCCGAGATGGCTCGTTACTGCGGCATCGACGGCAAGGACGACCGTGAGGTCTTCGAGAACTTCATCACCAAGCTCACCGAGCTCTGCGACTTCATCGGCGTCAAGAAGACCATCGCCGACTACGGTGTTGACGAGCAGTACTTCCTCGACACCCTCGACGAGATGACCGAGCAGGCATTCAACGACCAGTGCACCGGCGCCAACCCGCGCTACCCGCTCATGAGCGAGATCAAGGAGCTCTACCTGGACGCCTACTACGGCCGCGAGCCCCAGGATTACGCCGTCTGCTAGTTTTAGCACGGTTTTTAACGGCGGGGGTGCACGGGTGTTTCACACACCCCCGCCGTCGCTTCTATCGCATCGTTGAAAGGATGCAACCATGCTGCTACCCGATTCCAAGACCGAGCTCGTCCGCCGTGGCAACAAGGTCGTTTACGACCTGGGCGACAAGATTGTCAAGGTCTTTAACGAGACCAAGCCTGTCTCCGACGTGTTCAACGAGGCTTTGAATCTTGCCCGCATCAATGAGTGCGGCATCCGCAGCCCCAAGGCGCTCGAGGTTTCCCAGCTCGAGAACGCCAACGGCTGGGCGCTCGTGACCGAGAAGGTTCCGGGCACCACCCTTGCCGAGAAGATGACTGCCGAGCCCCAGCGCTTTGGTGAGTACCTCGAGATGTTCGTCGACCTCCAGATCGAGATCCACGGCTACACCTCCCCGCTGCTCAACCGTCAGCGCGACAAGTACGCCCGCATGATCGACAGCCTTGATCAGCTCAATGCCACCACGCGCTACAACCTTCAGGAGCGTCTGGACGGCATGACCAAGGAGTTCAAGGTCTGCCACGGCGACTTCAACCCCTCCAACGTCATCGTCGGCGACGACGGCCAGCTCTATGTGTGCGACTGGGCACACGCCACCCAGGGCTCCCCTGCTGCCGACGTTGCCACCACCTACCTGCTCTTTGCCCTCAACAGCAAGGATCAGGCTGAGGCCTACCTGGAGCTCTACTGCGACCGCGCCGACATGCCCATGCAGGTCGTGCGTCAGTGGACGAGCATCGTCGCCGCTTCCGAGCTCGCTCGTAAGCGCAACGTGAACGATGAGTTCCTGAAGAACTGGATCGACGTCGTCGATTATCAGTAATATCTGAGCGATTTATTTCGCATCGGAGGCACAAGGAAAACCCCGTAGCTCGCATGGGCTGTGGGGTTTTCCTTTTAGATATCGAGGATGCCACAAGATAAAAGGACGGCCCCGCATATCCCCATTCTGGAGAAATGCGGGGCCGTCCCGTATATCGAACTACAAGCGAAATCGTCGATTAACGGCGAGCCGCCTTAACAAGCTCGGCAACCTTGGCGACGACCTCGTCGATCGCCACATCCTCGCGCTCACCCGTGGCACGGTCCTTGAGCTCAACGGTGCCATTCTTAAGGCCACGCTTACCCAGAACAACCTGATACGGGAAGCCCATAAGGTCGTTGTCGGCAAACTTAAAGCCGGGACGCTCGTCGCGGTCGTCGACGACAACCTCGATACCCTCGGCGCACAGGCCATCAACGATCTGCTCGCAGACGGTAGCGCACTCCTCCTTCTTGGGATCAAGCGGAATTACCGCGACCTCGTACGGGGCAACGGAGACCGGCCAGACGATACCGTGCTCGTCGTTGTGCTGCTCCACGACGGCAGCGAGCGAGCGGGACACACCAACGCCGTAGCAGCCCATGATGAGCGGCTTCTCCTTGCCGTCCTCGTCCATAAAGGTGGCACCCATGGCCTCGGAATACTTGGTGCCCAGCTGGAAGACCTGGGAGACCTCGATGCCGCGAGCAGCGGAGAGCGGCTTGCCGCAGTGCGGGCAGGGATCGCCGGCCACAACGGTTACCAGGTCGGCCCACTCGTCGACGGTAAAGTCGCGCTCGGGGCAGGCACCGGTAAAGTGATAGTCGACCTCGTTGGCGCCGCAGGCCCACTGCTTAGACTCACGCAGGCTCTCGTCACACACCAGGCGGATGCCCTCGGGCAAGTTAACCGGTCCGATAAAGCCCTTATGCAGACCATAAGTCTGGAGCTCCTCATCAGTCATCATTCGATAGCCCTTGCCAAAGACATGCTCGGCCTTGCAATCATTGAGCTCGTGGTCGCCCGGAACAATGGCCACGACTGGCTTGCCCTTGGCGTCAATGAGAGCCAAGGACTTGCGTGTACCGTTCTCGGGGAAGCCGAAGAACTTTGCAACGGCCTCGATGGTGCCCATGCCCGGAGTCTCAACCTTGGTAAGCGTACCATCGCCGGGGCCCTCGGTCACAACGACCTTGGTGCTTGCAGCCTCGTCATCGGCAGCAAAGCCGCAATCGTCGCAGTAGACCAGCGAAGCCTCGCCGGCGTCGGCCAGAGCCATGTACTCGACGGAAGTGTCGCCGCCGATCTCGCCGGAGTCGGCGACAACGGGCAGGGCCTTGATGTAGCAGCGCTCGCAAATGTTGGCGTACGCCTGCTTCATCTTGTCGTACTCCTCCTGCAGGCTCTCCGGCGTGGCGGAGAAGCTGTAGGCGTCCTTCATGATGAACTCGCGGCCGCGCATCAGGCCAAAGCGGGGACGGAACTCGTCGCGGAACTTATCCTGGATGTGGTACAGGTTGACGGGCAGCTGTTTGTAGGAGCGCAGCTCGTTGCGCACCAGGGCCGTGACGGTCTCCTCGTGCGTGGGGCCCAGGACGAACTCGCGACCATGACGGTCGTCAAAGCGCACAAGCTCCTTGCCATAGGCATCGATACGGCCGGACTCACGCCACAGCTCGGCATCGACCATGATGGGCATCATGAGCTCCTGGGCGCCGGCAGCGTCCATCTCGTCGCGCACGATGTTCTCGATCTTACGAATCTGTCTCTTATACACATCTCCGAGCCCACGAGACTCCTGAGCATCTCGTA
>UQYA01000048.1 GCA_900545165.1 uncultured Collinsella sp.
TCCGCACATGTGCGGATGAATGTGGGAGGTGTTCGGATGAAGTTGATAATCAAGGATGTTCGGCGCTTTGTAGCAGACGGACGGTATTTTTCGCATGAAAATGTGTGGGTACCGTATACTTAAGCAGTTACAACGACCCCTATGGAGGAACGTATGATTAAAGAGCTTTGCCACGACGAGGCTATCCTGTCCCAGCGTTGCGAGGTTGCGACCGTCGAGGACGAGTCGGTTGCTCAGGACCTGATCGATACCATCAAGTCGCTCGACGATGCCGGCTGCCTTGCCGCTAACCAGATTGGCGTTACCAAGAAGGTTTGCGTCTACCTGGACGATGCCGGCGAGCCTCACGTACTCTACAACCCCCGTCTGGTGTTTGGCCTGGGCGCCAGCAAGATGGAGGAGAGCTGCCTGACGCACGAGGAGGTCACCAAGTCCACGCGCTATATCAAGTGCAAGGTCGCCTTTGATCAGATCGTCGACGGCAAGATGAAGGAGTGCCGCCGCGACTACGCGGGCTTTGAGGCACAGATGATCCAGCATATGATCGACCACTGTCTTGGAAAGTTGGTCTAAGGGGACCAAAGCACCGCACCTTGCCGCTCAATCGTCGCTCGCGTACCTTAAGTACGCTTCGCTCCTCTTTCGTGGCAATCTGCGGCACTTTGACCCCTTAGACGACCTGCGGGGTTAACTTGGTTGAGTTTATCCTGCTTGAATAGCCCGGGCATGACATTGTTGTCATGTCCGGGCTTTTGTGTTTAGCGCCTTTTTGTTTGGAGACAATAATCTTAGCAAGAACGTAAGGCTAGGAGGCGCTATGTGCACGAGTATTCGATTTACCGATAATTCTGGCCACATGTATTTGGGCCGCAACCTCGACTGGAGCTTTGACTACGGCCAACAGGTTCGCGTGATGCCGCGCGGGTTTCACATTCCGTATTCGTTTATCGACGACGCGACAGCGGCACACGCGGTGATCGGTATGTGCATCGATTACAAGAACTATCCCATGTTTTTCGATTGCGGTAACGATGCGGGTCTGGCTGTGGCGGGGCTCAACTTTCCCGGCTATGCCGAGTATGCCGAGGGCCCTGTCGACGGCAAGAACAATATTGCGGCCTATGAGTTCCCCCTGTGGGTGGCAGCGACGTTCTCGACGGTCGATGAGGTCGAGGCCGCGCTGCGCGACACGGTGATTGTCGCCAAATCTGCCGGAGAGGGGCTGGGCGTGTCGCTGCTCCATTGGATTATCGGCGACAGCCAGCGCAGCATCGTGATTGAGATGATGGCTGACGGCCTGCATGTATACGACGATCCGGTCGACACCCTTGCCAACCAGCCGACCTTCCCGTGGCACATGGAAAACCTGCGCACCTATATCACCGCCACAAGCGATTTTCCGCAGACGGCGACATGGCGTGGCGCCGAGCTCAAGCCCTATGGAGCCGGTGCCGGCATGCGCGGCATTCCGGGCGATTGCTATTCGCCGAGCCGTTTTGTAAAGGCGGCGTACCTCAATGCTAATTACCCGCAAAAGGAGAGCGAGACCGAAAACGTCGTTCGCATGTTCCGCTCGCTCGAGGGCGTGGTGATGATCGAGGGAGCGTCCAGGATGGGCGATGGCAAGTTCGAGAAGACTATCTACACCGGATGCTTTAGCGCGCGCACGGGCAATTATTACTACGCGATGTATGGGGATCCGTCGATTCGCTACGTGAGCCTGATGGATGCCGAGGGCGCGAGCCCCGATAGGCTCGTGGTTCCCGAGCCGCGTCGTTCGTAGCCGTTAGCTTTACTGCAATACAAGACGGCCCTGTACCTCTCGCGAGGTGCAGGGCCGCTGTCGTTGATTTATGGCGCCGCTAGAAGTTGGCGTCGTTGAGTTGTTCACTCTCGAGGCCGTCGAGCTGTTGCTGTTCGGGCGTATCGGCGACGCTCTCGAGCAGCTCGGTGGGATCGACGTTCATGTCCCTACCGGCCTCGTTGCCGTTGACCAAGTCGTCCGAGAAGATGTCGACTTCCATTTCCTCGGCCTCTTCAATCTGAACCTCGAGCGGCACCTGGGTGCGCACGAGCTTAACGGCCGGGCGCATGCGGGCAAACAGCGGCACGTACTCGATGATGATGGCAGAGTTCTCGAGACCGTACCAGCGCGCCGGGCTTCCGCAAGCGCGGCGGACGGCGTACTTGATGGCCATCACGCGGTGGTCATTGCGGTTGATGTCCGTTTCGGGGGCAAGCATCTTGCGCAGCATGCAAAAACGGAAGTCGCCCACGTTGCCGCGCGTCTCGTAGATGGAGTAGGTGTGGTGCTGCGGCGGCAACTCACCCGAGGCCATCAGGTCTCCAACGATCTGGCGCAGGTAGGCGTTGATGCGCTGATTGACCTTAAAGCCCAGGTCCAAGCGCACGCGGAACAGGAAGTCTGTGCCAAAGGTCTCAACGCAATACTCGTGCGTATAGGGCTCATCGGTGACATGCACGTTAATGAACCAATATGCCTTGGCACGCTTGGGATGTTTGTCCAGGATGGAATAGAGCACGTCGCGGTCGAGCGTGAGCGGGTCGGGGCTGTTGGTGAGGAACACCAGGTTGTCGGCGAGTACGGGATAGGTCTCGTCGTTGCGCAGGCGGTTGAGCTGATCGATGTACTTGGAGACGGGCAACAGAATCGTCTGCGTGCGCTCGATGGCGGTGCCACGGCGCCACACGTACATAAGGCCAAACAGCAGTGCGGCCAGGAAGATCATCACATAGCCGCCGTCAAAGAACATGGTGAGGCACGAGGCGAAGAAGCACAGCTCAATGGCACCGAAGAGCAGGGCGAAGACGCAGGCGCCCAGCTTGTGCTTGAGAATGCCGGCGATATAGCTCGTCAAAAGCGTCGTGGTCATGAGCATGGTCACGGTAATGGCGAGGCCGTAGGCGCTCTCCATGCGCTCGGAGTTTTGGAACAGCAGCACGATGAAGATGCAGCCGACCCACATGATGTTGTTGACGAGCGGAATATAGAGCTGGCCCTTGGTGTCGCTGGGGTAGTGGATGCGCAGATGCGGCATAAGGTTGAGACGCGTGGCCTCGGATACCAGCGAGAACGAGCCGGTGATGAGCGCCTGCGAGGCAATGATGGCCGCCACGGCCGAAAGCACAATGGCAAAGGGGCGCAGGGGCTCGGGAAGCATCATATAGAACGGGTTGACGATATTCATCGCGAGCATCTGGGGGTTGGAGTTATTGGCGAGCAGCCAAGCTCCCTGACCCAGATAGTTGAGGATGAGGGCCGCCTTAACAAACGGCCAGGATGCGTAAATGTTAGCTTTGCCCACGTGACCCATGTCCGAATAGAGCGCCTCGGCGCCAGTCGTCGACAGGAAGACGAAGCCGAGCACCATGATGCCCGAGTGGTTGATGGGCGAGAACAGGAACATGATGCCGCGGATGGGGTTGAGCGCGCGTAGGATGGACAGGTTGCCGAGCATGTTGAACAGGCCGGCGCCCGCCAGGAACAGGAACCATAGCGTCATAAGCGGGCCGAACAGCTTGCCGATTGACGAGGTGCCGGCGCGCTGCATGGCAAACAGACCACAGATAATGATGATGGTGATGATGATCACATTGGTCTGGCCGTCACCCAGCAGCGCATGGCCCCATTCGATGGTGCGCAGACCCTCGATGGCCGTGGTAACCGTGACAGCGGGGGTGAGGATGCCGTCGGCGAGCAGCGCCGCACCGCCGATCATGGCGGGGAGAATCAGCCACGGTGCCACCTTGCGCACCAGGCTAAACAGGGCGAAGATGCCGCCTTCGTTGTGGTTGTCGGCCTTCATGGCGATTACCACGTACTTGACCGTGGTCACGAGTGTCATGGTCCAGATGACGAGCGAAAGCGCGCCCAGGATCATGTCCTCGCTGACGGTACCGATGCCGCCGTTGTTGGCGACGATTGATTTCATGGTGTACATGGGGCTCGTGCCGATGTCGCCATAGACGACGCCGAGCGTTACGAGCAGCATGCCAGCGGAGAGGGGAATGGCTCCGTGCCCGCCTTGACCACGCTGGTCTTGGGGGCTTGCCTCCAGTTTGTTGTGTGCCACGTGGACTCCCTTAGACATCCGGTTATCTGTCTAGGACAGATAACCTTTATGCCGTCTTTATACATACAAGAGCAGTTTGGCACATCAGGTTATTTTAGACAATAATCCCCAGCTGGGGATTATTTATGTACGTGGGTAGCATTTCGAAACAGGGGCTTTTAAGCACGTGCTGTCTGGGCTATGCCAGCCTTGGCGCTTGCGCGTTTGCCGGCGAGTTCGCAAAAGAGCGCACCGCCGATGATAAGTGCGGCGCCCATCAGGCGGACCGGTGTTATGGCTTCGCCCAAAAGGACGGCCGAGAACACGACGGCCGAAAGCGGCTCGAGGTAGCCGACGACCGCGACGGTCTGCACGGGCAGTTTGGCGACGGCACTAAAGTAGAGCAGACAACCGAGTCCGGTGTTGACGACGCCGAGCATGACGACGGCGCGCCAATCAATGCTGGCGGCGACACCGGCGGACAGGAATGAGGGAGTGCCCTGCGTGATGAGCGTGAGGACCAGCGCGGTCACAAAAGCGGCGCTCACCTGGAGCGCGGAGTTCTCGAGACCTTCGATGTGCGGCGCACCCTTGCTAGCGATGACCATCAGCGCATAGCAAAATGCCGAGGCGATACCGCAGACGATACCCGCAATGGGCATATTGCCGCCTAGACCTTGTGCTGCAATGAGAAAAGCACCGCAGGCGACGGCGATAAACCCGGCGATTTTGCCGCCGGTCAGTTTTTCACCAAAGATGAGTGGGGAGAGCGCCATGACAATGATGGGGCCACAGTAGTACAGCAGCGAGGATACGCCGACGCCGATCGTCTGGTAGGCGCGGAACAGAAAAATCCAGCTGGCGCCCAGCGCGGCTCCCGAGAGAAGGAGTGCTGCGGCTTCGCGGGGACGAGATGGTGCCTGCAGGTTATGGCGTTGGGTGATGGCAAGGATAGTGACAAGCGAGAGGGCGCCTAAAAACGTGCGCAGTAGCACGATATCGGAGCTCGGCAGTGCGATGGCGGCGGCGATGATGCCGTTGGAGCCAAACAATAGCAATGCTGCTAAGTACGTAAACAGTCCGTTGTTCATGCGCTGACATCCCCTTTATATCTGAACATGTTCACTATGGGTGAACTGGCTTTAGAAGAAAAGCGAATATAATGCATGGAAAACATGACAAAAACTCATGCAAAGGTGGAGGCGTGTCGTGGAAACGAATATTCAAAAGATGCAGGTGCTGCTGGAGACGGTGCGTGCCGGCAGCTTTACGCGTGCCGCAGAGCGCCTGAGCTATTCGCAGTCGGGCGTGAGCCGCATGGTGGGCGACCTTGAGGCAGACTGGGGTTTTAAGGTGCTTGATCGCAGCCGCGAGGGCGTGGTGCTTTCTGCCGACGGGCGGCAGGTCATGCCGGCAGTCGAGGCGTTATGCGAAGAGTTTGGCCGCCTGCAGCGACGCGTGGACGAGATGCGAGGGCTCATGCGTGGCAAGATCTGCATCGGTACGTTTTCGAGCGTGGCGACCCACGTGCTGCCGCCGGTGATTGCGCGCTTTCGCGCCGATCACCCGGACGTCGATTATGAGTTGCTGATGGGCGACTATTCAGAGATCGAACAATGGGTGGCAGAGGGCCGCTGCGATCTGGGCTTTATCCCGTATGAGCCTCGAGAAAATGGCATGACATCGCGGTCTTTGGTGCGCGACGAGTTGATGGCGGTAGTGCCGGCAGACTCTTTGCTTGCCACGGCGGAGGTCGTCTCTCTTGCCGATTTAGCCAACGAGCAGTTTATTCTGCTAGAACGCGGCACCGATGATGAGATTACGCCGCTGTTCCGTCGGGCGGGGCTGACGGTGTGCTCCAAGCTGTCGACTTGGGATGACTATGCGATTATGGCTATGGTCGAGGACGGCCTGGGCGTGAGCATTCTTCCCGCGCTCATCTTGCGCCGTTGTCAGTTCGATGTTGCTGTGCGCCCACTCGAGGGGCATCCCCATCGCCAAATCAACGCCATATATCGAACGGCCGATGTTTCGCTTGCCGCCGCCCGTTTCCTCGAATACCTCTAAACGTGTACACGTCATTGTCCGTTTTGGGCAAATCTCGGAGTTCGGTACGTTTTCTTATGAAATTGAACTTTCGAATGAGGCGCGGCGCTATACTGCTTGCTAAATTGAACCCCGGTTCAATTCGTGTTCTATAAATTGAACTTTGCCAGCAAGGAGGTTCCTGTGGCCCAAGAGACGTTTAGCGATCGCCTGCGACAGACTATGTCCAATCGCGACGTTCGCCAGTCGGACGTAATCCGCGCATCGGAGATGCTCGGCAAAAAACTCGGCAAGAGTCAGATGAGCCAATATGTGAGCGGCAAGACGATCCCGCGGCGCGATGTGGCTGAGCTGCTCGCCCGTATTTTGGAGGTCGATGTTACCTGGCTGCTCGCCGGCGACGCCGATCAAGGCGAGGCATCATCACCCCGCAACGATTCCAAGCCCGAACCCCATCCCTCAGCTCAAATTGCAAGGAGCACCACCATGCGTACTTTTTCTAAATCCACCAAACTCGACAACGTCCTGTATGACGTGCGCGGTCCCGTCGTCGACGAGGCCGCCCGTATGGAGGACGAGGGCGAGCGCATCCTCAAGCTCAATATCGGCAACCCGGCGCCCTTCGGTTTCCGCACGCCCGATGAGGTCATCAAGGACATGCGCCAGCAGCTGCCCGACTGCGAAGGCTATTCCAACTCGCGTGGCCTGTTCTCCGCGCGCAAGGCGATCATGCAGTATTCGCAGATCAAGGGCCTGCCCAACGTTCAGATGGAGCATATCTACACGGGCAACGGCGTGTCCGAGCTCATTCAGCTTTCGATGAACGCGCTGCTCGACAATGGCGACGAGATTCTGATCCCCAGCCCCGACTATCCGCTCTGGACGGCGTGCGCAACCCTTGCTGGCGGTCATCCCGTACATTATCTGTGCGATGAGCAGGCGGATTGGTATCCCGACCTGGAGGATATGGAGTCCAAGATCACGAGCGCGACCAAAGCCCTCGTCATCATCAACCCCAACAACCCCACGGGTTCTGTCTATCCGCGCGAGGTGCTCGAGGGCATCGTCGAGATTGCACGCAGGCATCAGCTGATGATCTTTGCCGATGAGATCTACGACCGCCTGTGCATGGACGGCTACGAGCACGTCTCGATTGCCTCGCTCGCCCCCGATCTGCCCTGTGTCACCTTTAGCGGCCTTTCCAAGTCGCACATGATCGCGGGCTATCGCATTGGCTGGATGGTGCTTTCGGGCAACCAGCGCTGTATGAGCGACTTCATCATGGGCATCAACATGCTCTCCAACATGCGCCTGTGCTCCAACGTGCCGGCTCAGTCGATCGTCCAGACGGCGCTCGGCGGCCATCAGTCGGTCAACGACTACATCCGTCCCGGCGGTCGTGTCTACGAGCAGCGCAACTTTGTGTATGAGGCGCTCAACAAGATCGACGGCATCTCGGTGGTCAAGCCGCGCGCGGCGTTCTACATCTTCCCCAAGATGGATGTTAAGAAGTTCAACATCACCGATGACGAGCAGTTTGCCCTCGACCTGCTGCACGAGAAGAAGATTCTGATCACGCGCGGCGGCGGCTTTAACTGGGCCGAGCCCGATCACTTCCGCATCGTGTACCTGCCGCGCATGGAAGTGCTCAAAGAGTCCCTCGAAGACCTCGCCGATTTCTTCGACCATTACCACCAGAGCTAGTGGGATAGAAGTTCCGCACTATGAAAAGCTCCCTGCAGTTGTTTTGCTGCAGGGAGCTTTCTTGAATCGGCGGAACTAGATCACGATCCCGTTGCAGTGGTCGATTTCGTGCTGGATGATCTCGGCGGTGTAGCCCGAGAAGTTTTTGATGCGGTGGACAAAGTTCTCGTCCAAATACTCCACCTTGATGCGGCGATAGCGGGTACAGGGACGCTCACCGGCCAGCGAGAGGCATCCTTCGCTCGTCTGATAGGAATTGACCTGCTCAAGAATTTGAGGGTTGTACATCAGCAGCGCCCTGTTGCCGTCCTTTACGCAGATGATGCGTTTGCGCACGCCAATCATGTTGGCGGCAAGGCCCACGCACTCGTGCTCATGCTCGTGTAGTGTATCTAGGAGGTCCTGCCCGGTCGCGGCGTCATCGGGGCCCGCGTCTTCGGAAGGCAGGCGCAAAAAGAACTCGGATTTCATGATGGGCTTAATCATGGCGGGCTCCTCATGTCTTATGCTTTCGTGGACTTTTAATAATAGCGCGGAAGGAAAGCTGTACGTCCGCGTTACAATCTTTCGACGTTGGACCATGTTGCCAGGCTCGTCGTGTACGGCGTCTGGCGTAAGTCTAGGGCTCATTTTTCGCCCTGGACTGTTCCTCTGGGGCGATGCGACTGTCGTTCCAAGAGGAAGGAAATGCATGGGGAGCAAATCTCAGCAACAAGTTCAAGTAGCGCCATCGGCCACTGCGGCGATTCTCGTCGTAATGTATATTGCAGCCTTTGTTGCCGCGTTTAACGAGAACATCATTAACGTGGCGTTGCACGACATTATGGCAGCCTTTTCGGTGAGTGCCACCACGGCGCAGTGGCTCGTCTCGGGCTACATGATCGTGACGTCGATCTTTACGGCCATCATGGCCTTCCTGTCCGGCCGTTTCTCGACGCGCAAGCTGTTGTTTTTCGCATGCGGATGTATGGTTGCCGGCGAAGTCCTGTGTCTGATCGCTCCGTCGTTTAGCGTTTTGCTGCCAAGTCGTATTTTGCAGGCTGCGGGATCGGGCATCTTGTTTCCGCTCATGATGAACGTGGTGCTGTCTTGCGCCCCGCGCGAGAAGCTCGGTCTGTATCTGAGCCTGGGCGGTGCCTGCATTACGCTAGGGCCGGCGTTTGGACCCGTAATCAGCGGTCTTATGTGCACGTTGTTTGGCTGGAGGGCGGTGTTCGTAGTGCCGCTGGTGGGCGGCATTGTGGTCGCTGCGGCGGGCGTTAAGCTTGTTCAGAATGTCGGAGAGCGTTCGAACACCACGCTTGATATTCTGTCGGTTGTTTTGCTCGCCGCCGACATTACGGCATTTGTGTATTCCGTAGGCGAGTTCTCGACCAATCTGATTGCCGGCATTGTGGCGCTTTTCGCCGCCATTGTGCTGCTCGGCCTGTTTGCGGCCCGTCAGCTCAAACTCGAGCATCCGGTGCTTAACGTGCGTCCCATGGCGAGCGTTCGTTTTTGGCCTGCGTGCCTGCTTGTGGTGGTGTCGATGATGACAACGTTCTCGATGAGTGTTTTGTTGCCGCTCTATTTTGAGGGCGCATACGGCATGACCGCACTTGTTGCGGGCCTGCTCATTTTGCCGGCAATTGCCTGCAACGCCGTGACCTCGATTGTGGGCGGACGCGTGATGGACGCCCGTGGCGCATGGCCGCTGCTGCCGGTCGGCTTTGCCCTGATTGCCGTGGGGCAGACTGCCATCTCGATGACGGCGGCAAGCATGAACATCGGCGTCGTCGTGGCGCTGACCGTTGTGGTGTATGCCGGAGTCGGTTTGGTGCTGAGCCCCTCGCAAACGGCCGGCTTGGAGACGCTACCCGCCGCTGAACATCCTCACGGAACGGCATTGCTTAACACGTGGAATATGATTGCCGCATCGTTCGGCCCGTCGCTGTTTATCGGTCTGCTCTCGAGTTCTGCTGCGACCGCCGGCGCCGCTGGCGCTGCGACAGACGTTGCCCAGGCGATTGGATTTGCAGCTGCCGTGCGTGTAGCGGCTGTAATTGCCGTGGTCGGGTTCGTGGCGTCGCTGGTGTACGCTCGTCGCGAGTCACACATGTCGCATTAATGTGTGCACATAGATTCTGCAGCTAGATTGGATGGCGACACCATAAACTAATGGACGTTTTGCCGAGAGGCATGATTGTTTAAAGCGCAAAGAGTGCGCGACGGGCCCCGCGAATGGGGCGATGATGCCCGAGAGGGCCAAGAAGGAGTCTCATGTCCGAGAACGAAGAGATCATGAACGAGACCGAGAACGAGACCATGGCTGCCGAGGTCGAGGCAGTCGAGACCGTGGAGACCGAAGCTGCCGAGGTTGAGGTTGCTGACGAGGTTTCCGCCGAGGAGGAGGCCGAGGTTGTCGAGGCCGCCGTTGATTACGATGACGAGGAGCTGATGGACAAGATGCAGAAGGCCGCCCGCCTGCTGCGTAGCCGTCGCTTTGCTATTTCCAAGGAGGAGGAGGCCAAGGCCGAGCGCATGGCGAACATCGAGCGCGCCATCAAGCTTCTTGACCTCAAGCCCAAGATGGAGCAGAAGGAAATGTCCGACCTGCTGGGCATGCGCCTTCGTGAGCTCGATGGCCTGATGGCCGAGGCCGAGGCTGCCGATCTGGTCGGCCGCATCGACGACGCCGAGGGCGATATGCGCAAGATCGTCGTCTTCGCCGCCGAGGATGCCGCTGAGGGCCTGGTCGAGCTTGCCAACAAGAAGGAGAAGCTCCTGCCCGAGCTTTCTTACGAGGAGGCCACCGAGCTGATGGCCGCCCTCGATAAGGTTATCGCTCCGCTCGTCGCCATGGGCCTGGACGAGGATCGCGGTCCTCGCGGCGGCCGTGACGACCGTGGTGGCCGTGGCGGCGACCGTGGCGGTCGCGGTGGCGATCGTGGCGGCCGTGGCGGTTTTGGTGACCGTGGCGGCGACCGTGGCGGTCGCGGCGGCTTTGGCGGCAACCGTGGTGGCTATGGCGATCGCGGTGGCAACCGTGGCGGCTTCGGCGGCAACCGTGGTAACGACCGCGGCGGTCGCGGTGGCGATCGTGGCGGCCGCAACGGCGGCGGCTTCCGCGGCAACCGCTTCTAGTTGGGTTACGCGGTTTTACCAAACCGCGTAACTAGTTGACGCTGCGCGCCCACCAGAGCGACAACTTGTCATTCAAAGAGGACGGCATGACCAGAAGGTCTATGCCGTCCTCTTTTCATGCCAATTTGTTCGCTCTGGTGGGCGCTCGCTGTCGGTGCCAAAACATCGACATTGCCATGATCCAGACCTGCTAAAAGATAGCCGCTGGGGACGTTCTTGTTTGACTAGTCGTTTAAGAACTTCTCCAACGACTACATAGTATGAGAGTGGATAATCTCCCGGTTTGAGCCTGCATTCAAGCTCAAAGTGGGAGATTATCCACTCTCATTTCGTTTGTTGATTTCGATGCCTACATTTGTAGGAACAGTTCGTGGAGGCGGGTGTCTTCGTCGAGTTCGGGGTGGAAGGTTACGCCGAGCTGGTTGCCCTGGCGCGCGGCGACGATACGGCCGTCGACTTTCGCTAAGGCCTTTGCGTCGCCGTGGACCTCGACGATGCGGGGCGCGCGGATAAACGTCAGCGGCACTTCGCCGTCGATGCCGGCTACCTGCCCCTTGGTTCGAAAGCTGCCGAGTTGTCTGCCGTAGGCATTGCGCTCGACAAGTACATCCATGGTTGCCAAACGCGGCGTGCCCTTATCGTCATGGGCGGCAAGGTCGTGCGCCAGCAGAATCAAGCCGGCGCAGGTGCCAAGGACGGGCATGCCTTCAACAATGCGGGTGCGAAGCTCCTCGAGCATGCCCAGCTCATCAAGCAGCTTTCCTTGAACGGTAGACTCGCCGCCGGGAAGTACCAGACGGTCAAAGTCCTGCTTCAAATCAGCCGCCTGCCTCAGCTCAATACAACGTGCGCCCAGCTCGGATAGTCTTGTCTCGTGCTCGGCAAAAGCGCCTTGGACCGCCAGCACGGCGACCGTCTGGTCTGCATAATCGCTCATGTGCGATCCTTTCTGCTGAACTAGTACCCGCGCTCTTCCATGATAATCTCGATCTCGTCGGCGTTGATGCCCACCATGGCCTCGCCCAGGTCCTCCGAAAGCTCGGCAATGAGTTTGGCATCGGTGAAGTTTGCCACGGCCTTGACGATGGCGGCTGCGCGCTTGGCGGGGTCGCCGCTCTTAAAGATGCCCGAGCCGACAAAGACGCCTTCGGCGCCCAGCTGCATCATCAGCGCGGCGTCGGCGGGGGTCGCTACGCCGCCGGCGGCAAAGTTCACGACGGGAAGCTTTCCCGTGGCATGGACCTCGCGCACCAGCTCGACCGGAACCTGCAGTTGCTTGGCTGCCTCAAAGAGCTCGTCATCGCGAAGGGCAACAACGTCGCGGATCTGCTTTTGGATCTTGCGCATGTGGCGTACGGCCTGGACGACGTCGCCCGTGCCCGGCTCGCCCTTGGTGCGAATCATCGTGGCGCCCTCGGCAACACGGCGCAGCGCCTCGCCCAGATCGCGGGCGCCGCAGACAAACGGCACGTCAAACTGAGTTTTGTCGATGTGATAGACGTCATCGGCAGGGGAGAGAACCTCGGACTCGTCGATGTAATCGATCTCGATGGCCTGCAGGACCTGCGCCTCGACAATGTGGCCGATACGGCACTTGGCCATAACGGGGATGGAGACGGCCTCTTGGATGCCCTTGATCATCTTGGGATCGCTCATGCGCGACACGCCGCCCGCGGCACGGATGTCGGCCGGGATGCGCTCGAGTGCCATGACGGCGCAGGCGCCCGCCTCTTCGGCGATGCGCGCCTGCTCGGGTGTGGTGACGTCCATGATGACGCCGCCCTTGAGCATCTGCGCGAGCTCGCGATTGAGTTTGACGCGATCGGCCTTGCTGGTCTGTTCTGGCATGGTTGCTCCCTTGGTTGGCATGTGCATTGCTTGACGGAACATCCTATCTGGGAGCTGGGTATGACAAAATACTCAGTTTTCGAGATAATTACAAGGTCAGACTAATACCAGATTGAATGACTTAATAAGGTCAGGTGATAGGCTCATGCTTGACTACAATTTGGAAAAACGCGGCGAAGCATCGCTCTATGAGTATGTTTACCAGCAAATTCGAGATGATATCGTAGCTGGACGCATTGTGGCGGGGGAGCATTTGCCGTCTAAGCGCGCCTTTGCCAGTCATCTGGGAATCAGTGTTATTACCATCGAGAATGCATATAGCCAGTTACTCGCTGAGGGCTATATTTGCTCAATACCACGTCGTGGCTACTACGCTTGCGAGCTTCCGGATGCACCGGTTTTGGCTTCGGCTGCGGAGGGCATCGACCGAGATGCCGTCTCTGTGGGCCCCAGCGTGCATGATGTCAACGGACAGGTCGAGCGATTCGATGCGCTTTCTCCTTCTGCTTTGGAGGCGGCGCGGCTTTGGCAAAGCGCGCTACGGGCGACGCTGGCATCCGAAGACGAGCGCGAAATCTTTTCGCCCGCACCGGCGCAGGGCACTGCTCGGCTGCGACGCGCAATTGCTCACCATCTGCACGGGACAAGGGGTATGAA
>UQYA01000049.1 GCA_900545165.1 uncultured Collinsella sp.
ACCTACAACAGCGCGGTTAACAGCCGCGTGCTCTACCATTGAGCTACCGAGGAATAGGTGCGTGCTCTCAAGCAACGAAGTTTATTATACGGACGAATCAGCTCAGGGCAAGAACTTTTTTAAGAAATTTTCCGACCTAGTCATTGGGGACGTTCTTAAACGACCAGTCATTCAAGAACGTCCCCAACGACTACATGAAAGCGCCCTCAAGCAGATGTGCTTGAGGGCGGCTCTTGCTTGACTAGCTTTCGATATAGTCCTTGAGCTTGCTCGAGCGGCTCGGGTGGCGAAGCTTGGCCAGAGTCTTGGACTCGATCTGGCGGATGCGCTCGCGCGTGACGCCAAACTCGCGGCCGACCTCCTCGAGCGTACGGGGATGTCCGTCGACAAGGCCAAAGCGCAGCTCGATAACCTTGCGCTCACGATCGGCAAGCGAATCGAGCACCTGGGTGAGCTGCTCCTGCAGCATGGAGAAGCTGGCCGCATCGGGCGGAACGATAGCCTGGGAGTCCTCGATGAAATCGCCCAGCTGGGAATCCTCTTCCTCGCCGATGGGGGTCTCGAGCGACACGGGCTCCTGCGAGATCTTCTGGATCTCGCGAACGCGGTCGGCGCTCATGTCCATCTCGGCACCGATCTCTTCGGGGGTCGGGTCGCGACCCAGGTCCTGAAGGAGCTGGCGCTGCACACGGACGAGCTTGTTGATGGTCTCGACCATGTGCACGGGAATACGGATGGTACGGGCCTGGTCGGCGATAGCGCGCGTAATGGCCTGACGGATCCACCACGTGGCGTACGTGGAGAACTTAAAGCCCTTCTGGTAGTCGAACTTCTCGACGGCGCGGATCAGACCGAGGTTGCCCTCCTGAATAAGGTCCAGGAACAGCATGCCGCGACCGACATAGCGCTTGGCGATGGAGACGACCAGACGCAGGTTTGCGCTGATGAGTGCCTGCTTGGCTTCGAGACCCACGTTCTCAATGCGCGTAAGACGACGCATTTCGGCACGCGTGAGCTCGAGCTCGCCTGCCTCGGCAGCCTCGAGCGTCTCGGTGGCCTCAAGACCGGCCTCAATCTTCATGGCCAGATCGACCTCTTCGGAGGCGGTCAGCAGGTCGACCTTGCCGATCTCCTTGAGGTACATACGGACCGGGTCGCCGGTCAGCATCACCGTGGAGGCATCGATGCCGCGCACGCGGGAGCGTGAACGGGACGTGCGCACGGTGCGCTTCTTCTTGCTCTTGGAAGAACCCATCTCGGCGTCGGCCTGACGGGCCATCTTGAGCTCGTGATCGTCGAGCGAGCCGGAATCGTGCTCGTCGTCGTCATCGAAATCGTCGGTATCGGTATCGTTATCGTCATCGTCGACGTCCATGGGGGCGTCGTCGTTACCGCTCGCGGAGATAATCTGGATGCCGCTGTTGCGCAGCGCGGAATACACCGCGGTGAGCTGCTCGTCAGAAACATCGATATCCTTCAGGGCGACCTGAATCTCGTCCTCGGTTACCGAAGTCCTGTTTGAGCCGTTGCCCATAAGCTTTGCAACGTAGGATTCCAGCCCAGTACCCGTGCTCTCAGTCTTTTTTGGCACAGATTCTCCCTTCATAGTCCACAGGACTCAATACTTTAGCACACACATTGACGTCTATACCCAAAAAGAGGGCTGGATATAGGCGAGAATACGCTGGTTGACCACAACATCTAGGCTTGTTCGGTGCCTGCGGCCTCCAGGCCAATCAAACGGAACGGGTCCGCCACGCCGCCGATTGACTTTTGCAGTTCGCGCTGACGCTGCGAATCCTGCGCGGCCTGCATGGTTAGCGCGCGACGGGCCTCATCATCGAGCGAACGGTCCTGGCGCAGCTTGGCCTGTGCGGCACGCATGCGGCGTTTGATGGTGTAGAGCTCAAGCGTATCGAGCATAAACACGATGTTCGTCTCGGTGGGGTGCTTGCTCGTCGCCGAGATGCGCCCGGCACTCACAAGCGTTGCCGCCTCGGGACACACCGAGCGCGCCGCATCCATGCAGGCTGCAGGATCGGTTCCCGGTGGCGTTGCCAGAACGGCCCATGCGATGGACTCGTGACGTGGGTCAACCCACTCGATGGAGCAGATGCGATCGGCATACGTGCGGAACAGGTCGGGGTAGCTCGTGAGCATGGTCAGCAGTTCACGCTCCCCCGCCAAGGACTTGCGTTCAAGATCGGTAAGAACCATCGGCGCCGCCGTAGCCGGTGCGTCCGAACCATCAGGCACAGGAACAGAGCCCATACCATCAGGCACATCGATCGGCGGCAGGTCGTCGACAACCTCCACGGGCGCGGCATCGTAGGCATCGAGCGGGACGTAGTCGTACGGCTCTTCTTCGACCGGCGCGGACACCGGCGGCGTCGCGCCCGATGCCCAAGCACCGCGACCGGCATCGCGAGAACCCGACGCCCGACCGCCCGCGCTACCGGACCGCTCAGCCTGTGCCCGCTGGCGCTCATAGTTCTGCTCACGACGGCGTTCCGCATCTTCGCGCTTGGCGACATCACGAAACACACGGCCCGAGCTCGCACGCACGGTCTCCAGATCCAAACCCAGCAGATCGGCAATCTGGATAAAGTACGTGTCGATCATATAGCTGTCGCGCAGCGGATAGATAAGCGTCAGCGCATCTTCCAGCGCCTTTGCGCGACCGCCCGGCGTGGTGATGTCGCTCGACTCCTGCAGCGAACGGTACACAAAGTCCATGAGGGGCTCGGCGGCGTCAATGCGTTTCTGCAGCTCCTGGCCGCCGCGCGCCGTAATAAACTCCATGGGGTCGTTGCCGTCGGGCAGTACCACGCAGCGCAGGTCCATCGAATCCTGCTCGATAAACTGAATCGCGCGGCGGGCGGCCTTCTGGCCCGCGGCATCGCCATCGAACATATACACGATGCGCTTGGCAAAGCGAGTGAGCGTCTTGACGTGATGCTCCGTGAGCGCGGTGCCCAGCGTGGCGACAACGTTTTTAATCCCCGCCTCCCAGCAGGCGATGCAATCGGTATAGCCCTCCACCACGATGGCGGTATCCTGCGCGACGATAAACTCCTTGGCCCAATTAAAACCGTAGAGGTTTCGCTTTTTATGAAACACGCTCGTCTCGGCGGTGTTGAGATACTTAGGCTGGCCGTCGCCCATAATGCGACCGCCAAAGGCAATGTTGTGACCCTGCTCGTCAAAGATGGGAAACATCACACGGTCGTAGAAGCGGTCGGCGAGCTGCCCGCGCCCGCGGCTCACGGCAACGTTGGCGTCGATCATCTCCTGCGGGGTAAAACCCGCCTGAGACAGGTGCGACACCAGCATATTGCGGCCCGGTGCAAAGCCCAGGCAGTAGCGGCGGCAGACGTCGCCACCCATGCCGCGGCTGGCAAAGTACTCGCGCGGACGACCGTCCTTACCGCGCATAAGCATGGTGTGGTAGAACTGGGCGGTCTCGGCGCACAGATCGTAGATGCGGGCACGCTTAGTACCGCGCTCGCGGCGATCTCCGGTGTCGTGCAGCTCAATACCTGCGCGATCGGCCAAATAACGGATTGACTCGGGAAAGCTCAGGTTCTCGCGCTTCATGATATAGGTGAAGACGTCGCCACCCTCGCCGCAGCCAAAGCAATGCCACACCTGCGTGGCGGGAATAATGTGGAAGGACGGCGTCTTTTCGCCATGGAAGGGGCAGCAGCCCCAAAACTCATGGCCGCGGGGCTTGAGCTCAACCGTTTCCTGCACGATGGCAACCAGGTCAGACGCAGCGCGTACCTGGTCTTTTTCCTCATCGCTAATCACGGATGCTCACCCCCTGCTTGCCCAAGTTGTGACGAATGTCCTCGATATTACCCTCGACGGTCGCGATCAACTCATCCAGCGAATCGAACACACGCGAGGGACGCAGCCAGCGCGTAAACGCCAGCGAAACGAAAGCGCCGTACAGGTCGCCCGTATAACCAATTAAGTTGGCCTCGAGATGCGCCGAAGCGGCATCGTCGGCATACGTTGGCGGCAGGCCGACGTTCACGGCAGCGGGCCACGCGGTGTCATCGACCAGCACCAGACCCTCATACACGCCATCGGCTGGCACCTGAATGCCGTCGGGAACCTGCAAGTTTGCCGTGGGAAAGCCCATGCCAGAACCCTCGTGACGGCCACGAATAACACCGCCACGCACCATATACGGACGGCCGAGCAACTCAGCAGCAAGCTCCACATGGCCCTGTCCCAGCTCATGACGAATGCGGGTGGCACAAATGGCCTCACCGCCCTCGCAAAGCAGGTCGTGACCATACACGTCAACGCCGCGCTCGGCACCCCAGGTGTGCATCTCGGCAACACCAGATGCACCGCCACGACCCAGCCTAAAGTCACTGCCAACGCGAATCGATCGAATGTCGACCAGACGCGACACCAGCGAGAGAAAATCAACATGGTCAAGCGCCGCAACCTCAGGCGTAAAGGGAACGGCCACCACCGCATCGACCCCGGTTTGAGCCAGGGCATGCAGACGATCGGCCGTCGTCATCAATTTTTGAGCGGGCGAAGGGCTTACCACGACGTCCGGGTCAGGATCGAAGGTAACTACGACCGCCTTGCAGCCATGGGCACGGGCATCACGGACAAGCGCTTCGATGAGTTCCTGGTGTCCAAGGTGAACGCCATCGAACACGCCGATGGCAATCGATGCGGCACCCAAGTGCTCGCACTCATCAAACGCATCGGCAGCAACGATGCGAGCCTCGTCCGACTCGCCCGCGAAAAAGACGCGCGCGAGCTCGCGAGCGGACAACATCATCGAACACCGCCGATTGCCTGCGGAAACACGTGCTCCATGACAAAGCGGCCACTCTCAATGCGGGCGAGCGCCTTGAGTCCCCCATCGAGCACCAGCGCAAACAGCGCCTTCGAGATATCGAAATCGGCAAGCGCACGCTCAACGGGAATGCGACGGCCGCAGAGCAGGTCGTCGGCAAAATTGCCCGGCAAGTCAACACGCGTAGCGCCCAGGGCCGCAATGGGATCCAGTGCAAACCCCGCCGCGGACTCGGGAGAAAGCTCCTCAACCGCATGACAGGCGCCAACGGAAACAATACCGGAGGCCGTGCGGCGCAGCGCGGAAATGTGCGCGGCGCTCTCGCAGGCGCGGCCCAGGTCGCGAGCGAGCGCTCGGATATAGGTTCCCTTGCTCACCGAGAACGCCACGGTCCACACGCACGTATCACCTTCGCCGCCCACGGCGATCAGGTCGGCGGCATAGACCTCGACGGGACGCGGAGGTAGGTCCACCGCATTGCCCTCGCGAGCAGACTTGTAGGCACGAACGCCATTGACCGAGATAGCCGAAAACGCCGGCGGCACCTGCATCTGCGGACCCAGCATGGAGGCCAATTGCTCACGCGCATAGGCAGGATCGCGGAGCTCGTTGGCAACAGCCACCGTACGGACCGCCTCGCCCTCCGCATCATCGGTATTCGTCTCGGCGCCAAACGAAATATCGGCGACGTAGCTTTTGGTATCGAGCGTGAGCATGCCCAGCAGACGGGTGGCCTGACCCACGCCCACAACCATGACACCCGATGCCATGGGGTCGAGCGTACCGGCATGGCCGACGCGCCGCTCATGGAGGGCGCGTCGGCATTGCGAGACCACGTCATGGGACGTGCAGCCCACCGGCTTATCGACGGCGAGCAGCATATTCAATTGAGAAGGCGTTCGACGAGCCATGTACCATCCAATAAGTTAGAGCTCGACGGTCACCGAAGCGGGATCCTCCCCCACCAGCTCGGCCAGCATGGGAAGTGCCACGGCGAGCGTCTCGCGAATTGTTCCGTTGTTGGAAAAGCCGGCGGCGGCATGATGCCCGCCACCGCCAAAGTTGGCAGCAATCTCGGACACATCGAGGTCGCCCTTGGAGCGCAGGTTGCCACGCACCTTGGTATCGCCCTCAATGCCCTTTAAGAACATGCAGACCTCGACGCCCATCACCGAACGCACCACATCGACCAGGCCGTCGCACTCGTCCGAGGTGACACCGCAGGCCTCAAGGTCGCTCTGGTAGGCATAGCTATACGCCACGCGCCCATGCGCGACCGTCTTAATGCGACCCATGACAATGGACTTGAGGTGCAAAAACTCAACGCGCATGCTCTGGTAGACCTCGAGCGCAACGCGCGCCGGATCGGCACCGTGCGCCACCAGGCGCGAGGCCGCATGGAACGCGGCGGCATCGGCGTTTTGGTACTGAAAACGGCCGGTATCGGTAACCAAGCCACACAGCAGGCAGGTCGCAACGCCATCACGTGCGACAATGCCGCAATTGTCCAAAAAGCGGTCGATGATCATGGCGCAGGCAGCGGCATCGACGCGCCTCAGGCTCAGCTCGGCAAACTCCTCGCGCGCCGGATGATGATCGAAGCACACCACATGCTTGGAGCGACGAAGCACCTCGGCGGAATTATTGAGGCGCTCGACGACCGGTACGTCCACCGAGATGAACAGGTCAGGATTGCCGGCGTACGCAGATGCCGGCACCAGGCGATCGGAGCCTTCCATAAAGCGGTAAATGCGAGGAACCGGGTCATCGTCTGCCAGCAGCAGCGCAATGTCCTTGTTGGGGAAAAACTTCATGAGCGAAAGGCCCAGACCCAATACGGAGCCCAAGGCATCGCCATCGGGAGAAGTATGTCCCGAAATCGCAATGGAGGACGCACCCTCGATGAGCTCGAGGATGCGTCGCTGAATATCTGCAGACTCGCACGAGGCGAGGTCGGCGGAATTAGTCATCTAAAGCTGCCTCCTGGGCGGCATCCGCTATCGGATAGCCGTCCTCGTCCTTTTCGATCGCAAGCGTGGCGGGAACGTTTTCCAGCGCACGCGTGATGCGCTCGGCCTCATCGGTCGAGCGATCGATGCGAAAATCGAGCTCGGGCGTGACACGCCAATCGAGCGAGCGAGCCAACAGGCTGCGAATACGGCCCTTGGCGATTGCGAGCGCCTCCATGACCTCGTCGTAGCGGCTCGCATCGCACGACACGTACACGCGCGCGAAGGAACGATCCACCGCGACCTCGACCGCGGTCAAAGTAACCAGGTCGAGACGCGGATCGGAAACCTCAAAGAGCAGGATATAACCGAGCTTCTCGCGAAGCTGCTCGCCCAGACGGCGGGTTGCCTGCGTTTGCTTCATAGCGCTACCCCCTACTCGGTACGGGCAACCTGGTCGATGCGGTAACCCTCGATCTGGTCGCCGGGCTTGATGTCCTGGAAGTTCTCCAGGCCAATGCCGCCCTCGGAACCGCTCTTGAGGCTCTTGGCCTCGTCCTTGTAGTGGCGCATCGAGGCGATCTTGCCGTTGAAGACCACGATACCGTCGCGCACCAGACGCACGGAATCGGTCGCGGCGATCTCGCCCTCTTCGACGCGGACACCGGCGGCGATACCGACTTTGGGCACCTTGAAGGTGTCCAGGACGGTCGCGGTACCCGTGGCGACCTCGACCTCGGTGGGCTTGAGCATGCCGATACGGGCGGCGTCGAGCTCCTCGAGGCACTTGTAGATGACGTCGTAGCAACGGATCTCGACGCCCTCGCGCTCGGCGGCGGAGCGGGCCTTACCGTCGGGACGGACGCCAAAGCCGATGATGATGGCGTTAGAGGCGTCGGCCAGGACGACGTCGGTCTCGTTGATGGCGCCAACGGCGGAGTGGATCGTGTTGATGCGAACCTCGGACTGATCCATCTTGTCGAGCGAGTCCTGAAGGGCCTCGATGGAACCCTGGACGTCGGCCTTGATGATCAGGTTGAGCTCCTTGACCTCGGCGTCGGCAATGGTCTCGAAGAGGTTCTCGAGCGTGACGTGCTTGACGCGGCTCTGCTCCTCGATACGGGCCTTGAGCGAACGCTCGTCGGCAAGGGCGCGAGCCTCGCGCTCGTCCTCGAACACGCGGAACTCGTCGCCGGCGTTGGGCACGGACTGCAGGCCCAGAATCTCGACGGCGTCGGAGGGACCAGCCTCGGTGACGGCACGGCCCTTGGGGTCGAGCATGGCGCGGACGCGACCGTAGGTAAGGCCGGCGACCAGCGTATCGCCCACGTGCAGGGTACCGCGGGTCACGAGCACGGTAGCGACCGAGCCGCGGCCCTTGTCGAGCTTGGCCTCGAGGACGTTGCCGGAGGCAAAGGTGTCCGGGTTGGCCTTGAGCTCGAGTACATCGGCCTGGAGCAGCACGGTCTCCAGAAGGTCGTCGATACCGATCTTCTGCTTGGCCGAGATGTTGACGAACATATTCTGTCCGCCCCACTCCTCGGGGATGACGCCGTACTCGGTGAGCTCCTGACGCACACGGTCGGGGTTGGCGCCGGGCTTATCGATCTTGTTGACGGCGACGACGATGGGTACGCCGGCAGCCTTGGCGTGGTTGATCGACTCGACGGTCTGGGGCATGACGCCGTCGTCGGCGGCCACGATCAGAATGACGATGTCGGTCACTTTGGCGCCACGGGCACGCATAGCCGTAAAGGTGGCGTGACCCGGGGTATCGATAAAGGTGATCTTGCGGTCGTTGATCATGACCTGCGAAGCGCCGATGGCCTGCGTAATGCCGCCCGCCTCGCCGGCAGCAACGCCGGTGTGACGGATGGCGTCGAGCAGCGACGTCTTGCCATGGTCGACGTGGCCCATGACGGTGACGACCGGCGCGCGCGGCTTGAGGTCGGCGGGATCGTCGTAGAACGAGAAGGTGTTCTCCTCCTCGGGGGTGATGATCTTGATCTGACGGCCCAGGTCGTCGGCAACGAGCTCGACAAGGTCGTCGGACATGGACTGCGTCATGGTGAGCGGCGTACCAAGCAGGAACAGGCGCTTGATGATGTCGTTGGCCGGAACGTCGAGCGCCTCGGCAAGCTCCTGGACGGTAACGCCCTGGGAGACCTTGATGGCGTCGAGGTCCTCAGGGTTCACGCCCTGGGCCAGCGCCTCCTCTATCTTGCGCTCCTCCTGCGCCTTGGCAGCCTCGCGCTCGCGCTTCTCCTTGCGCTTCTTGCGGCGACCGGTGGACTCGCGAGAGGCCTCCTCGACGGCAGCACGAGCCTCCTCGAGCACCTTCTCGCGGCTGTACTCCTCGGCCTCGCGAGCCATGCGGCTGTAGTGGTCCTCTTCGTTGTTGTGACCGCCCTTGCGCTTCTTGCCCTTGCCCTGTTTATCGGGGTTGGGGAAGTCCATGCCAGCAGCGACGTTGTTGCTGGCGTTGGTGCGATGGCTGTGCGGACGGCTCTCGGAGGCGTTGCGCTCGGAGTTGTTGTCGGAAGCGTTGCGATCGTTACGACGGCCACCGCGGCGGTCGTTGTTACCGCCACGACGGTTGCCGCGCTCGGCGGCGCGCTCGGCCTTGGCCTTGTCCTCGGCGTCCTTCTTCTCCTTGAGCACGGTCTCCTGTGCGGCGATCTGGTCGAGCAGCGAACGGAAGCGCGAACCGGAGTCGGAAGCGGGAACGGCACGGCGCTGGGCCTCGCGGGCAGCCTCCTCCTTCTCGCGGGCGAGGCGCTCCTGCTCGGCTTTCTTCTTGGCCTCGGCCTCGGCGCGGGCGGCCTCCTCGGCAGCCTGGGCTGCGGCAAACTGGCGGCGCTCCTCCTCGCGTGCCTTCTCGGCGGCGATGCGCTCGCGCTCGGCCTCGGCGGCGCGTGCAGCCTCCTCGGCGGCAGCCGCCTGCTCCTCGGCCTGCTTGGCGGCCTCGACTTCCTGAGCGCGGGCCTCGATCACCGAGGCGAGCTGCTTGCGGACCATAGCGACATAAGCGTCCTCCAAGGTGGAGGAAGCGGACTTAGCGGGAATCTTCATATCGGCGAGATGACCCATCAGTTCCTTGGAGGTCATGCCGAACTCTTTGGCCAGGGTGGACACACGGACTTTTGCCATATGACTTCACCTACCCTTTCTGGCACCTTGGGTGCCTAGAGACTGAACGAGCGTGGGAGACGCGCCGGGACCCGCCCGGCGCAACCGCGCGCTAGATCAGGTCCTCCGCATCATCGAAGGCGTCGGTGTCGTGGACACCGCAGAAACGGGAGCCGGGACGAGCCTGGTTGCGGCACTGGATGCCGTCCTCGGACACGTACTCGCAGCGGCGGACGTCCTCGTCCTCCTCGTCACCGATCAGGTCGGCGGCGGGCTCCTCGTGAACGGGAACGTTCTTGAGGATGTCGGCGGCAAGGGTCTCGGACTTGATGTCGATGTGCCAACCGGTCAGGCGCGCGGCGAGACGGGCGTTCTGGCCCTCCTTGCCGATGGCGAGGGACAGTTGGTCGTCGGGCACGATGACTCCGGCGTAGGCCTTCTCCTCGTCGATGAGGACGCGGGTGACCTTAGCGGGCGACAGGGCGTTGGCGACGTAGACGGCAGGATCGGCATCCCAAAGGATGACGTCGACGCGCTCGCCACGGAGCTCGCCCACGACAGCGCGAACACGGCTGCCCTTGGGGCCGACGCAGGCGCCCACGGGATCCAGACGGTCGTCGAGCGAGTGGACGGCGACCTTGGAACGCTGGCCGGGCTCGCGGGCGATCGACTTGATCTGGACGGTGCCCTCATAGATCTCGGGCACCTCCTGCTCAAACAGACGACGCATGAGCTCGGGGTGGGTACGGGAGATGACAATCGGCGGACGGCTGTGCTCGCCACGAACCGGCTGCAGGTTGGAGTTGGGGTCGCGAACGTCGATGATCACGGCCTTGATGTGCTGGTTGTGCAGGTAGCGCTCGCCCATCGGACGCTCGTTGCGCTCGTTCTCGTAACGGCGCTGGTCGAAGTGCGGCAGCTCGGCCTCGACGCCCTCGCGAATCTTGACGATCGTGAAGTCGGGCGTGGACTGCAGCACGGTACCGCTGATGAGGTCACCGATGCGGCCGGAGAACTCCTCGTAGATCTGCTCGCGGGCGGAGTTACGCACGATGGCGTTGATCTCGGCCTTGGCGTGCTGGGCAGCTATGCGGCTCGTGTTCTTGGGGGTGACGTCGATCTCCTCAAACTCGGTGAAGTTGCCCTCCTCGTCCATGGAATCGTCAATCGGCTCCAGGCGGTAGACGTAGATCTTACCGGTGGTGCGGTCGATGGTCACCTTGGCGCCCCACTCAAGATGCAGGATCTCGGCATAGCTCTTGGCGAGCGACTGCTCCAGGCGGTCGATCAGGTAGAGCTGGTCGATGTGCTTCTCCTGGCAAAGCTCCATCAGGGCGGACATCATGTCGGATGCTGCCATCTTACTTTCCTTCCTTCGCGGGCTTGAAGTCGTAGGTGGGCTTCAACTTGCACTTTTTAACATCAGAAAAATCGAGGGTAACGGACTCGCCGTCCTCGAGCTCGAGGGTCACGTTCGTCTCGGTGGCGGCGGCAATCTTGCCGGCGTACTTGCGACGGCCCTCGGTGGCGGTGGAGGTGAGCTCGCAGTCCTCGCCCACAAAACGGGCAAAGTCTCGCGGGCGGCGCAGCGGGCGCGCCATACCCGGGCTCGACACCTCGAGCGTGTAGCTCGAAGAGATGGGGTCGAGTTCCTCAATCACATCGCCGACCCACTTGGTGTTGGCCGTGACGTCGTTGAGCGACAGGCTCTGACCCTCGGCACCCTCGATACGCACACGCACGCAGGGGGCCTTGGTGGCACCCACGAGCTCGACGTCGACGATGTCGACATCGTGCTGGGGAGCGACGGCCTCGAGCGCGTCGATGATCGCCTGCTCGGTCTTGGTCTTGACCATTGCGGCACCTCCATCCATACAAAAAAGAAGCGGGGCCGAAACCCCACTTCTTTCAATTACAACTTCATTTGCAAGCAAACTATACCAATAGCTGCGGAAACGTGCAAGCACAGTACGAATCTGCAGGTCAGCGTGCGCACAGCTTCTCCACAAGAATAGGACAATTGACCGCAGACATCAGGGCAGGTACATGAAAAACGAGGGACGACCCAACCGGACCGTCCCTCGTTTATTGCATGTCAGCTTTGCGCGCAGCGCTTACTTGACCACCAAGTTGACCAGCTTACCGGGCACGCAGATGGCCTTGACGACCGTCTTGCCCTCGAGCCACTTAGCGACAGCGGCCTCGGCGGCAGCCTGCATATCCTCATTGGAGGCATCGCGGGCAACGTCGACGCGGCCACGGACCTTGCCGAGCACCTGGACCACGATCTGCACCGTGTCCTCGATGGACTCGGCCAGGTCGAACTCGGGCCAGGCAGCGGTATAGGCGTTGCCCTCGCAGCCGAGCGCCTCGTGCCACAGCTCGTCGGCCCAGAACGGGCAGATGGGGGCAAGGACGCTCACGATGTCCTTGGCCACGCCGTAGCACAGCGCCTTGTCGCGGGCGGTACCCTCGGTGGCGTTGAGGTAGGCGCTCGCCGCGTTGACGAGCTCCATGACGGCCGAGATGGCGGTGTTGAACTGGCCGCGATCGAAGTCCTCGGTGCACTTGGCGATGGTGCGGTGACGCTCGCGATAGAGCTTCATCGCAACCTCATCGAGCGCGGACTTGTCGAAGGCCACGTTGGCATCGCCGGACTGGACGAGCTGCCAAACGATACGCCAGGCGCGCTTGATAAAGCGGTTGGCGCCCTCGACGGCCTTGGGATCCCAGTCGAAGTCCTTCTCGGGCGGGGCGATAAACAGGATCGCCAGACGCATGGTGTCGGCACCGTAAGGCTCGATGACCGAGCTCGGGGGCACGACGTTGCCCTTGGACTTGGACATGGTGTCGCCGTTCTCGTCCTTGACCATGCCCTGGCACAGCAGGTTAGTGAAGGGCTCGTCCACGCTCAGCAGGCCCAGGTCGCGCAGGGCCTTCGTAAAGAAGCGGCTGTAGAGCAGGTGCAGAATGGCGTGCTCGATGCCGCCGATGTAGTTATCGACGGGCATCCAACGGTCGGCGGCCTCACGGGAGAAGGGCAGCTCGGTGTTGTGCGGATCGGTATAGCGCAGGTAATACCAGCTGGAGCAGGTGAAGGTGTCCATGGTATCGGTCTCGCGCTTGGCCGGGCGACCGCAGACCGGGCAGGTGGCTGTCTCTTATACACATCTGACGCTGCCGACGATAAGGCTCGTGTAGAT
>UQYA01000050.1 GCA_900545165.1 uncultured Collinsella sp.
CCCGTTTTCCTCCGTCCCCAACGGATCAATAGGAAAAGAGGGGGCTGTCCCGCATTAGTGGAACAGCCCCCTCTGGCATCGGTATGTGCGAAACGGCTCGTTAGTAACCCTGGCCGTAGCCCTGGCCCTGGCCCTGCTGGCCCAGCAGCTCCTCCAGGTACTGGCGCAGCTGCTCGTCGGTAATACCGCCGTTGCCGGTGTCGGTCGCGCTGTCGTCCTGCTGCTGGTTCTGCAGCTCCTCGTCGGAGCCCAGCTCGACGGTAACCTTTTTCTCTTCCTTGCCGCGCATGAGCGTGATCTCGACCTTCTCGCCCACCTCGTGGCTGCGCAGCGCGATAATCAGGCCATCGGCGCTCGTAATCTCGTCGTCGCCCAGCTTGGTAATGACATCGCCCTCTTGGATGCCAGCCTTGGCGGCGGGACCATCCTCGACGACGCTCGCCACATACGCGCCGCTGTCGGTGCTCAGCTTGTTGGTGCGAGCGTTGAGCGCGTTGACGCTCGAAAGCGTGGCGCCCAGGTACGGGTGCACCGGCGTCTTACCGTCGATGATCTGGTCGGCAATATTCTTGGCATAGTTGACCGGAATGGCAAAGCCCACGCCCGAGCTGGAGCCCGAGTAGCTCTCGATAAGCGAGTTAATACCCACGAGCTCGCCGTTGTCGTTGACGAGCGCGCCGCCGGAGTTGCCCGGGTTGATGGCGGCATCGGTCTGGATCATGTTGGCGTAGATGGTGTTGCCGCTGGTAGAGCTCATGGCCGTGGAGCGATAGAGCGCCGACACGATGCCCGTGGAGACGGACTGCTCGTTGCCGAACGGCGAACCGATGGCCATAACCCACTCGCCCACGTTGAGCTTGGAAGAGTCACCGATCTCGATCGGCGTGAGCTTGGAGGCGTCGGCGTCCTTGAGCTTGATGACGGCCAGGTCGCTCGAAGCATCGTTGCCCACGAACTCAGCCTCATAGGTGGTGCCGTCGTCCATGGTAACCACGTACTGGTCATAGCCATCGACCACGTGGTTGTTGGTGAGGATGTGGCCCTCGGTATCGAGCACCACGCCCGAACCAACGCTGCCCGAGCTGTCCGACTCGTCGGCAGACTGCGAAAGCGAGCCATTCTGGCTGCCGCTCGAAGTGGCGGTAATGGAAACCACGGAGGGCAGGGCCTTGGCAGAAACAGCTTCGGCCAGCGTGGTGTCCTCGGAATCGATCGTAATCTTTTGCGTCGATGAACCCGAAGCGCCCGCCGTCACGGCATTCTTGCCGCCACCGATATTGAGCGTGCCGCTCATAATGAGCGCAATGACCAGCAGGGCGCCGCAGGCACAGCCGGCGAGTGCCGTAATAAAGATCGGCAGCTTTTTGGTCTTGGTCTTGACCACTGTGTGCTTGTT
The DNA here is from genome assembly GCA_900545165.1 of uncultured Collinsella sp. Lineage (GTDB taxonomy): Bacteria > Actinomycetota > Coriobacteriia > Coriobacteriales > Coriobacteriaceae > Collinsella. Next base: position 1,397 of record UQYA01000050.1, read on the forward strand.
TACAACCTGCTGGCTGCCCAGCGGCTTGCCGGTCTGCGTGTCGTAGGCTTGCACGTAGGGAATGTTGCTGCCGGCAGGCGTCGACTCCACCTGCACGCGCGGCTGCTGCTGGGTCTCGCCGGCGTTGCCCGCATCCTGGGGGTGCTGGGAATCGTTCTCGCTCATAGCTGCGATCCTTTCGTCAAATAGCCAAAGGCCCGCCAAACATGTGGCGGGCCATCATTGTTCACGTTGAGTTGTACCCCAAGCTGGGCAGTCCCGAGCACTAGATGCCAAGATTTCAGCTTTGCTTAAGTAATGACATGCTATTAAGCCAATTCGTTTTATGCCGTCATGTCTATTCGATATAACAGTCGATAGCAAAACTATATGTTGAATCGTTAATAAAGTCCGTAATCGTCGCACCCATGCCTGATCCGCACGTCCACTTATCTTTCTCCGCGTCGTATGGCGTTGGCCCCCACCCCGTTTCATATGATGCTTCGCTTTCCGTGAAGTTATTCATCACGTATTTATCCTTCTGCATGAGCGCGTACCAAGCGTTTGCATACATCACAAGCGGATCGGTTTGGACTATCGAGTACTTTCCGGAACGAATCTCAATTTCTGTTTTATCGTTAAAATAAGCGACCGTGAGCTCAATCTTGGCAAGCAGCGGCAACGTTTCATCTGATTCCCTCTGGATTGTTATGACATCACCGGCCATAGCGTCCGCAGACACAATTTCGCTCTCTGGCGTGAAAATAGTCTCTCTGCTTCTTGTTCGCGTTTTTTCATTGCCATTTTCATCTCTGACCACCGTGTCGACCACGAGCGTCAATCGCATCCGAGCGTCCGGCAACTCCACGGCTTCTGCCATCCCAGCTCGCATCAAAATAGGAGCCCCTGCCATCAGACCTAAAAACTGCTTTCTATCAATCATTCTTCATTCCCCTTGTCTACTTTATTTGACTTTCTCAGCTGAATGGGGATACAGAACAGTCCCGTCAAGTTCCTTATCTTCCACAAAAACTAGAATCCATTTATCACCTGCTTTCAACCCTGAGACATATCCGGAACTTGACTTACGGCGCATATCGATTTTCTTACGGCAACCACTTGGCATAAGCGCCTCAAATTGCCCGTTATGAATATCCGACAGCGTCTGTACTTCAACTGAAATATGTTCGTCATCTTTTCCACCAACGACCGAGGGACTCGGTTGATAGGCCGCGACAACCAATATCCCAAGAAATGCGCAAAGAAGCCCCAGCGTTTTACGTATGCGCTTTCTATCATCTTCGCCGTCACTCTCCACAATACGTCCCTTCATGCGATATATAAATCGTTGTGTCATATGGAAGAAAACGCAGCTGATTGAACCAACCGTCCCAGACAACAAGCATATATTTCTTATCATTTGAATATGTATTATGCATAGCCACATATCCCGCAACAGCCATCGCATGAGCGTCATGGCTTGACCTGAGAGTCCCAGAAAAAATACTGAGATTTCCAGAATCTGCAGTTGCCCTGAAAGAATCCCAAGCTGGATACCAAGCAAATGATGTCTCAAGCCTTTTCCCGCGCCTAGCACAGAACTCCTTAATAGCCGGGGCAGCATTTGGAGATGGAGTCCTTCCTTGGGTAAAGTAAAGGCCCGTAGCTTGATCGAATGACTTATTTGGATCGCCGGATGTTCCCGATAACTGCCAAAGCTCATGATATAAGTCTGGCAATTTGAGCCGGTTTAGCGTTACATAATGGCTGCTTACCGCAAACATTGCAGACACATCGCAAGCATAGGTCCCCGTTTCTTTAATAACCTCTGATTGTGTAGGCGTTATCATCCCTGAAATTGTTTTACTTGCGTCAATGACATCTCCTTGCTTATACAGGTCTTTGGGCGATACGAAAACATCCTCGAACCTGCCTGGAGATCCGCTGCGGCTATTTCCCACAGAAAACACCGCTGTTGACCGGCATCCCTTCTCATCTAAAACAACGTTATTATCCAGATCTGCAATACCAAAAGACAGCTCGTCAAATTTCAAAGCAACGATGTCATCTTGGGATGCGAGAAGAGCTATTTCATCGCTTGTATTCTCAATGGGCATAGGGGCGTTCGGAGCCAAGCAGTATTCGCTGATCCACCAAGATCGCTCTGAATCAAATACGACGTAGCCATAGTTAACGTCATCCCGCTTCGCGCGAACGATATACCCGATTGATTCCCCATCGGAATTCACCATTTTTACTGGGTCACAAGCGGTCACCGGCTCATCCGATACGTCATCAAAGAAAGCTTGCGCTTGCTCCACAGCTATTTGCGGTGTGACACGAACCAAGTCGTCGTCTCCAAAAACCAACCTTGGAGACATCAGGGCGGCAAGCAATACTATGAATCCGACAATCACCTTTCTCGAATAACGCATTTCTTCCTCCATCCGTGCAGTAGGGAGATACGGTAACTAAATGATATTCGTGAGATAGTGCTATACGTTTGATATTGTTTTTACTGACACACTTTAAATCGGTGAAAGGTCTTCTCTTCGCCCTAAACGAGAAAAGGGTACTGGAGAAATCTCCGGTACCCTCACATTCCTCTATTTACTTGCTAGTCCTTAAACAGATAGCCCACGCCGCGGACGGTGGTGATGTGCGCCGCGATCTGCGGGCCCACCTTGGAGCGGATGCGTCGAATGTGCACGTCGACGGTGCGCGTGCCGCCGCAGTACTCAAAGCCCCACACGCGGTGCAGCAGCACCTCGCGGCTGTAGGCGCGGTTGGGGTGCGTCGCCAAAAAGCTCAGCAGCGAGTACTCCATCAGCGTCAGGTCGATAGGCTCGTTATCGAGCGTCACCTGGTAGGTAGCCAGGTTAATCTCGAGGTTATCGATGTTGAGCACATCGTCGGCGGTGACGGTCTCCTCCTCGCCCATCAAGCGCTGCGCGCGAGCCTTGAGCTCGTTGGGCGTCGCCGTGGGGCATACAAAGTCGGCATGCGCGTGATTGGGCAGGCGCAGGGTGCCAAGGGCCTCGTCGTCGACGATCACCAGCATGGGGACGCCGCCACGATCGTCAAGCCACTTGGCGATCTGATCGATGCGGTCGCTGCGGATGCCATCGGAATCGAGAATCAGCAGGTCAAAGTCGTGCGCCGCAGTCGGCGAATCGGGGGTGGCCAGGCTCACCTCGACACCCAGGGTGGTCGTCAAGCTGCGGGCAAACTCGTGGAAGCGCGTCGTGCGCGCCATGAACAGGGCACTCTTTTCGGACATATCGGCCTCCAAAGAAATGAGCTCAATCGTACTGGAACAAGCCAGCGCGATTAGGAGTTCGCCAGGTAGTGCTTGATCTCCCACTCGGTGATCGTAGACTCAAATTTATGCCACTCGTCGCGCTTCTTTTTGAGGAAGAAGCTGTGGATGTGCTCGCCGAGGGCATCCTTCATAAACTGCGAGTCCTCAAACACGTCGAGCGCCTCTTTGAGCGAGCGCGGCAGCGGCGTGTAGCCGGCCTCGACCATCTGACGGTCGGTGAGCTTGAGTGTCTCGGCCGTGGCCTCGGGCGGGAGCTCCAGCTTGCGCTCGATGCCGTCCAGACCAGCCGCCAGCGTGACGGCGTTGACCAGGTACGGGTTGGCCATGGGGTCGGGGCTGCGAAGCTCGATGCGCGTGGACAGCTGCTTGCCGGGCTTGTAGACCGGGATGCGGACCATACTCGCGCGGTTGCGCAGGCCCCACGTGGCGTACTGCGGCACGGAGTCGCCACCCGTGGTGATGCGCTTGTACGAGTTGACCGTGGGGTTGGTGATGGCGCTGATCTCGCGCGCGTGCGCCAGGATGCCGGCCATGTAGTGCTTGGCGATATCGGAGAGGTGATACTTCTCGTCGTCCTCGCCCCAAAAGACGTTGTTGCCGTCGTGGTCGAATAGCGACTGGCACAGGAACATAGCGCTGCCGTCCTCGCCCGCCAACGGCTTGGGCATAAAGGAGGCGTGGCAACCGCTCTCGTAGGCCTGCTGCTTAATGATGAGTTTGGCCGTGGTGATGGCGTCGGACATGCTCAGGGCCTCGGCGTGGCGCAGGCTCATGCCGTGCTGCGAGCGGCCGGCGGCATGGAAGGTGTACTCCACGGGCACGGACATCTTCTCCAGCGTGAGGACTGTGTTGCGACGCAGGTCGCGAGCGGCATCGCTCACCGAAAGGTCGAAGTAGCCCACGTTGTCGAGCGGCTCGGGGGTGTGCTCGTCGGGGAAGTAGTAATACTCCAGCTCGGCGCCCACGTTGAGCAGATAGCCGGCCTTCTCGGCCTTGTAGAACATGCGGCGCAGGGCATCGCGCGGGTCGCCGGCAAACGGCTTGCGATCGGGAGTGCACACGTCACAGAACACGCGGGCGACGCCGTTGTGACTCGGACGCCACGGCAGAATCTGGAAGGTCGAAGCATCGGGAAACGCGAGCATGTCGGCTTCCTCGGGCGTGGCAAAGCCCTCGATGGCCGAGCCGTCAAAGCCAATACCCTCCTCAAAAGCGACCTCGAGGTCCTCGGGGCTAATGGCAAAGTTCTTGAGGCGGCCGAGAATGTCGACAAACCACAGACGCACAAAGCGGATGTCACGCTGCTCTACGGAGCGGAGTACGTAATCGATGTTCTGCTGGTTCATGTCGCTCCCCTTTCTTTCGGGCGGGTTTCGACTGGTCTATATCGCAGATACTATCGCAGAAAATTGTTTCCGCAGGGTTAAAGCGTATCAAGCGCTCAAAAAACGTGCGCGAACAGTCGGTTGCGAACGAGCGGTTAGCGCGAGGTCGAAGCGCGGTGTTCGATGTGACCGGGAACCTCGATGCGTTTGGGCGCCAGCTTTGCGGCCTCGCCCACCGTGGTGGTGACGACGTCAATGCGCTCGGAGAGGCGCTCGACTACACGCTCGGCAATGGTGAGGGTGTCTTGCGCGGCCGTGGTCACGCCGCCAAAGAGCACGTGATTCCAGGGATAGTCGTCAAACGTTGCGATCTTGAGACCCGCCGGCAACGACGGTCCCAACTGTGCCAGCGCCTCGGTCAGACGCAGGAAAACCAGACCGTTGACGGCGATAAGGCCGAGCCTTTTGCCCGCGTAGTCGCGGATGGTCTTGTCCAAACGGCCAACGCCCGTGGCGCCACCGTCGGCCAGAGTGACGACCTCGCCCGCAAGGCCGCGGCGCGAAAGTTCGTCGGCAAAGGCCTCGGCACGCTCGCGACGCACGGGGCTGTCGTCGCTTGCCTCGGTGAGCAGGCACAGGCGCTCGCTGCCCGCAGCTGCCAAGGCGTCTACCAAGCCGGCGACCAGCTCACGGTTGTTAGATGTCACCAGATCGACACCGCCGTCGGCAACGTCGCGGTCGAGCAGCACGACGGGCAGACGTCCCGCTGCCGCGGCGATCGCCTCGTCATTGCCTCCGCAGGTGTTGACGACCAGGCCGTCCACGCCGGCATCGATAAGTCTGGTGAGCGACTCCGCTTCCTTAGCGGGGTCGTTGCCGCTAATGGCCGTCATGAGCGAGCAGCCGCGCGCCGCGGCGCTGGCGGAAAGGCCCTCGAGCATGGCGCTCGAGAACGGGTTGGCGATGTCAGCCAGAATCACACCGATGAGGTTCGTACGCGAGCTGCGCAGATTGCGCGCGGCGGCACGTGGGCGATAGCCGGTGCGCTCGATAACTGCCGCGATGCGAGCACGGGTCTCCTCGGTCATTTGCCCGGGGCGGTTGTTGAGATAGCGCGAGACCGTGGCCGGGCTCACGCCCGCCTCGGCGGCAATGTCCTTGATTCTCATCTGCGCCATAGCGCACCCCGTTTCCCAATGTCGGCAGTCTGAGCCATTTTAGGCATTTTTTAAAAATCTCGGTTGCAAAACGCTGTAGGTGAGTATACTACAACTCGAAACGAAACCGATTTCGTAAACCGATTTCGGCAAGCGTTGGCACGCAGGTGCAAAGACGCACCCTACCGTCTTGGCACCTGCGTGCCAACGCCATATCAAAGGTGTACGCACGAGTAAAAGGAGCTGCGCGACCATGGGTAAAACGGTTCTTACCTTCGGCGAGATCATGATGAGACTCTCACCCAAAGACCACCTGCGTATTGAGCAGGCAACCGAGTTTGACGTCCGCTACGGCGGCGCCGAGGCCAACACTGCGCTTTCCCTGGCCTACCAGGGCGACAAGGCCGCTTACGTCTCCGTTGTCCCGGCCAACCGTCTGGGCGAGTGCGCCCTGCGTTCGCTGAAGGCCTACGGCGTCGACACCACGCGCGTCGTGCGTCAGGGCGACCGTCTTGGCTCCTATGTGTTTGAGGTCGGCGCCTCGCAGCGCGGTAACGGTTGCGTCTACGACCGCAAGTACTCTGCCATCAACATGGCCAAGCGCGACGTCTTTAACTGGGACGAGATCCTCAAGGGCATCGATGTCTTCTATTTCTCCGGCGTGACCCCCGCCGTCTCCGATGAGATGGCTGCCGCCTGCAAGGATGCCCTCACCGCCTGCCGCGCCAAGGGCATCACGACCGTGTGCGACGTGAACTATCGCGGCAAGATGTGGTCGCCCGAGAAGTCGCAGGCCACCATGAAGGAGCTCCTGCCGCTCGTCGACATCTGCATCGCCAACGACGAGGACGCACCCGCCGGCCTCGGCATGACCTGCGTCTCCGGCTCCCTTGCCCACGGCATCGAGGAGCGCGACACCTACGTCGAGATGGCCCGTCAGATTTGCGCCGAGTACGGCTGCAAGAAGGTCGCTTCGGTCGTCCGCAACATCTCCTGCGTCGAGCGCTCCATCTGGATGGGCATGCTCTTTGACGCCGAGAGTGGCGAGCACTGGTTCTCCCCTGCTCACGACGTACACGTGCTCGAGGGTGTTGCCGCCGGCGACGCTTTCAACGCCGGCCTCGTCCATGCCCTCATCAACGACTTTGACCCGCAGGACGCCGTCAACTACGCGATTGCAGCCTCGATCCTCAAGCTCACCATCAAGGGCGATTCCAACTTGGTAACCGCAGGCGAGATTGCAGCCGTGGCATCCGCCGCCGACGGTGGCACCCGCGTCGCGCGCTAGTCCGTCTCCATTCCGCGGGCCGCAGCTTTCCAATCCCATACCCCTGCGGCCCGCTCCCCGATTCCTCCGGCCGGGCAAAACCACCAGTCCCATTCCGGTTTTGCCTGGCATCCCCTACACGACTGGTCGAGCAGCCGGTTTTGGAATTGCTTGAACCCCAAGCAGTGCCTCCGATAACCAATCCAAAATCGGCTCCTGACCAGCACATTTGGCAATCACGCGCCCATGCGCGCCACACATCGAAAGGAACATCATGTTCGATCAGTTCTACACCACGCTTGAGTCCCTGGGCATCGTGCCGGTCGTTGTGCTCGACAAGGTCGAGGACGCCGCTCCGCTCGCCCACGCCCTTATGGCAGCTGGCATGAAGTCCGCCGAGGTCACCTTCCGCACCGCCTGCGCCGCCGAGTGCATCGCCGCTATGGCCGAGGCCGAGCCCGAGATGTGCGTTGGCGCCGGCACTGTCCTGACCGTCGAGCAGGTTGAGCAGGCCCGCGCCGCCGGTGCCAAGTTCATCGTCTCCCCGGGTTACAACGAGGACGTCGTGAAGCACTGCATCGATATCGACCTGCCCGTCCTTCCCGGCACCGTGACCCCCTCCGAGGTCACCGCAGCCGAGAACCTGGGCCTCAAGGTCACCAAGTTCTTCCCCGCGTCCCAGTATGGCGGCCTGAACACCATCAAGGCCCTCGCCGCTCCGTTTGTCGGTCACCGCTTTATGCCTACCGGCGGCGTGAGCACCGCCAACGTCGAGGAGTACCTGAGCTCCTCCGCCATCATCGCCTGCGGTGGCACCTGGATGGTCAAGCCGGCCCTGTTTGCCGACGGCGACTTCTCCAAGGTCGAGCAGATCGCCCGCGAGGCCATGGACGTCGTCAAGAAGGTCCGCGGCTAGGTTTAGCTCTCTATCGTGAAAGGGGGCGTGCCCTAGACCTCGCCCCCTTTCTTTTAAAGCGGCTCGGAAGCGCGCCGTTTCCGTCACGAACAAGAACCAAAACCGTCTTGTATGCTGATAGAACGTGACGGAAGCGACACGCCCCCGAGCCGCTTTGTATAATCGGCTGGCAGTCGCGCTCAACTGAGCCACTTCGGTAAAAGCCGAGCCATCAAAACAGCTGCGGCGCCGTCTGGAGGAATGGACCTTTGCTTCCGGTCTTTTCCTCCAAGCGGCACCGCATCTTTGTGCCCCGGTCACACCCCAACGCAGTTGCGGTGAAATAGGGACTGTTTGCGCCACCTAGGTCACAAAACAGTCCCTATTTCACCGCAACTTATATGGGGATTGATTAGATGAACGAGTCTTTGGACAGCTCAAAATAGTCGGGATGCAGGGCGATAACCGGACCTTGCTCTTCGGGCATCAGGTGCAGGTGTGTCTCTGCCAGATAGCTCGCCGCGTCGGTATCGCCTCTCTTAATGGCCTCGAGAATCCGGCGGTGCTGCCGACGAATCGGCTCCCAATCCAGATCCTGCGACACCATACGCAACCAGTTGTATCGCTCAAAATGCGTATTGACGCTCTTCATCCAATCCCACAACATGTGACGGCCGGCAATCGCAAAACACGTCTCATGGAACAGGTTGTCCAGGTCAAAGAAGCGGCGCGTTTCGCCATGGTCGAGCGACTCTGACTCGGTAAGAATCTGCTCGAGCCGCTGCTTTTGCTCGGGCGTAGCAGCCGAACAACATTTAATGAGTACGCTTCTCTCGAGTTTCTCGCGCAAAAAGCAAGCGTTCTCGGCATGCTCCATGCTGATCTTAGAGACGTAGGTGCCGCTTTTGGGACGCGTTTCCACCAACTCCTGCTCGCGCAGGCGCACAAAGGACTCGCGAATGGGCGTGCGCCCGATTCCCGTCTCCTTTTCCAGACCAATCGCCGACAGGCGCGTGCCGGGCCTGAGCTCGGCATAGATAATCTTGGAGCGCAATGCGTTGTATGCCTGGTCTTGCAGGCTCTGATAATGCTGGTGCTGTTCCATAAAGCCCTCGGATAAGTCCTCGGTTAGTCGAATACCACCATGCAATACTATCGCATCCCCCGCCCCCTCATAAGTTGCGGTGGAATAGTTCCTGCTCAAGGCCTTCAGCAGCAAAAAACAGGAACTATTCCACCGTAACTACAGCCAACGAGTTGTTGCGATTAGGTGAACGTTCACCTTTTTATTGTTTTTCTCTTCGCAAATAAAATCCCGTGCGTATACTTAGGCTCAAACGAAACCGATTTCGTTGAGCGTGGGCAATAGGATGCTAAGACGCACCCTACCATCTTGGCATCTTATCGCCCACGCAATGCCATTTGCTTTCTTCTCGTCTCGTTGGACCTTTAGTCCCATTCCGGCACAGCGAGACACTTCCTAGACGACTGACCGTGGGGCCGGCTTTTCTGCTTTTGCAGCAGTGCCTCCGATAACCCTCTTTTGCCGGCCCGGGTCAGCTTTTTCACACAACCGAAAGGACGGGTAGCAACATGCGACCGCTCATCATCATGCATGGCGAGAACATCGACTGGTGCCATACCGTCATCAGAATGCTGATGTATCTGGTGGGCGTTGCAGTACTGGCACTCGGTATGAGTCTCCAGACGGCATCCGGCCTGGGCGTCGCCGCGCTCACGTGCTTTGCCACAACCCTATCCATGCTCACTGGCAAGACGCTCGGCTTTTGGATCACCGCAACCTACGTCGCCTACATCGTGGCGCAATTAGCCATCTTGCGAAGCGAGTTCCAGCCGCGCATCCTGCTCGAGTTGTTCTTCTCAACGCTGATTGGCGGCTTGACCGACCTCTTCATGGCGGTCAACCCACTGCATCCCACGGCACTCCCCACACAGATTGCGACCATGCTGCTCTCCCTCGCTGTCACCGCATTTGGCGTAAGTCTCGTCGTCAACATGGGCGTTGTCCCCAACGCGCCCGACGGCTTGGTGCAAGTCATTGCCGAAAAGCTTAAACGCCGCTTTGGTGACGTAAAAGTCGTGTTTGATTGCTCACATGTCGCCGCCTCGCTCGCGTTGTCGCTGATCTTTATGTACAACCTGGGCGGCTTTGGCGTCACGACCGCCATCTCGGCACTGTTCCTGGGCCATGTCATCAACGTCGCCAACAAGCTGTTCGCCCAGCGCTTTATCCGCGCGGCATTCGGAAAATAGCACCACCGTAAGAACCCGCGAACAGCGCTATACGTTGCTATATCTCACTATACTTTGCTATATCTTGCTATATCTTGAGCAAAGGTGGCTCACATGCAAACAAACCCTTTTAAGCCCACAGCAGGTAAAACACCTCCCACGATTATCGGCCGCGAAGATGTGCTCGAAGAATTCAATGAGGGCCTCGTCAACGGGCCTGGTGCCCCGGGGCGCCTAATGCGCATAGCCGGCGTCCGTGGAACGGGCAAGACGGTCCTCCTTGACGAGTGCTCACGTTTGGCGCAAAGCCGTGGCTGGACGGTCATAAAAGAGGTCGCAACCGAGGGACTTTGCCAACGCATTCTCGAACAGCTGCAGCCCAAATTCCAGGCCAAACACGCCAGATTTGAGCCCACCGTAGCTGACATATCCATCGGCAGCATAGACATTGAGCGAATCGGTCCATCGCTACGCGACGCCATGAGACAGACAATATCCAAGAATGAAAATGGCCTGCTCATCACTCTCGACGAGGTTCAAGACGCAGAGCTCGATGAGGTCCGAACGCTCTCCATTGCGATTCAGCAGGTTATCGGCGAAGACCTTGATATAGCCTTTGTTTTTGCGGGGCTGTCTTCGATGATTGAAAGCATCATCAACGGAAAGACACTTACGTTTTTGCGCCGTGCCCTCCCCTTTGACCTGAAGGCTGTGGCAGTAACCGAAGTGTCGTACTCCCTCGAGGAAACCATTGAAGCGTCTGGCATGGAGTTGCAGCCAGGTATTGCCGGCCAACTTGCCGAGGCAACGCAAGGTTATCCTTTCATGATCCAACTCGTTGGATACTACGCATGGCAGTTGGCAAGACGCGCACATACACCGATTATTGGAGAAGAAGAAGCCGAGCGCGGCATTGCAACGGCACGCGAACGCTTCTGTGCCATGGTGATTGAGCCCGCGCTACAGCGCATTCCGCCCACGTGCATCGCTTATCTGCTGAGCATGGCATCTTTGGGGCAGACGAGCTCGACCAGCATGGTTGCCGATGCCCTAAACAAAACGCCTCAACAGGTGAGTTCCGTCCGCAGCCGCCTGTTAAGAGAATCGATTATCGAGGCTCCCTCGTACGGCAAGGTCTCATTTGCCATCCCCTACATGCGCGACTACCTCTACGAGCACAAAGCCGAACTGGAAGTTGAACTGTAGAAACGGCAACTGCCCTGCAAGACGAAAACCGTTTTCGTACGGATTAAAGCAGACGTAAACGATTTTCGTCTTGATTTGCGTACGGAATTAAGACGTAAATTGCGCTTTCGTACGCTTATTACCAGACGCAAATTGTTTTCGTCCGGCCATGCGTCCCCAATCTAGACGAAAAGAGCCCCGAGCTCGTATTGAACTGCATCCCAATTCTTGGACGGGCGCCGATGCCCTGATCTGGAGTGGGAAGGATAAACTGGACTTTCTTTTAAGGACCATCAAGCGTATTGCCG